>JAPLLC010000015.1 GCA_026387775.1 Candidatus Methylomirabilota bacterium | reverse complement strand
CGTGGCCGGAGTAGGTGTAGGCGTGCATCCAGCGGTCGGCGTAGGGAGCCGCCTGCATCGCCTCCACGATGGGCTGTGACACCATGATGCCCCCGAGCGGGAGGTACCCGCTGGTGATCCCCTTGGCGAAGGCGAGGATGTCGGGCTGGACGCCCCAGCGCGTCAGGGCGAACCAGTCCCCGGTCCGGCCGAACCCGGTGATGACCTCGTCCGCAATGAAGAGGACGTCGTGCTTGGTGCAGATCTGGCGGAGCAGGGGGAAGTAGTCGTCGGGCGGGACGATGACCCCCCCCGCCCCCTGGACGGGCTCGGCGATGACGGCGGCCACCGTCTCGGGGCCTTCCTGCAGGATGGTCTCTTCCAACATGCGCGCCGCGGCCTGCCCCACGGTCTCGCCCGGCTGCACCCCCTCGAGGCGGTACGCATACGGGGTGGCCGTGTGGATGAAGTTGGGGACGCGGGGCTCGAACATCTTGGCGTACCCCGGGACGGCGGTGGCGCTCATGGCGGCCAAGGTGACCCCGTGGTAGCCATACTGGTGGGCAATGATCTTGACCTTGTCCGGGCGCCCCAGCGCCTTCCAGTAGAAGCGGGCGGTCTTGAAGGCGCTCTCGTTGGCTTCCGCGCCGCCGCTGGCGAAGAAGGTGGCGACGAGGTTCGGATAGGCGAGCTCGGTCAAGCGCTGGGCCAGTTGAATCGCCGGCACGTTGGAGGAGCCGACGTAGTTCGTCGCGTAGGCCAGGGTCGCCATCTGCTCGGCGGCGGCCTGGGCCAGCTCCGTGCGTCCATGGCCCACGTTGACGTTCCAGAGGCAGGACAGGCCGTCCAGGTACTCCCGGCCGTCAATGTCCGTGAGGACGCACCCGTGGCCCTTGACCCAGATGTGGGGCGTGGCGTGGTCCGCCGGGTGCTGGAGGGGGTGGAGGAGATGGGCGCGGTCTTCCGCGCGCAGCGTCGAGACGTTCCAGTCTTTCATGGGCGGAATCCTCCTGTTGGGCTGCGATAAGTTCGGAGCGCTATCGGTCTTCCACTCTAGGGGCCATGCACGGATCGATGGCCGCAGAGCCGGCGAGAGTATCGGGCATAGCCTTTGCGTCAACCCCTCACGGCTCCTGGAGGAAATCGAGATCCTTCTTCGCCACGCCTCTCCGGATCATGTCTTCGACGAGCTGGAGGCAGGCCACGACGTCATCGAGGTGACAGACCGAGGAGGGGGCGTGGACGTAGCGGGCGGGCATCCCGAGGGAGAGACTGGGCACGCCAGTCAACTCCCGAGACACCCCTGCGGCGTCGGTGAAAGAACCGCCGTATACCGTCTGCTGCTGGACCGGGATGCCCTTCTCGGCGCAGGTCCGGAACGCAACCGCCTTCAGCCCGGGGTGGACATAGTAGCCGAGCTTGCAGGTTTCCCCGAAGTCGACGAGGTCGACGACGACGCCTCCCCCCAGCCGGACCGGCTTGTAGCTTGGAGGATTCTCCGGCCCATCCGTCGCCAGGGCAATATCCAGCGCAATGAACCAATCGGGCTTCGTGAAGTGCGTGGCGGTCCGTGCTCCGGCCAGCCCCCGCTCTTCCTGCACTGTCCCCACGGCCCACACCGTCCCCGGGAAGTCTCCGTCGCTGAGGCGCTCCATGAGGGCCACCAGCACCGCGCAGGCGACCCGGTTGTCGAGGGCCTTGCCGCACAGGTAGTCCCGATTGTGAAATCTTTCGAAGGCGACGTCGAAGGCGATCGGATCCCCGATCCCGATTCCCATGGCCTCCGCTTCATCGGCATTCCGCGCCCCGACGTCGATATAGAGGCTGTGGTGGGGAAGCGCCGTCCGCTTTTCCTCGTCACTCATCAGGTGGGCCGACTTGATCCCGATGACCCCGGGGATCTCCTTGATCCGAACCCGCGCTCCTGCCAGCCACGAGTCGCCGAAGTTCCCGACCTTGTGGAAGCGGATCATGCCGCTGGGATCGATGTCGCGGACGACGCAGCCCACTTCGTCCATGTGGGCGGCGATCATCAGCGTCAGCCCCGGTCGCTTTCCTTGCTTGCGGGCATAGACATTCCCGTTCACCCCGATCTGGAACTCGTCCGAGAGCGGCCGCAGATGGTCGCGGAGACGGCGAATCACGGGCTGTTCATATCCGGTCGGGGCGTTCAGTACCGAGTATTCCTCCACAAGTGTCGCAAGATGCTCTTTCATGGATCCTCCTTTCGCGCCCCGATGCCGAGATATGTCTGCCGCACCTGATCGTTCTGCAAGAGCCCGCCGGCCGTATCGCTCATCACGATCCGCCCCATCTGCACGACATAGCCCCGGTCCGCGACCGTGAGCGCCATGCGGGCATTCTGCTCCACCAGCAGGATGGTGGTACCCGCCTTGGCGATGTTCTGGATCGCCTCGAACGTCCGCTCCACCATCAGGGGCGCCAGGCCCATCGAGGGCTCATCCAGCAGCATGAGCTTGGGCCGGGACATCATGGCCCGCCCCAGGGCCAGCATTTGCTGCTCACCGCCCGAGAGTGTTCCCGCCAGCTGGGTTCGCCGGTCCCGCAGGATCGGGAAGTAGGTGAAGATCTGCTCCATCGTATCCGCCAGCCAGCGCTTGTCGTGGCGGCGGATGTAGCCGCCGATCTCCAGGTTCTCCTGCACGGTCATGGTGCTGAAGACCTTGCGGCCTTCCGGAACGCAGGAGATCCCCAGCCGGACGATCTCCGACATCCGGAGGCTGGCGATCGGCCGCCCCAGGAATTGAATCTCTCCCTGGGTGGGCCGCAAGGCTCCAGTGACGACTCGCAGGGTCGTGGTCTTGCCGGCTCCGTTCGCACCGATCATGCAGACGACCTCGCGCTCCCGGATTTCCAGCGAGAGCCCGAAGAGGGCGCGGACGCTCCCATATGCGGCCTCCACACTCTGAAGTCTCAGCATCCTGATCTACCCCACCTTCTCGTGTTGCGTCCCGAGGTAGGCCGTAATGACCTCCTGGTTCTCCTGGATTTCCTTGGCGGAGCCTTCGGCGATCTTCTTCCCGTAGTTCAGGACGATGATGTGCTCGGAGACATTCATCACCAGACGCATGCGGTGTTCGATCAGGAGGATTGTCATGCCGCGCTTCTGGATCGTGCGCACCAGATCGATCACCCGGTCGATCTCCTCCTCCGACATGCCGGCGGCCGGTTCATCCAGGAAGAGGAGTGTCGGCTGTGTGGCCAGGGCCCGGGCAATCTCGAGCAACCGCCGCGGGCCATAGGGGAGGCTCTTGGCCAGCAGATGGGCCTTATCCTTCAGGCCGACCAGCTCCAGGAGTTCCCAGGAGCGCTCCAGCGCTTCCCGGCTCTCCCGCTTGCTCGCACGAGTCCCCAGGATCGTGCGCAGGAATTCCACCCGGCTGTGGCGGAACTGCCCCATCAACACATGGTCGAGCACGGTCAACGTCTCGAAGAGGCGGAGGTTTTGAAAGGTCCGGGCGAGCCCCGTTTGCACGATTCGCTCACGGGACAACCCGTCGATCCGATGTCCGCCGAAGGAGACCGCTCCACCCGTCAGTTGATAGCACCCCGTGATCAGGTTGATACAGGTGGTCTTTCCGGACCCGTTGGGCCCGATGATAGCCTGCAGTCCCCCCTGCGGGATATCGAAGGACAGCTCGTCCACCGCCTTGACACCGCCGAAGTGCTTGCTGATGTTCCTGACCTCCAAGAGGCTAGCCACGGGCGTTCCCTCCCATGGGAGCCGTCCCTCTTGGCCTGCCCCATCGGCGGAAGAGGCGCTGGACCGCATTCTCGATGAACACGACCAGCCCGCCGGGCTCGAACAGCATGATGAGGATGATCAGCAGCGCGAAGACCGTCAGATACTTCTCCTTCAGGGGGCGAAGGACCTCGATGGCAGCCGTCAGCAGGATCGCTCCCAGTACGGACCCCGGGACCGAGGACAGACCGCCCACGATGAGCATGCAGAGAAAGATCGCGTTGTAGTTGAAGGTGAAGATCTCGGGGCTGATGAAGACGTTGAAGGAGGCGAAGAGGGCCCCCGCGATGCCGGTGTAGACCCCGCACAGGACAAAGGCCAGCACCTTCAGGTACGTGGAGGAGACGCCCACCATCTCCACCGCCAACTGGTCGTCGCGGACCGCCTTGAACGCCCTCCCGAAGCGGGAGTCTTCTATCAGGAGAGTCAGCCAGGCCAGCCCGAAGGCGAACGCCCAGCACAGATAGAACATGTGGAGGTTCTCGACGAGCACGAAGCCCCCCAGCACCGGACGGGGAATGCCGGGGATTCCCCAGACGCCTCCAGTGAAGGACATCCAATTCTTCAGGACGTCCCCCACCACAATAATGAATCCCATGGACATGAGGGCGAGATAGGCCCCGCGCACCCGGAGGGTCGGGATCCCCATCAGCAGAGAGAGCAGGCCCGTGACGAGGATAGTGAACGGCAGCGAGGCCCAGAATCCCCAGCCCAGCTTGGCGTAGAGCAGCCCGTACGTGTAACTCGCCACCGCAAAGAAAGCGATCGTCCCCAGGAAGACCTGGCCGGCAAAGCCCAGGATATGGTTCAAGGCGAGGACCAGGATGATGTTGATGGCAACGGTGTTCAGGACAAAGATGACGTAGGGGGCAGACGTGACCACCGGGACGAGGCCCAGCAGGGCGAAGAGCGCGATGGTCGTCCCGTTGCGGATGCCGGTCCTGGTCAAGTCTATCCTCCTTCGGCTTAGAGGCCGCTCTCTTCCGTGCGCGTGCCGAAAAGGCCTTCCGGACGGAAAAGGAGAAACGCGATGATGAGCACGAAGGCGATGGTGTCCTTGTAGAGGGAAGAGATATAGGCGGCGCCCAGGGTTTCGACCAGTCCCAGCAGCACGCCGCCGGCCATGGCCCCCCCGATGCTCGAGAACGAGCCGATGATGCACGCCCCGAATCCCTTGAATCCGATATTCTGCAGAAAGGGATCGATGGAGAAGAACGGCGCAATCAGCATCCCTGCGATCCCCCCCAGAATGGAGCTGTAGGCGAAGATCAGGGAGATCGCCCTGTCGGTTTCGACACCCATCAGCGCCGCCGTATCCTTGTCCAGCGCGACCGCGCGCATGACCTTGCCCAGCATCGTGCGCTTGAACATATAGTCCTGCAGGATCAGGAGCAGCCCCGTGGCGACGATGATGAAGATGGATTGATAGAAGATGGAGACCGACCCGATCTGCAAATTCGCCTGGCCGAAGAGGCCTTTCGTGCCTTGCGGGTAGGGGCCCCAGACGATCAGGGCGAGGTTTCCGAGGAGCATGCCAAGCGCCACCAGGCTTACCAGAACCGTCCGGAGATGCGCGCGCTTGAACGGGCGAAAGAAGAAGCGCTCGCAGAGCATCCCGAAGAGGCCCATGCCTACCATCAACACCGGCAAGGACACCGCGAAGGGAAGGTGGAGCTGGTTGGTAAGGGTCACGCCGTAAATGAATGCCCCGACCATGACGAAGCTGCCCTGGGCGATGTTGATCAGACCAACCGCGTTGAACAGAAAACTATACCCCAGCGCGATCAGCCCGTAGACACATCCCAGCGCCAGCCCCGATACGAGCTGCTGCAAGAAAATTCCCATCGTCCCTTCCGTGGGCAAAAGGATGGGGAGAGTGCCCTCCTGGCCACTCTCCCCGACTCCGCACTATCCGCACTTGCTCATGCCTACTCTCCGGACACCTTCATGATGACCTTGTGCTTCATGTTCTCGTAGGTGATCAGAATCAGTTCGTGCACGCTTTCGCCGTTCGGCGCTACGCTGTAGGTCAGGCCGGTCGCCCCGCCATAACCCTTGATCTCCTTGAAGGCGTCCCGCATCTTGGCGTGATTGGCGGGGCCGCCGGCCTTCTTGGTCGCTTGCGCCAGCATGTAGATCGCGTCATAGGAGAGGCCAGAGAAGAAGTCGAGGGGCGGCGTGCCGTGCTTGGCCTTGAAGGCCGAGATGAACTTCTGCACCTTCGCGTCCGGGTTCGTTTCTGTGTAAGTGACCACGGCGAACGTGCCGTTCGCGGCTTCCCCGGCGACATCCATGAAGGGCTTCGTCGCCCCGACGGACGACATGAAGATCTTCACGTTCGGGATGAGTTGACGAGCTTGCTTGACCATGATGCCGAGATCGGGAACCCCGGAGATCAAGACCAGGGCGTCGGCCCCCGCCTTCTTCACATTGAGCAGCTGTGAGGTGAAGTCCTTGTCCCCCTGGTTGTGCGCTTCCGCCGCCACCAGCTTCAGCTTCTTCGCCTCCAGCGCGGTGACCAGGTTGTCGCGGCCCCCCATGCCGTACTGCTCGGACATGAAGATGACCGCGATCTTCTTGAGATTCTCCTTATCCACCATGTAGTTGGCCAGGACCTTCCCTGTCAGGAGATCGTTCTCGCGGACACGCACGATCCAGGGGTTGTTCAGCTCCGTCACCTTCTGGGCGCTGCCCATGGCGATGTCAAGGATCTGGTTCTGGGCCATGAGGTCAGCCGTGGCGAGGACGACAGTGCTGGAATGGCACCCCAGGATGGCATCCACACGATCGTTGAAGATCAAGCGCTGTGCCAGTGTCCGGCCGATGGAGGGAGACGCCTCCGTGTCAAGCCAGGTCATCTGCATCTTGTACCCGTCAACACCGCCCGCGGCATTGATCTCGTCGATGGCTACCTTCGCCCCCGTGTCCATCGATCGGCCGAACCCTAGCTGCAGCGCAGCCAGGCCACCGATCTTGAAAAGCTTCTCGCCGGCAGAGACAGGAACCGTCATGACGAGCAGGAGGCAGAAGATGGTCGGCCAGAGGCATAGCTTGGTCCGCATAGACATGATACCTTCCTCCGTGTGATGGGTAAGGGCTCCTCCACGCTAGATCGCTCTCAGACTCCGAATTCTCTCTCCCTACCGTCCATAGAAGAGCCGGGGCGGGTGGAGGGAATGCCACACCTCGTCGCAAGCCTCCAGTTCCTCCTGTGACAGGCGAAGATCGACCGCCCCCATGTTCTGCTCCAGCTGCTCCACCGACGTGGCCCCGCAGACGATCGACGTGATGCCTTTCTTGTTCAGCACCCAGGCCAGGGCGAACTGGGGCAGGCTCTTGCCGTGATCCGCGGCGATCTGCTGCAGCCGCGTCACCGCGTCGAAGTCGAGATCCGTCCAGTACTTCTCGTTGTATCGGAACCCCTGCTTCGCCATGCTGAACCGCCGCCCCTCGATGGGCGGCCTCCCCTTCTCGTACTTGCCGGAGAGGAAGCCGGCCGCCATCGGGCTGAACACCGCCACGCCGATCCCCTCCTCGAGGCAGAGAGGCAGCAGCTCGTACTCGATGTCCCGCGCCAGCAGATTGAACGGCGGCTGGATGATGTCCCAGCGGGCGAGATTGTGCTTGTCGCTCAGCCAGAGGGCCTTGCAGAGCTGGAAGGCGCGAAAGTTGGAGCACCCCAGATACCGCACCTTGCCCTGTCGCACAAGATCGTCCATCGCTCGGAGGGTCTCGTCAAGCGGCGTGTCGTAGTCCGGCATGTGAGCGTAGTAGATGTCGAGGTAATCCGTCCCGAGCCGCGTGAGGATCCTCTCCACCGCCTGCAGCATGTGCTTCCGGGAGAGGCCCATGTCGTTGGGGCCCACCTCGTCCCCCCCGGGCCACGAATGGAACGGCCGGGGGCGCGCCAGATCGCGGGGGCCGGCGACCGTCTGCTCGCCGTACTTGGGGGCCAGCCGGCGCAGGTGCCCCGCCTTGGAGGCAAGGACCAGAGAGTCGCGGCTCCCCTTGATGGCCTTGCCCAGGATCTTTTCCGTCCCCCCGTTGTCGTACATGTCGGCGGTGTCGATGAAGGTGACCCCGTTGTCGATCGCACGCCGGATGATCCGCAGGGATTCCGGCTCGTCCACCTGCCGCCCGAACATCATCGTGCCGAGGCAGAAGCTCGAGACCTTCAGCCCGGTGCGCCCCACCTTTCGATACTCCATCCGTGGCCTCCTCTATTCGCCCGCCGTGTTCTCTCTCCCCTGCAGCCCCGATACGAGGCCGGACGCTATCAGCCGGACCGCGGCCGGTCAAGGCAATCTTCCACCGTGGGACGACCGCCGTCTGGGACGGATGCGCAGCGCGACCAAGACGCCGCTCACGAGCAGGCCGAGAATGAGCAGCCAGACCTGGCCGGCCCCTCCCAGGCTTTCCTCCAATGACCTTTTCGTGAGCGCTCCATGCACGCCCGCCCCGATGACCAGCACGGCCAGCGCAGAACAAGCTCCCGCGAGGGCCCGAAGGACGCCCGCCTGGAATGGGTGGCGTCTCAGATAGGACGTGACCTTCGCCGGCTTCTTTCGCGACAAGAGCACATCGATCAGGTACTCGATGTCGTGATCGAAGTACGAATGTCGAATGGACAAAGCGTTGATGCGCGGAAGCCGGTGGAGGTCCTCTGGAAGCTCTTCCGTCTGGGGCATGGGGGCGCCGTTCGCAAGGACCGGCAGCACCTTCTGCTCGCTCGCCAGCGCCGCCGCCGCCTCCAGCCGTACAAAATCCCGATCCTCGAAGATCCTCGCCGTTCCGCCGCCTGCGTGAGCGCCGCGCCATTGCGGCCCTATCAAGAGAATGCAGATGGGGCTCTCGGCGAGAGCCGTCTGGATCTTCAACGCAAAGTCTGCCCCCGGCTCGATGCCGTCCACGTCGATGAAGACGCGATCGACTTCCGGGACCGCACGAATCCGGTCGGCAATCCGGCCTGCCAGATCCTGCGTGTCGCCACGGCGCACGAATCCGGTCGGCAATCCGGCCTGCCAGATCCTGCGTGTCGCCACGGCGATAGCTGATGAAGACATTCATCGGCGACGTGCGAGTCCCTGGTAGATGCCGGCCCGCTCCAGGTGAGTCCGCGCACCCAGTCGCCCGGGCGTCAGGGTCGAGACATCGCCCTGCTGTGCTCCCTTCCTGAACTCATAGATGAGCGCGCTGACCCTGTGTGCCTCGGTGAATCGCATGGTTTCGAAATCATTCGATAAGCGGTTGGACCCACCGCTCAACAATCGCGCTGCCGCTGGGGCGTCCAGCGTTTCCCCTGTCGCCGTAAACGGCCGGTCCGTCACGACGATCACGATCTGTCGATAGAACCCCTCGGGCGCGAAGAACAGTTGCTTGATGTAGACCCCTAACGAAAACGGCTCCTGCGATCCGGGCAGCAGGAATCGGAACTCTTCGGGCAGCGGAGTTCCATCAGGGTCGATCCGTTCGAGGCGCGCGACCAGCGCGAATCCGTTGGGGACGCGATAGTAGCTGTACTCGAAATACCGGGCTTGTTCGAGCGCACCCACAAGCTGGGCGCCCACGGAAGAAAGCGATGGGGTCGGTCTTCCAGAGGCCTGAAACAGGGAATTGGGCAGAACGATCTGCGTCGAAGGCGCGGGCGGCGGCCAGGGAAAATCGGGCAGCGTTGCTTCGACCGGTCGTTGCACTTCCGGTAGAGTTTGCCTGTCGGAGCGACGCGGCATTTCGGATCGACGCTCCGCTTCGACCGGTCGTTGCGCTTCGGCTTGCATTCGCTCGGCGCCGTCTCGCGCGGCGCGCGCTTCGGCTTGTTGACGCAGGGCTTCAAGCGACGCTGCGCGCTCTGCCTCGAGCTTGGCGCGTTCTGCGCGTTCCGCCACTTCGCTCCGAGCGCGCGCTTCGGCTTGCTCTTGTGAGGATTGACGCGCCGGGATCTCGGCTTTGGCCTCCGACGCCGGCCCAGGCGCTGGAGCGACCGCTGCTGGCGAAGGGGCCGCTGACGCAGTGGGCGGAGCGGGCGGGACAGCAGGTTCCTTTTCTTGCTTGCTGCAGCCCACGATCGCCGCAACAGCCACCGCAATCAGAATAACGATGCGTCTCATGGTCTCTTCTCTGATGGATTAGAAGGCGGCGCGCCAATACGTGCGGCGGCGGTCCCGCTCCCGCCGACCGGTCATCTCGGCAATCGTGATCTCGACCGCCATGCACTGCGCCACTCGCTCCCGCGGGATGTCGGGCACCTCGGGCCGGTAACGGCGGTTGAAGGCATTCAGCGCGGCGGCCCGTTCCGTCAGGTCGTCGAGCAGTCGGGCCCGGCCGTAGCAGATCACGCTGTCGCTGTCGACGTGGCACGGGGCGCCGGTGTGATCCCGCACCTCGCCGATCTGCCGGCCGACGGTGAAACAGACGCGGGGGTTGCAGCGGATGGCGTCGAGTTTCCGGCCCGTGAGCGCACAGTGGAACAGGATCTTCCCGGCTGCGTAGGCGTAATTGAGCGGCACGACGTACGGCTGCCCGTCGCCGGCGAGCCCTAGGTAGCCCAGCACCTCCTCTTGCAGGATCTGCTCCATCTCCTCCCGCGAGTCGATGAACACCGGTTCGTCCACAGGCGCCCTCCAATCTGGAATGAGCAGCAGAATTGCCGGGAGTATAGCAGGTGCGGCAGGGGAATCCGCAATGCTTAACTATGAATTTTGCAGATTGCCTGTCGCAGGATGGTCATGCGATGCATTGTCGGGTTTCAAAGACAAGCGGCCCGGATCAAACGACCACAGGCGATGCTTCAGATCGGTATCGACATCGAGATCGGCAGCGGAGCAGGTGTGGACGATCCGCCATCATCTATGACATACGCGGTCCGACACGCCGAGCCCTAAACAAGCGTTTCCCGGCGCCTGCCTTCTACCGTAACTGTCCGCCGCGTGCCAACGCGAGAGGCGCACGGGGGAGCGGACGCCGCCCCGGTCATCCGCGCAGCGGATACACGCCGTGGGCGAGAACGGTTTCGAACATACGCATCACGTTCTCGGGCGGGACCCCCGGCTGGATGTTGTGGATCTGGTTGAACACGAACCCGCCGCCCGGCGCGAACTCGCGGATGCGCCGCCGAACCTCCCGCTCGACATCATCAGGCGTCCCGAAGGTGAGCACGCGCTGGGTGTCGCACCCCCCGCCCCAGAATGTCAGATCTTTGCCGAACTCCCGTTTCAGCTCGTGCGGATCCATGCCCCCCGCGGCCACCTGGACCGGATTGAGGATGTCTACACCGATCTCGATCAGATCCGGGATGAACCGGCGCACCGAGCCGCAGCTATGCAAGAACAGTTTGGCGTCAGTCCGGCTCTTGATGAATTGCCAGACCCGCTTCTGGGCCGGCTTGACCATCCGGCGATACATCTCGGGCGAGATCAGCGGCCCATCCTGTGACCCGAGGTCCTCGGCCACCATGACCACGTCCAGGTACGGCCCCACTTCGGCCAGCACATAGTCGTAGAGGGCGACCTGGTAGTCGGCGACGCCCTGGATCAACGCCTCAGCAAAGTGGGGCTCTGCGACCATGTCCGTGTAGAAATTCTCGAAGCCCCGCAGCGCCCAGCCCTGCTCAAACGCCCCGAATCCCGTGTTGTCCAACACGACGGCATACGCTCCCTGCTCTCGGAGGGCGCGGGCCCGTTGACCGATACCGGCGGTGCGACCCGGATCGTGGGGGTCGGGCCAGCGGTAGGCTGCGAGGGCCCCCATCGTCGGCTCGGCGATCGGGTGCGCCACCATGTCCCAGTAGAGGCTCGAGGCCGGCTTTTGCCAGCGCACGCCCCAGATATCCAGGTAAGAATTGTCGGGGTCGAGGCGCACCCGGTACCCTCGCGGGGCGCCGACGCGCACATATCGCGTATCGATTCCGAACCGCTGTAGGATCGGTTCGTCCACCTCGACGTGATCGCGCACGAAGGTCTTGGTTCGGCTTTCGAAACCCAGCAAGGCCTTCAGGCGGTCGTAGGCCTCGACCTCGATCCCCGTGGTCCCCCCGCCCAGGTCGATCGGAACGCGATCCGGCTCCTCGTGGCGCAGACTCGCGAGCACGCGTTCTCTAGATGTCACGAACCCCCCCTGACCACACTTCTGGATCAACCTTTATCCGCCCAGATAACTCTTTCGTACGTTTTCGTTGTTCAACAAGTCTTCACATTTCTCGCACATGACGATTTCACCGCTCTCCAACACATAGCCCCGATTGGCGATGTTCAATGCCGCCTTCGAGTTCTGCTCCACGAGCAGGATCGGCATGCCTTCCTTGTTGATTTCACGAATGATCTGAAACACTTCTTTCACGATCAGCGGCGCCAAGCCGAGGGACGGTTCATCCATCAAGATCAGCTTCGGTTTGGCCATCAGGGCGCGCGCAATGGCCAACATCTGCTGTTCGCCGCCGCTCAGCGTCCCGCCCAGTTGCTCTTCCCGTTCATGCAGCCGGGGAAAGCGGCGATAGATGTTCTGGAGGTCACTATCGATCGCAGTGCTGTCGGTGCGCAGGTACGCCCCCATCATCAGGTTTTCCTTGATGGTCAGGTGGGGGAAGATATGCCGGCCTTCCAGCACTTGGGTGATTCCACATTTTGAGACTTCATGCGGCTTCATCCCATTCAGGCTCTTTCCCATGAACGTGACGGTGCCGCTTTCGAAGTGTCCCAACAACCCCGAGATACAATGGAGGGTCGTCGTCTTTCCCGCGCCGTTTGCGCCGATCAACGCGACGATCTCGCCCTCTCCGATCGTCAGATTGATCCCTTTCAGCGCCCGAATTTTCCCGTAGGAGTGCAGCAGATTGTTGATTTCCAGAATGTTCGGCATCAGACATCTTCTCCCAGATATGCCTTGATGACTTCGGGATTTGCTTGGATGTCAGCCGGTTGTCCTTCCGCAATCAATTTGCCGAAGTTCAGCACGAACACGTATTCGGTCAACCCCATGACCACTTTCATATCGTGTTCCACCACCAGGACGGTGATGCCGAAATCCCTGATCTTCCGGATGAATTCGACCAGCTCCAATTTTTCTTTGGTATTCATTCCGGCTGCCGGCTCGTCCAGCAGGAGGAGTATCGGATCGCTGGCTATGCCGCGACAGATTTCCAACCGGCGCTGTTCGCCGTAGGATAAGTTCCTGGAGGTTTCTCCGGCTTTATGCTGCAGTCCGACCATGTGCAGGATTTCCATCGATTTTTCCCGGAGTTCCTTTTCTTCCTTCCGTTGGGCCGGCGTCCGGAATACGCTGCCCGCGATTCCCGCTGATAGCCGCGGGTGTCGTCCCACCATGATGTTTTCCAGGACGGTCATGCTGCGAAACAGGTTGATATTCTGGTACGTCCGGGCGATGCCCAGATTGTTGACCTGGTAGGGGTGCAGGCCGTCAATTCTGTGGTCCTGAAAATGAATCGTCCCCCCAGACGGTTTGTAGTATCCCGCGATGACGTTGAACAACGTCGTCTTTCCGGCACCGTTCGGGCCGATGAGCCCGCAAATGTCGTGCGCCTTGATCTGCAAGGTGACATGATCCACGGCGGTCAAGCCGCCAAATTTCATCGTCACGTTTTCGACGCTAATCAGCGACACGGTTCACCACCTTGCGCAGATGCCTCCGAATCATTTTCACGACGCCCACCAAACCTTCCGGCACGTAGATGACCGCAACCACGATGAAGATGCCGTACACCAGCATCTGATACGAGCCCAACACCTGGATGGCTTCATTGATGACGGTAATCACGACCGCCCCGATGATCGGGCCGACAAACGTCCCCATCCCGCCGCACAGCACGGCGGTCAAGAACAAGACCGACTGATCCAACGTAAATGACTCCGGGCTGATGAAGCCGATGTAGTGCGCGTAGAGGGCGCCGGCGATGCCGGTGAATGCGGCGCTGCAGGCAAATGCCACCACCTTGTAGTACGTCACGTTGATCCCCATGGCATTGGCGGCGTCGGTATTCTCGCGAATTGCGATGAACGCGCGTCCGATCCGGGAATCCACGATGCGTTGCTTGACCAGCAACGACAGCACGACGACGGCCAGCACGATGTAGTAATAGCTGGAGGCATTGAAGACATAGCCGCCGATGCGAGGCATCGGGATCGCCCGCACGCCGGTGAAGCTCCCCGTCAGGTCGGGCAGGTTGATGATCGCCTGATGGGTCAGCTCGCCGATCCCGATCGTGACCAGGGCGAGAAACATGTGCACCAGCTTGCAGATCGGAAGCGCGACCAGCGCCGCAAAGATGGTGGCGAGCACGCCGCCTGCGAGCATGCCGAGCCAGACGCTGACCCCAAGCTTGGTCGTCAAGATGGCGGAAGTATAGGCGCCCACCGCATAGAACGCTGCCTGCCCGATCGAAATCTGGCCGGAATATCCAAACAGAAGGTCTAGCCCGATAGACGCGATGACAAAGATACCTGATAGACTCAGAATGAGCATCAGGTAGGCGTTGTCCCCCACCACCGCGGGCAGCCCCACGAATACGAGGATGAACGCCAGGGATATGAGCCAATTCTTGTAACGAGCCAAGATGTCATCTCCCACATCAAATGGTTACGATTCGATAATCTTCTCGTTGAAAATGCCGGTCGGCTTGATGACGAGAAACACGATGAACACAAAAAACGCGATGAAATCTTTGTAGCTCGACGATAGGTACCCCGCCGCCATCGTCTCGATCACCCCAACGATCATTCCGCCCAAGATCGCGCCGTACATATTGCCGTACCCGCCGATGACGGCGGCGGCAAAGCCTTTCAGTCCGATCAAGGCGCCCATCAGCATATAGACTCCGTAGACGGGGCCGATGATGATGCCGCTGATGGCTGCCAGAGCAGACGAGATGGCCCAGCTCAGTCCTTTGGAAAAGGAGACGTTGATCCCGCAGACGTTCGCGGCGTTGCTGTCCTGGGCAGCCGCTCGCATGGCGGTCCCGATCTTGGTGTAGTTCATGAACAGATGCAGGAGGACCATGGACGCCAAGGCGACGACAATGCCTGAAATTGACTCGGGGGCCACTTTGACCGTGCCAAATTCAAGATATTCGACCTTGAAGATGGGAGGGAACTGCTTGATCTCGCTCGTCCAAATCAGCGCCGCCAGGTTCTGCAGCGCGATCGAGATGCCGATCGTTGCAAGGACCACATGAATGGGAGTCCCGCCGCCACCCAGAATCGTGCGGATAATGGTCTTTTCGAAGACAAAACCAAACACGAACATGATCACCACGGTCGCCAGCAGTGCGACGAGGAACGGCATATGGAATAGCTTGAAAAATGTGTACCCCAGGAACGCGCCGATCATCAGGAGCTCTCCCTGAGCAAATGATAAGAGCCCTGAGGTCTTATAAATTATTCCGTACCCCAGGCCCAGCAGTCCATAAATCCCGCCGAGCATGATGGCACCGATCAGCAACTGAATAAACATAGCGTCCACATCCCCCAATATCTCTGACCAGATCTGCAACGGGCGCGAGCCGATTATGGGCGCGGTGCCGACCTGCCACCAGCACCCGCGTGCTGGTGGCAGGTTTGGTTGAGAATCGAATTCCAACCCGTGTGTGTCCGGCCTTATGGCGCGAGTTCCATCACCTTGCCTTCTTGGATGACGAAGAAGCTGGAGATCTTGATGCCATCGCCCTTGGCCCCCTTGAAGTTGAACTTTCCGCCCAGCCCTTCGTAATCGTCAATGTTTTCAATAGCGTCGCGGACCTTGGGCCCCTCGACCGACTTCGCATTTGCAAACGCCCTCATGAGAATCTTCATGCCGTCATAGGCGCGATAGGTGTTCTCGCTCATCGGCGCTTCTTTGTAGTCCGCGAAATAAGTCTCCAAGTACTTTTGGAGCAAGGGGTTCTTGAAGTTCTTGATGTCGTCCTTGGTGTCGGGCAGAATGTACGGCGCGGTGAAGTACACGCCGTTTGCGGCACTGCCGGCGATCTCGCGCACGGGCTTGGCCGAGAACGAGGTGTCACCGATCACCGGCTTGTTGAATCCGGCTTTCCGCAATTGCTTCATGATCGGCCCCGCGTCATTGGACAGCACGACCACGAAGACGACATCGGCACCCGACTGGACGATCTTTGCGCACTGACCGGTGAAATCCTGATCGCCCGCCTTGTGCGTCTCACGCGCGACGATTTCGTACCCGCCGGCCTTCTCCAGCAATTCGGCCATGTCTTTCGTGGAGCCGATGCCGAATTCATCGTTGATATGGAAGAAGGCAACCTTCTTCGCATTCAGTCTCTTAAAGAGCTTCAGGGACTCCAAGTTAGTGTAGTAGGTGTTGACCACCGGCCGGAAGATATACGTCCACCCCTGACGAGTCCACGTGGCGCCGACCGCGCCGCCCATCAACGGAACCTTCGCCGCTTCTATAGTCGGGCCGACCGCAAAGATGGAGTTGCTCAGCTGCGGCCCATAAATCGCGTTTACCTTATCTTGATTGATCAGCCGGGTTACGGCCTTCATAGCCTCGGCCGGGTTGCCCTTTTCGTCGTACACGACCAACTCGATCGGCTTCCCGTTGATCTTGCCGCCGGCTTCCTTGATGGCAATATCTTGCCCGCGCCGGGAGTCAATGCCCATCTGGGCGCCAGGCCCGGTCAGATAAAGCGCGACGCCGATCTTGACGGTCTTGGCTTCTTCCCATGACTTGTCTCCGGCCGCTGCGGCACTGGCATTAGTCGGAAGAGCGCCGGCCGTCGCCAAAACCGCCACGAGGCTAATCATTCCCATCATGAACACGAAACTCTTCTTCATGATTGTCCTCCCCTTTCTCTGCCCTGTTTTCCACAAAAACTTTTCACCTTAAGATTCGCTGCAACGCTCGCCCTTGTATCACCCTCCTTCCCTTCCAACATTCTAGGCATTTGCACGCTGCTGATATCAGAGTACGAATCGTCGGTCCCCACACCGATGTCTTGTTCAGCACGTTCATCTCATGATCTGCAGGTTATCAATCACTTGTGTCCTCGCTGCCGGAAGCGTACCGAAGGGCTTGGCGGGGTGTCAATCACAATCACCCCGCCTCAGGCAACCACCCAGGCCTCCCGTGTGGAGCCCGAGTGTTAGGCGGGTCCCAATGCGCGCAAGGGCGGATGCTTCTTCAACACCTTGATGAAGTCGATCAGCATCGTGTTCCGTCGGGCCAGGATTCGGTCCACCTCGCCCGGGCCGTACTCGTAGACCCCCGCACCGGTCTTGGCGCCCAGGCGGCCCTTGGCTACGAGATCCGCGAACAGGGCAGGGGGCTCCGTGTCGGTTGAGAGCAGCGGGAAGAGAAACGATACGGTGGCCGAGTGTGTCTCGACGCCAGCCAGGTCGGCGTGCTCGAACGGGCCGACCACGGACCAGCGGTAGCCCAGGCCCTGCTTCAGGGCGACCTCCAGATCCTCACGGCTACAGGTCCCGATGCGTTCCAAGTAAAAGAACTCGCGCTCCAGGGCGCGCTGGAGCCGGTTGCCGACGAAGCCGGGGGTGTCTTTGTGCACGCGGATGGGTGATTTGCCGATGGTCTTGGCAAGGCGGTAGGTTTCGTCAAACGCCCCATCGCCCGTCTGCTCACCTCGGATCACCTCGACCAGCGGAATCAGATGGGGAGGGTTGAACCAGTGGAAGCCGACCACGCGCTCGGAATGCTTCGTGTCGCGGGCGACCTGGGTAATGGGCAGGCTGGAGGTGTTGGTGGACAGGATGGTCTCGGGTGACGTGAGGCGGTCCATCTGGGCGAAGAGGGCCTGCTTGGGCGGGAGCAACTCGGGGATGTTCTCGCTGACAAAGGCCGCGCCCGCGAGGGCTTCGTCGAGGGCTTGGGTGACCGTGATGCGCCCGCGAGCCGCCTCGGCATCCACCGCGCTGAGCAGCTCGTGCCGGATCAGCTCATCCTGATTCACGCGGATGCGCTGGAGGGCGGCCTCCAGCGTCTCACGCTTGCGGGCCTGCAGCCGCACGGGGTGCCCGGCCTGGGCGAAGATCTGCGCGATGCCCGCCCCCATGGTGCCGGCCCCGATGACTGCGATGGGGCACTTTCCAGCCGACCGATCGTGCGTCATGGCGATCCTCCCGACTGTCTTAGAACGTTCTGGTCCTTAGGAGCCGTTACGAAATAACGTGGCCATTTGTTGTGATTTCGTTACGGCTCCTTATGCCGTTCCGGAATTTCTCCGGTCAAGTTACTCTTTGACAACGGCTTAGCCCGGCCAGATCACCGCGTCTTTCTCGGTGACCCACAGGTGTTCCGGCTCAAAGATCGGAGTGCCCGACTTCTCCCCATAGCGATTCCCGTCGAGATGCCTGATCACCCAGAGATAGTACATGGCGTACCCGGGGGCCGCGACCTGGGGATGCGAGACGCCATGAAGAATCTTCACCGTGTCCCCATGCCCAACCTTGAGCACCACATCGCCCACAGTCGCATGGCCAAACCCGTGTTCCGGCAGGAACCGGTAGTGATAGATCTCGGGTTGAGGATGGCGATGGGGAGGATAGCTGGACCACTTGCCGGGAAACGTGACGACCTCGCCGACCACCAGATTCGCCTCGGGGGCGTTACGATCATCAAAGGTCGTTCTGACGAGACGGGTCGAGGTTTCCCCCATGGTTCCCTCTCCCCGCCGCTCGCTGCTCGTCTCGTCTTGCTCGTAGAACCTGGGCTCAAACGTCGTCCCGTGTTGCGTCCGCATGACGGCAACCTCGGCATCCGTCGTCGCAACGATCCGGACCGAGACCCCCTGCGGGACATGGAGCACGACAGGGCTCTCCTCGAGCAGCGACTGTCGATTGGCGCGTCTTTCAACCCCGGCGAAGCGGAACGCCACGTTTCCACGCATCAAGAGAAAGGCCCGCTCCTTGCCCAGATGGCATTCATGGCACTCTCCCGCGTGAAGCAGGAGGATGCCGAAATCCATCATCGCATCGTCCGTGGGCTCGCCCTCCTCGGTGATGGCATTGTATCCGCGCTGGAAAGGGTTCTCGTGTTCTACGTGGACCACGATACGTTCTCCTCATACCGGGGCGCAGTCCCCGGAGACCCCACGAATGTCATCCGATGGGCTGGGGCTCAGCCTCCTCCAACACAGCACCCAGGGCCCTGGAAATCGACCGCGCATGCTCCTGGAGACTCGGCACAAGACTGCGCGCCCGCGTGTCGCTGAAGCGGGGATGGGGGCCCGAGATCCCGAGGCTGGCGATGACCTTGCCCTGGTGGTCGAAGATCGGCGCGGCCACACCGCGCGCGCCGAGGAGATTCTGCTGGAAGCTCACGGCCCAGCCCTGAGTCCGGATCTGCTGAAGAATCCCGCGGAACTTTCGCAGATCCGTGACGGTATAGGGCGTCATCGCGTGCAGTCCGGGCTTCCGGAGATACTTGACCAGAAAGCTCTCGGGCAGGAACGCGAGCACGGCTCGGCCCAGCGCGGATGTGTGAAGGGGAACGCCCCGCCCCTTCTCCGGCATGAACCGGATCGCGTTCGAGCTGCCGACCGCCTCGGCGCACACCGCCTCGTTTCCCTGCAGCAGGCATAACTGCGAGGTTTCTCCCGACGCCCGCGCCAGCACCTCAAGGCTCGGCAGCGCGAGGCTCCCGATGTCGATATGAGCGCGCACGACCGCCAGCAAGCGGAGGAGGCTCGCGTTCAGCTCATACCCCTTTCCCGAGGGGCTCCGGACAAGGACGCTCTTCTTGCACAGCGTGGCCGCGAGCCGGTAGGCGGTGCTCGCGGGGAGAACAAGCCCCCTGGAAATGTCCTCGAGGGACAGAATCGGCTTCTCTACAGAGAAGAGGAAGAGGAGATCAATACCGCGCTCCAAGGATTGGAGCGTCTTCGTGGGCATTGTGCATTCTCACTATGTGCTAGTTAACATGTACATAGTTCAACTACCATGTACCCTGCGCGCTTGTCAAGCCCATTCGCAGGCGTACTTCCGGTACGCCAAAGCGAGTGCCCCAGCGTGCGGGTACCCATCCGGCAGGATGGGCGACCGATCCCGAGGATGGGAAAACGACAGATCCGCTCTTTCCTTGACACGCCGCTATCCCGGCCGGTAGAGTGGGATCCGAACATGCGTCCGTCGGCAGTCTCCGGCGCCCCAGTACGGGGCACGCATGCGCGGACCGGCGCGACCCCTGCCTTTTCCCGTGGGGGGCGTCCGGCATGCAGTGGACGCCTCTTGACGAGACGAGCGGTCTCGACGCCGCGGCGAATCGCGGCACCCCGACCGATGCGTGCTGCAAGGACATCCCGTGAGTGATGACCGGTTGAAGATCGCGGTCTTCATCGATTTCGACAACATCGAGATCGGTGTCAAGACTACCCTGGGCGGCCACTTCGACGTCGGCGCCGTGCTCGAAGCCGTGAAGGAGCGTGGGGAGGTGGTGACCAAGGTCGCCTATGGCGACTGGACCCGCGCGACCGACTACGGGCGCTCGATGTCGCAACACGCCATCCACATGGTGCAGCGCAACATGACGCCCGGCGGCGACAAGAACGGCGGCGACATCAACCTCGCCCTCGACGCCCTCGAGATGGCCTTCACCCACAGCCATATCAACGCGTTCGTCATCGTCGGCGGGGACAGCGACTTCATCACGCTGGTCGAGAAGCTCAAGCAATACGACCGCAAGGTGTTCGTGGTCGGTGGGCGCGCGTTCACGAGCCAGGTGCTGCAGAAGAACTGCACCGAGTTCGTGGCCTACGAAGACATCCTCGGCAGCACGAGCCGCGGCCGGCAGGCGGGCGGACACACGCGGGCCGTGACCGACATCGCCGCCGCCATGCCGCTCATCCGCCGTGCGCTCAAGCTGCTGGCCGACCGCGAAGTGACCCCGCAGCTCGGACTGCTCAAGAGCACGCTGCTGCAGCTCGACTCGAGTTTCTCGGAGCGCGAGTACGGCGCCAGCTCCTTCCGCGACTTCGTCGAGAAGCTTGCCAAGGCCGGACACGTCGTGCTGAAGGGCGCCGACCGCAGCTTCCACGTCGAGTTGCGCGAGACGGGTGACCCGGTGGCTGCCGCGGCTGGGGCGCCGGCAGAGCCGCAGGCACATCGTGCCCCGCGTGCGGTCCGCGCATCGCGCTCCCGCGGACACGGGCGCGATGCGCGGACCGGGCAGCCCTCCAACGGCGGGACGGGCGAGAGTGCGGAGGCCGTAGCGGCACCCCCGACGGACGCGCCGCTTGTCCCGGAGGCCGCATTGGCGGAGGGTGGCGCGCGACCCGGGCCGGGCGACGGCTACCGCATCATGGTCCAGGCATTCTCGCGTCCCGGTGCGACCCCACGTTTTCCGATGTACGTGCGGCAAGTCAAGCAGTTCATCAAGACGTTCGACGAGAGCTTCGATGAACGCCGCTACGGATTCGCCGGCATGCTCGACGCCCTGCGTTTCGGCCAGCGTGAAGGCCTGTTCAGGCTCGATCGCGATCGGCAGGGCGGCGTGCGTGTGCATCCCGGTGCGCAGTACCTGACGCCGGCGCAGGCGTCCGAGGCCGCGCCCGCCACCGACGGTCTCGCCACCGGCGAGAGCCCGCAGGACGGCCCGCTGCCGCTCGGCGTCGAGGCCGTTGCCGGCCAGGACGCCCGTCTCGCTCCGGAACCGACGCCGACGGCATCAGCGCCTCGGGACGCTGAAGACGTGTCGCCCGCGGCCTCGAGTGCGGTGTCGTCGACCGACGGGGCCGCCGCCCCCGCCGAACCTGCGACCGCCCCGCGCGGCACGGGTCGCAAGCGGACGGGTACTCGCGCGGCCCCGCGCGCGAAGAAGACTGCGCCGCTAGGCGGTGGGGACAAGCCAAGCGGTGGGGCCAAGAAGAAAGCCGCACGGCCCCGCGCGAAGAAGGCGTGATTCGCTCCGTATCTTGCCCCCTGCTTCCGAAAACTGCTTAGTCGGCTCTCCCCTTTTTCTCCCGTGCCAAGCGGAACGCTAACGCCATCGGTCCCTCCGCCGCCCCTGTCACTGGTGTTGTCTTGTGCCGCGCGTCCTGGAGGGCCTGGGGGTCGCGCGCGCGCCTCATCGACAACTCCACTCGATGGGTGTCTTCGCTCATCCCGATCACTACCACCTTGACAGTCTGTCCATCTTGCAGCCCCGGCACCTCACGACCCGCTTCCTTCGCGAGCATCTCGCGACTCCGCAGGAGGCCTTCGATTCCTCCAAGGGCGACGAACACGCCGAACGGCTTGCTGCTTCGGACCACGCCCGTCAGGACTGTGCGCTCGGTAAAGGCCTTCTTCATGCGCTCCCATGCCTCGCTCTCAGGACCGGCGAGCCGTCTCTCCGCCCCCGCCCCTCGTTCTTCTGGGCTGCCCGAGCCACGCAATCGACCGGCATCCCGAGATCCGGCATCTGTTGCTCGATAGGGGGCAGTCGGATTGGCCGGTTCCCCGGAGTCAACCGGGGGCGCCGGCACCTCGTTCTGCCCCTGCGGTCTCTGTTGCGGGTTCCCACCCCCGCGCAACGCCCGAGCGAAGGCCTGCTGTTGCCTTTCGGCTTCTTGTCGCCGAGCCCGCGCCTCCGCCTTTCTCTGGGTGGCCTCCGCCTCTCGACGCGCGATCTCCGCAGCTGCGGCGGCCTGGCGTGCTTCTTCCTGTTCGCGGGCCTCCTGTTCTGCACCCGTTTCCTGCGTCGGCATCTCGGGATGCGCCTCCGCCATATGCACGGCGAGGTTCAGGATCTCCAGCGAGCAATGCGGACACCGGATCGGCTCTGGGGGTCCCTGGATCGTACCCGAACCCTCGCTTGGGATGAGGGGTCGTCTCCTGACGCCCGAAGGACCCGACATGATCGGCCGGAATCCCGGGGTCTCGGTATAGCCCTTGCCTCCGCACCGGACGCAATTCGGATTGTCGCCCCCACAGAGGCAGGGGTGTTGTTCTGGATGGTGGGGCTTGATTGTCATCAACCTCTCCCGATATCGGTCTGGACGGCGGGTCAGGGATCAGGAGAGAGCCTATCGAAGGGCTCAGCCCATGTCAATGGGACGGCCTCGCATTTCCATCATCCTTGTCGTTCAGGGTGGGGGGGTAATGGGAACCCGTTCGAGTCCCTGCTGCCTCCCCAGGGCCTCTCGCTAGCGCGCGTCCCGTGCTAGTGTCGATTACGCGCCTCCTGGAGGAGTTGGCGGCAGTACAGCGTGCCGAGGTCCAGGTCCACCAATTGTTTCCGGCGGAGCTCCCGGATCGTGATCACGCCCCGCGGGCGGATGGTCACCTCGAGGTCCGGCGTGATGTTCGGGCCCACGTTGCATCCTCGGAGCACGTAGGTCACTGGCTTCTTCAGGTCGCTCGCCATCGCTGCTCCCTTGTGTCTTGGTCTCTTGAATCCCCGGCCCGTCCACGCCTCCCCGGCGCACGTCCCGGCGTCTGCGAGCCTATCGGGGCGCGAGGCTAGCGAAGCCGGTTCGCGGTGTCAACCGGAAAGGCATATGCGAGCGCGCCGGTGGGGGTGGAGTCGGCCCGCCCCTTGGTTCGGGTCCATCGTGACTTCCTGCCGGGACCAGATGCCGAGACTGGAAGGAGAGCGTGGCGTTGGTTTGCCGGGTCGGCGACGAGAGGCGCCCCCGTTCGGGGAATGCGGCAAGGCCCGTGACAGTTGCATCGGCGACGCGCGACCGGTAGACTGAACGCCGGGTGTGGCGTTGCGGTGTGGGGCGGCGGGCGGGCGTGTCCCCACATCGATGACGCCGTCGCAGCGGGGGGGCGGAAGCGAGGGAGAAGCATGCGAGAGCGAGTGGTCCGGTTGAGGGAGCGGCTGTTCGGCGTCAACGACCGCACCGTGTTCTGGGAGCGCGTCTTGGCCTTGCGCCACGCCTATCAGGAGCACGGGCACGAGCGCCCGACGCGGCTCTATGCCCTGGCCATGCGCGAGATCACCGAGACGATGTCCGTGGTAATCGGCGAGGACGACCTCGTTGTCGGAGAGCCCCGGGAGGCCCTCCTCTCGCCGGAGGAGGAGACACGCTTCGCCGAATACTACGACGACTACTTCCAGCCGCGCTGGTTCCATACGCGGGGCCACCTCACCCCGGCGTGGGACTTGCTCCTGGAGCGTGGTCTGCTGGACCTTCGACGCGAGGCGGAGGCGCACGCCGCCGCGCTGTCTCCCGCCGACCCGGACGCCGCCCAACGCCGCGAGTTCTGGGAGGCCGTCAGCCTCTGCTGCCAGGCGGTGGTCGACC
>JAPLLC010000121.1 GCA_026387775.1 Candidatus Methylomirabilota bacterium | reverse complement strand
CACCGTCTCTTCGTCGCCAATCCCGCCGAGAATCGGGATCCGGCCAAGCTCCTGATCATGCTCAATCCCGAGCTCGTCGAGACCGAGGGGGAGATCCTCTTCGAGGAGGGCTGCCTCTCCATCCCGGACTTCCGGGAGGACGTCCGGCGCGCGCGCCGCGTCCTGCTGCGGGGGACCGACCGGAACGGCCGCCCCCTGGAGGTCGAAGGCGAACATCTGCTCGCCCGCATCTTCCAGCACGAGATGGATCACCTGAACGGCCTCTTCTTCGTGGACCGGCTGAGCGCCGCCAAGCGGTTCCTGCTCGGCAAGAAGCTCAAGAAGGCCTTCCTTGCCCCAAGAGACAGAGCGCATCGGTTGTCGCGTACGGTAGCCACAGCCTGCTGATCGTCGACCGCGACGTCCCGTCGATTTCAAGTTCAGCGACAAGGGGATGACCGACGTCGAGGCGCGCCGCCTCCTGTCCCCATGGGAGCCGGAGGCGACAAGAGTAGCCCGGATGGTGCCAATCATTGCCTGGCGGTCGGTTTCCTGGTATATCTCAGAGGAAGCGGTCGTTGCTGCGCCGCATGCGGAGAGAAGGCGGGAGATCCCAATCGGATCAAGGCGAATGGCCCCGGAGGGTTCGTGAGATGGGACCGAATGAGGTTCTCGGAGCGAAGCGCGAGGAAATCCTCCTCATCGCGCGAAAGCACGGTGTCGGCCGAGTGCGTGTATTCGGCTCCACCGCGCGTGGCGAAGCCGGCGAGGCCAGTGACGTGGATCTCCTCATCGAGGTCGATGGGCCGACGACCCCATGGTTTCCCGGTGGGCTGGTCGCCGACCTGGAAACGTTACTGGGGCGCCGGGTGGACGTCGTGGAGCCCGCGGGACTACGCCCGAGCATCCGACTGAAGGTGCTCAAGGAGGCAGTCCCCTTGTGAAGGATGACGCGGTCTATCTTCGGCACATCGTCGAATGCCTTGCAGCCATCCGGACGTACGCGGCCGAGGGCCGCGAGAGCTTCCTCGCCGATCGCAAGACCCAGAAGGCAACCCTCCGGGAACTCCAAGAACTCGCCGAATCTACCCAGCGCCTCTCCACCGGACTGAAGACGGCACACCCCGAGATCCCCTGGCTCGCCATTGCAGGCTTTCGGAATGTCCTCGTCCACGACTATCTCGGGATCAGCTTGCCTCGTGTCTGGGAGGTGCTGGAACGCGACTTGCCGACGCTGGAGCGCGCTGTCACCACTATGCTTGAGCGGAGCGGCGGTCAGGGGCAGAGCTGATAGTCCGTGTGGCGCTTGTCGCCGCCACTCCTCGAAGGCGTGTTCGCACGTGTGTGAATGACTACCGAGAGGTTGGGCTCTTGTTCTGTTCGTGAATCCGGAGAAGCCATGAAAGAGAGAAATATTTCCTGCTGGGAGGATTTCGAGCGCGAGATCGGTGAGATATTCCATCAATATCAGAGCCGATGCCAGGGCAGCCGCACCTTCCTGCACTATCCGCCATTATTTCGAGGCCAAAGGAAATCATCCTGGCCATTGACGACAACCCTGGAAAGATATACGGGGCAACCGTATACGATGAGGGGGTATTGGGAGTTGATCCGTAACTACGTAAAATGTCCAGTTGAATCAGTGACGGAGAAGCGGTGGGACATTGGGGACTATCCAGAGGAAGATCTCTCACCCTTCGCACACCCAGGGTACGAATTCATGGTCTATCTGCGGCACCACGGATTCCCGTCTCCGCTCCTCGATTGGACCGAATCGCCCTATGTCGCCGCCTTCTTTGCCCTCCGGTCTTTTGTGGACGTCAATCGACAAGAAGACTCCGAGGCTGAGGCTGCTATCTACCACTATGAGGAGCTTCCGGAGGGATCGAAGAATTGGGGTAAGTATGAGCCTCACATCAGGGGGCTTGGGCCAAACATTGTCACAACCCCTCGCCACTTTCGGCAACAAAGCTGGTATACGGTCTGCCGGGTTCTTCAAGAGGGAAATGGCGAGTATGGCTATGCCAGTCACGAGGAGGTCTTCCGAAAGGGCGATACCAATCAAGATGTGCTCACAAAAATCCGAATTCCCGCGAGTAAACAGAATGAGTTCCTAGATAGACTCTCTCTGATGAACATTAATGCCTACACGCTCTTCGGCAATGAAGAGGGGCTGATGGAAGCTCTTGCCTACAAGGCGATCGTCACGAAGTCCCTCTGATCGGTGAGGGGGAGTCGTCACCTGCTTTCAGGCCGGCCTTTCCCCCGAGAGTCGGTCTGCAACCCGTGGTAGAAGACGGGCCAATTCCGCCAAGTAGTAGCTCCTCCGAATACCGACATTTCCCCCTTGGCAACGATTCAATACATGGCGGCTGTCAGGCGGGTCGGTGTATGACCTCCGGGCTCTTCTGCGGTATCGAGATTCACATGAGAGCCGGGCAGAGAGGCCGAATGGTCTCGAGCGGGTCTAGTGTTTTCGAGCCTTAAGCGGAGGAGCTCGGGCAGCGGACACCGGTTCCGCCGAGGCCGCAGTAGCCCCGGGTGTTCTTGGCCAGGTACTGCTGGTGGTATTCCTCGGCGTAATAGTACTCCGGGGCGTCGGCGATCTCCGTGGTGATGGGGTTGCGGCCGGCCGCGATGAGGGCCGCCGTGTACATCTTGCGCGAGGCCTCGGCGGCCGCGCGCTGGGCCGCGCCGTAGCAGTAAAGTGCCGACCGGTACTGCGTCCCGACGTCGTTTCCCTGTTGCATGCCCTGGGTCGGGTCGTGGCTCTCCCAGAAGATGCGGAGGAGAGCGTCGAATGGGATCACGGCCGGATCAAAAACCACACGAACGACCTCGGCGTGTCCCGTGCGGCCGCTGCAGACCTCCTCGTAGGTCGGGTTGGGGGTGACGCCCCCCGCGTATCCGACCGATGTCGAGTAGACCCCCGCCCGCTGCCAGAAGACTCGCTCCGCCCCCCAGAAACAGCCCATGCCGAAGAGCGCCAGCTCCATCCCGGCGGGGAACGGCGGCTCCAGCCGGTTGCCGTTGACGAAGTGGGTTGCCGAGACGGTCATGCGCTCTGGGCGGCCGGGGAGGGCCTGCGCAGGGGTCGGAAGCTGGGATGCGTGTCTCTTGGAGTGCCAGGACATTGTGTTATCCGCCTTCGACCCGGCAGTGGCGCTGGGGAGCAGAGGAAATGGCCGCGACCTCGCCGCTCTCGGGGCGGCGGGGTCGCGGCCGGGGATGACCGAACTACCCTGCCAACGCTTCGTGTACCTTCCCCACCATCTTGGCGCCGGGGTTCACGAGGGTCTTGTCTCCCTCGTCCTTCCACTTGGAGGGACAGACCTCGTTGGTCTTGCGGGATACGTAGATGTTGGCCTTGAACTTCCGCAACAGTTCTTCGATGTTGCGGCCGATGTTGTACCAGTTGACCTCGGCGTTCATGAGCGCGCCGTCGGAATTGATGATGAATGTCCCCCGCAGATCGAGTCCATTATCCTCGTTGTACACGCCGAACATTCGGCTCACCTTCCCCGTGGGGTCGGAGGCCATCGGGTACTGGACCTTGGCCAGCTCTTTCTCGCTGTTGCGCCAGGCCAGGTGGACGAACTGGGTGTCGGTGCTCACCGTGACGATGTCGCAGCCCATCCGGATGAAGCGCTCGTGCTGCTCTGCCAGAGCAGCGAATTCCGTCGCTCAGACGAAGGTGAAATCGGCGGGATAAAAGAACAGGATGGTCCAGCGTTTGTTCTTGATCTGATCCTCAAGGCGGAACTTGCCGAAGTCCCCCTTGGTGGGTTCGTAGGTGTCCAGTTCGAACATGGGCACCTTCTGCCCAAGCTTCAGGCCGCCGCAACATTCCGACATGGCGTCTCTCCTCCTTCTTGAGTTGCAGGTTGACGCGAAGTTCCTGAACGCCGACTTAGCTTAGTGCTTCTGCCCGCAATTACGGTGACGTATCGCCGGTCCCCCGGACCGCCGCACCCAACCCTTCGGTTGGGTACCCGACGCCTGACGCCTCGTCGATGCCGGCTCGCCCTTACCCCGGGTCGGTCCGCTCGGGGAGCGGACCTCCGTGCCGGGGACGGGCTCGCCGGGTACCCATCCCCGGGATGGGTGTGGCGCGGCGTCTCGGGTCGGCCCGGGGGACCTGGACTTATACGGCCAACGTATACGTCATCGAATTTGTGTCCGCGCGTGCTTAGCCTAATCCATGAAGCCGAAAAAATCCACGGGTCGGCTCAAGCCAGCGCCTCGGCCAGGACCTCCACGAGATGCTTCGCCCGGCGTCCCGTGCCGTGGGCGATCTGCTCTCGGCAGGAGACACCGGAGGCCACGATCTCGCAGTCCGGGGCCTTGGCCGTGATGGCGGGGAAGAGGCGCCGATTTCCAATCGCCAGGGACATCTCGTAGTGCTCTTTCTCGTACCCGAAGGAGCCGGCCATCCCGCAGCAGCCCGAGTCCACCTCCTCCACCTGAGCCTCCGGCAGCAGCCGCAAGAGCTGGAGGCTCGGGCTGGAGCCGATCAGCGCCTTCTGGTGGCAGTGCCCGTGCAGCAGGATGGATCGGGCCCCGCTCGCGAACGGAAGCTGCAGCTCCCCCCTCTGGTGCAATCCCAGCAGGAACTCCTCGATCAGGAAGACCCCCTTGGCCAGCGTCTCGGCCCGAGGATCGTCCACCAGGTCCGGGTATTCGTCGCGGAAGGTGAGAACGCAGCTCGGCTCGAGACCCACGATGGGGATGCCCTGCTCGGCGTAGCGGAAGAGTCGATCCACGTTGTAGGCGGCATTCTCTTTGGCCCGCTCGATCAGACCCTTGGAGATGAAGGGCCGCCCGCAGCACTTCTTGTCGGCCAGGATCACCTCGAAGCCGGCCGCCTCCAGGACTTTCACCGCTGCCTTCCCGAGGTCCGGATAATTGTAGGTCATGTAGGTGTCGTTGAAGAGCACGACGGGGCCGCGGCTGCCGCGACCCATCGCAGGGCTGCGCGCAATGGGTACCCCGCGCCCCCCGCTCCGGCGGGCGAACCAGCGGGTGAACGTCTCGCGGGCAAAGGGGGGGAGGTGCCGGTTGCGATGGATGCCGAACCATCGGTCCAGGATCCAGCGGAACGGCGCGCTGTCCGCCACCCAGGTGGAGAGCGGCGCGAAGGCGCAGCCCAGGCGGCTGAGGGCCTCGATATTCCCGAAGAGGCGCGCGCGGAGTGGCGTCCCGTGCCGGGCATAGTACTGGGCCAGGAACTCGTACTTCAGTTTGGCCATGTCCACGTTGGACGGACACTCGGCCTTGCACCCCTTGCACTCCAGGCACAGATCGAAGACCTCGTACATCCGCGGGGACGTCAAGGCGTCGGCCGGCAGATGGCCGTTGATGGCCGCACGGAGTGCGTTGGCGCGGCCACGGGTGGAGTGCTCCTCGTCCAGCGTGACCATATAGGAGGGGCACATCGTCCCCTCCAGCTTCTTCTTGCAGACGGCCGCACCGTTGCACATCTCGATGGCGCGGTCGAAGCCGCCCTGGCGCGAAAAACTGAAGAAGGTCTTGACCTGGCGTGCCTTGTATTTGCCCCCGTAGCGCAGGTTGGCGGTCATGGGGGGCGCGTCCACGATCTTGCCGGGGTTCATGATGCTCCGGGGATCGAACGCGGCCTTGACCTCGCGAAAGGCCTGGTAGAGGGTCGACCCGAAGAGTTTCTCGTTCCAGCAAGAGCGGGCCAGGCCATCCCCGTGCTCGGCGCTCATGGCGCCGCCGAACTCCAGGACCAGGTCGCTCACCTGTTCGGCAATGGAGCGAAGCTTCTCCACCTCGGGCTCTTGCTTGAGATCGATGATGGGCCGGATATGGAGACACCCGACGGAGGCGTGGCCGTAGTAGGCGGCCTCGGCCCCGTGGGACCGAACGATGTCGTCCAGCCGCGCGATGTAATCCGCCAGTCGTTCGGGCGCGACCGCCGTGTCCTCGATTCCCGCGATGGGCTTCTTGTCCCCGAGCATCCCCAGGAGGAGGGCCATCCCCGCCTTCCGGACCTTCCAGATCCTTTGCTGCTCCTCGGGGGTCACGGCGCGGGTGAAGGCCGTGCCGATGCCCTGCGCCGTCAAGTGCGCCTGCAGACGGTCGAGCTTGTCGGTGAGCTCCCTTCGCGTCTCGCCAAAGTATTCCACGAAGAGGAGGGCGCCTGGATCCCCCTGGACGAAGGTCATCTGCCGCGCGTAATCGAGCGACTTCCTGGTGAGATCCAGGATGTACTTGTCCGCCAGCTCGATGGCGAACGGCCGGGTGGGGAGGATCTCGCCGATAGATTGCAGCGCCTCCAGCATGCTTCGGTAGTGGACGACCACGAGCGCGGTCTCGGTCGGCTTGGGGCGCGGCTCGAGGCTGATCTTGGCCTCCAGGGTGGTTGCCAGCGTGCCCTCGGAGCCGACCAGGATGCGGCTCAGGTTGAACGGCCTTCCGTTCACGAACTCGTCCAGGGCGTACCCACCCGTTCGACGCAGGATCTTGGGGTATCGCGCGAGGATCTCTTCTCTGTGGGTGGAGACCAGGCGGTGGAGGGTTCGGTAGATATCCCCTTCCCGCGTCGCCGACGCCAGCGGCCGCGTCAGCTCCGCCGGGGACACGGGACGGGTGCCGATCACATCGCCGTCGGGCAGGACGGCCTGCATCTGCAGAATGTGCTCGACGGTCCGCCCATAGACGATCGAGTGGGCCCCGGAGGCGTTGTTCCCCATCATGCCCCCCAACGTCGCCCGGTTGCTGGGGGAGAGATCGGGAGCGAACCACAGGTCGTGGGGGCGAAGCTGTTCGTTCAACTCGTCCAGGACCACGCCGGGCTGGATGCGCGCCCAGCGCTCCTCGGGGTTGACCTCGAGGATCCGGTTCAGGTGCTTGGACATGTCCAGGATCAGGCCGGCCAGGGCGGTCCCGGCGCCGCGCGGCAGGATCGGCACGCCATGCCGGCCGCAGACCTCCACCGCGGCCAGGACATCGTCGGTCGTCCGGGGGATCACCACGCCCAAGGGCTCGATCTCGTAAATGCTGGCGTCGGTGCTGTAGAGCACCTTGGTCATCGAGTCGAAGCGGACCTCGCCCGCCACGCGCTTCCGAAGGTCGCGGATCAGATCGTCCACGCGGGACTCCGATTCAAGGCAAGTCTGATTGGCGATTAGTACTTCTGTCCGCAATTGCTGTGCCGTATCGCCGGTCCCCCGGACCGCCCCTCGGACGCCTAGCGCCTCGTCGATGCCGGCTCGCCCTTACCCCGGGTCGGTCCGCTCGGGGAGCGGCCCTCCGGACCGGGGACGGGCTCGCCGGGTACCCATCCCCGGGATGGGTGTGGCGCGGCGTCTCGGGTCGGCCCGGGGGACCTGGACTTATGCGGCTAACGCATACGTCATCGAATTTGTGTCCGCGTGTACTTAGCCGCCCGTCCAGCCCAGCCGGTAGAGGGCGTTGGTGCTCACGATGATCATCCGCCCCCGCTCGTCGAAGGCGAGTCCGACCAGGTTCTCCCCGGCCACCGCCAGCGTCGCCTGCCCGTCCTTGCCGAGGCGGAAGATGCCGCGCTCGCCATTGTGGATCGCCACGACGAAGAGGCTTCCGTCGCGATCAAAGGCCAGGCCCATGGGCCGGGCCAGGTGTTCGAACCAGCGGGAGACCACCCCTGCGGGACTGATCCGGAAGATGGGATCGTCGTTGGACATGGTGGGCGCCGTCACGTACAGGTTGCCGTCCGGCCCGAAGGCCAGGTGGTAGGCCGCCACGCTGGCCGGAAGTCTTGCGAAACGCCGGACGGAGCCCTGCGGCTCCACGGCGAAGATTCCGCCGGTGCGGTCCCCCACGAACAGCGTTCCGCCGGGGCCGAAGGCGATTCCGGTTGCCACTCCCAGCCCGTCCGCGAAGATCTCGGTCTCGCGGGGGCCGGTGACCCTCCGGATCGTGCCGTCGTTCCGGCAGGAGATGAACAGGGTCCCGGCGGAATCCACGGCCAGGCCGGTGGGATTCATGAGATCGCCGAGGTAGGGTTCCACCTCGCCCTCCGGGGAGATCCGAAACACGGACACCCCGCCCGGCGCGGCTTGTCCCCGACTGCCGCTGAGGGTGGTGAGGATCCCCCCGTGCGAGTCCACCACCGGATTGGCCACGGGATGGAGATCGTCCGCCAGCTTCGCCGCCACCTCGAAAAATGGGCCCTCGCCTGCGCCGCCGGGCCAGCCGATCCGCAGGAATCCCGAGGTCGCCCCTTCGGGGATCGGCGCGATGATCTTCGCCGGAGAGGCGACCAGGGGCCGGCTCTCCACGGTGTCGAACCGGAGGGACACCTGGCCCAGCTCGGCCGTGCAGAGATGCTCGCCGAGGATCGTCACGCGTCCCCCTTCGACGCCGGCCAGGGGATGGGCCCGGGAGATGCGAGGAATGCTCACGGTCAGCTCCTGTCAGGTGGTTCGAGTCTTCGCCGGCCCGCGGCCTGCGCGCACGAGCCGGCGCAATCGCGCCAGGTTGGCGCGATCGGCCGCGACCGGGTCCGACCCCTTGGGGGTCTCCAGGATCATGGGAACACCCCGGAGACGGGCGTCGTTGACGATCCAGCCGAAGGCGGCGAGGCCGAGTCGCCCCTCCCCGATGTGCTCGTGCCGATCCACGCGACTCCCCAGGTCCTGCTTGGAGTCGTTGAGATGGACGGCCTTGACACGCGACATCCCGAGGCAGGCGGCGAACTCGCGCGTGATCCGCCGGTACCCCGCCAGCGACCGGATGTCATAGCCCGCGGCGAAGAGGTGGCAGGTGTCCAGGCAGATACCCACCCGGTCGGCCGCCTCCACCCGTTCCAGGATGGCTGCGAGCTGCTCGAAGCGGAATCCCAGGCTGGTGCCCTGGCCCGCCGTGGTCTCCAGGAGGATCTGCACGCGATGACTGGGCAGCGCGGCGTGCAGGACGTTCAGCGCCTCCGCCACCCGGGCCAACCCCTCGCCTTCGCCCGCCCCGCCATGGGAACCTGGATGGGTGACGAGGTATGGAATGCCGAGCTGCTCGGCCCGCTCCAGCTCCTCGCGGAACGCGACGACCGACTGCTTCCAGAGAGGCGCGCGCGATGCGGCCAGGTTCAAGAGATAGCAGCCATGAGCCACGACCGGCCCGATACCCGTCGTTGCCAGATTCCGCCGGAACGCCTGGGCCTCCTCACCGGCAAGCGGCCTGGCCTGCCACTGCCGATTGCTCTTGGTGAATACCTGGATGGTGTCGCATCCGGCCTCGCGGCCGCGGAGCGGGGCCTGGTCCATGCCCCCGGCAATGGACATGTGAGCCCCCAGGGCGGGGCCGGCCCGGAGCGCCCCCCGGACCGCCGCTGCGCGAGGCTTAAGTGTGGCCATGGCGCCTAATTCACACTCCATGCGGGATGAGCGCCTTCCCCGTACCGTTCGGTCAGGAGGCGGCGGAATCGCGGAAGATAGATGAGATCGAACGCAAGCTCCTTTCCCGGGAAGAGACGCAACGCCACGCCGCGGACGTCCGCGACCATCGCCTCCGCTTCGTCCAGGCTCATCTCGGTTTGCGCGATGACGCCGAGGACCAGGTGGACCGCCGTGCGCAGCAGCCGAACGCTGCGGTCCTCGTCGTCCAGTTCTTCCCGGGTCGGCATGGGTTCTCCAGTGAGTGCGTTTGACTATAGCAGACCAAGGTGGGGTTTCCAAGATCGAGCGGGATTGGGTAGTGGGTCAGTTTGATTTCTTTTCCATAAGCGCTACAATTTCTCCGACCGACCAGACGTGATCCGCAACCCCCGCTTCCATCGCCGGAGTTACTCGCAAGGTCTGATGTACCCGCCCGAAATTGTACCACATGAAATGCAGGGCGACCGCCGCTTCCAGGTTCTCGACCTTCTTAGAGAAGGCATTTGTCAGCCGAGTGAACCGGCGCATGCTCATGCGCATGGTGAGATTCTGTCTTTCAATGTAGGACGTGGAGACATGCTTAGGATCGGGGAATCCTGTGACAGCGTGTTTCTCACATCCAAGGCATTCAGCCGGACTATAGCGCTTCTCTCCTTCCGGTGACACCCCGTAGATCTTCACGAGCTGCGCATAGTCAATCTCACACCCGAAGGCGTCCTCTACTGCCGTCAAGTATGCCTTGAGACCATCCGTGGTTAGTTGCACGCGCATGGTCAGCCGTTTTGCTACGTCGCTCATGAACTCCATCGCGTAACCGGCATCGCGTTCGCCTACTAGCCATGACACCATGAGTATGGAATCCGCGTCCAGGGCCGTCCATGTCCACACGTCACCATAGCCATATTGCCCGCGCTTCTCGATGGGGACGTTTTTCTCTTTGGCGTAGCAGAAGGACCAGATTTCATCGCACTGGATGCGGCGTGATTTCAGGTTTACCAGCATGCGGCGCTGGTATGCTTCGCAAGCTAGGCCTAGGTCTACCAAGAGCTTGAGTACCGTTCCCTTAGCTATGCCAGTCATGCGCACCACAGACCGGATCGAGTTTCCCTCGACCAGAGCCGCAACAACCTGACATCGCTTTTCGTTACTCAGTGTATTCATACTCATAATATATGCTTGAGCGGTCAAGCTGTCAAGGGGTAAATCAGAAATAAGCAAACAAGACTAACCCAACTCACACATGAGATTCGACGTGTGAAGATGTTCAGTCTTGATTATTTTCTAGGATTCTTGGATGTAACTTGGTATGATAATGGCGACGTGGCAGGATGGGCCGCTAAACCGAACCTGACCACGTCGCCGAGAGGAGGTGGCCCATGTTAAGGCCACAGCCCTGGAGGTGCTGATGACACCTTGCAGGGTTTAGGGGCAGGGAGACCTGACAGCCGGTGCCGGGGGGTGGAACAGCATCCTCCGGCACCCCCACCCTTCTGTGTTTACTTTATATCACAGTACGCCAAAAAAGTGGAGGGGAAAATGTCCGCGGAATCGATTGGCGAAAAAGAAGTCTTGGCGTTCCTGAAAGCAAAGAGGGCATCCCTAGATCAAGCGATTGCTGCGCTGGAAGGTAACAGTGCAGCCGGAGTATATGAGAACGGAGGGTCGCATCGCGAGGTTCAAGCTGATAGCTTTGTAGGGATGAATATCGCTACGGGCAGTATCGCATATCTAAAGATGGTAGGACGACCCGCAAGGTCAACCGAAGAGATCCATAGAGCCCTATCCAATGGTGGGTTGCCACACGTTTCTCGGGCCAGCGTGGCCACCATACTACTGAGAATCAACAATCACAATGGTGACATAGCCAGGGTCAGTAAAGGACAGTGGGGCCTAGCGGAATGGTATCCAAACCGCCCGAAGATGGAAAAGAGGGTGGCGGTAGAAAATCCGAAGCAGGGGGCGACAAGACCCATTAAATCTAACGAGTCTCAGCGTATCCCTAGTGATGAATCTCGTCCCTCCATCGGAAGGTTTCTCACTGTTGTTCAAGAAGCCGGAAAAGACGGAATATCGACAGAGAGCCTAGCCGCTGAACTCGGGTATAAGAATGGAAGGCCGTTGCCATTCATGATGGGAAACGTGAATAAGCGTCTTCGCTCCAAGAGTTTTGAGCCTAAAGATGTATATGATGGACATCGCATAGGGAAGGTGCAAACTTGGTTTGCAGGAGAAAAGATCGAAGAGGCGTTGGAGGCGATCCGATCCTAAGGGTAAGTTCTACCTAAAGGAGCACCAGTGCCACAGCAACGAAATGAAAGATGGCGAAAAGCCCAATCTAAATTGGACGCCACCACTCTAGCCGATCAAGCTCGCGCATTGCGCCAAGAGATGAACAAGAACGGGATATCTGTATCTGAGGCTATTCCAAGAATTGTGGCTGGATTCTTGCCCAGAGGAAAGAATCCGACGGTAGATCAGGTGCGCACTTTGGCTACGAGTTTGGCTCAGATGCTGGAAATTTCAGAGGAGAGATTTGTGGACTTGTGGCTTGATAGTCTTCGGAGGGATTGAATTCCGGTTGCTCTCTCTGCGATTCTCTCTAGAACCACGGCCTTGGTTTCACCGGTTTTTTCGGCAACCAAACCAGTGACGATGTTCCAAAACTTCTCATCGACGCGGCTCTTCTTGCGCGTCTTCATGGCTTCCTCCTGGCCATATAGCCAGTTATTTCTGGCTCCCTATACGATGGGAGTATTCCTTACCCGTGCTGTTTACCACAATCAGAAGATTAAGGTCAATGCCTAAACACAGGTTAACATCCTAAGCAAACAATCGGAAGCATTTCAACAATGAAACAGCAAAAAATCCAGGATGCGGATTTATTCTGCGGTTGTCTGCTTTTGCCACCGAACCATTGCGGCTTTTGTGGCGATAGACTTTCTTCTCTTCGCTGAGAGCTTCTCCGCTCTAGCCTTACCTCCCTTGAGCCCTCCTAATCTCCCTAACGCCACCGCAGCCGGATTCTTTTCGTGAGATGAGGAATGTTCCGTTGCTTCATCTATGATAGATGCAGCTAATTGGTTTATGTCTATGGGTCTGCTTGATCGCTTAGGCATACCCACAATATAGGGCAAGCACGATCACCCGTCAACCGCTCAGATTTTCAAACTGACCCACTACCCGGGATTGGGCTTGCCGCCCGCGGGTTGGCTTCCTACAATACCAGGCAGGGGAGCGGAGGGGCGGGGGAGAGTATGGGCGAAGACGATTCGAGCGACATTCCCCTTGTGAGCACGGAAGAGGCTATCGCCGAGGTCCGGCGCTGGCTGGATGTGGAAGGGATGGACCCCGAGGCGGTCTTCACGGCGACGGGCGACCAGACTGTCCGCTACAAGGATCTGATCGCCCACCTGGAGCAGGAGACGCCGGATGGATGCCTGCTGCGCTTCGCGATCTCGCGGGGCCGGGGCATGAAGCGGGAGCGCGTCCAGGACCTGCGGAGCCTGCTCCAGATCGCGCCCCCACCCATCGCCTGACGACGGGCGAGCAGGCCCCACGGAAGGATCGCCATGGCACCTACCCTGAAAGATATCCTGGACGGCCTGACCGCAGAAGGCGAGCTATACGAGAAGCTGCCGGATCGGCGGGTGCGCTGCTACGCCTGCGGACACCGCTGTCTCATCCCGGAGGGCCGGGAGGGGATCTGCAAGGTCCGGTTCAACCGGGGCGGGATCCTGCGGGTCCCCAGCGGCTATGTGGCCTCGTCGCTCCAGCTCGATCCGGTGGAGAAGAAGCCGTTCTTCCACGTCCTGCCCGGGGCGACGGCGCTGTCCTTCGGGATGCTGGGCTGTGACTACCATTGCGGCTACTGCCAGAACTGGATCACCTCGCAGACGCTCCGCGACGGGGAGGCGCTCGCCCGCCCCAGTCGCATCTCGCCCGAAGAGATCGTGCGTGCCGCCCTGGATCATCAGGCGCCCATCATCACCAGCACCTACAACGAGCCGCTCATCAGCAGCGAGTGGGCGGTGGCGGTCTTCAAGCTCGCCAAGGCCAAGGGCCTCAAGACCGCCTACGTCAGCAACGGCAATGCGACACCCGAGGTGCTCGAATACCTCAAGCCGTGGCTGGACCTGTACAAGGTGGACCTGAAGGGGTTCAACGACGCGAACTACCGGAAGCTGGGGGGAAGACTCCAGACGGTGCTGGACACGATCGAGCGGTTGGTCCGGAAGGAGTTCTGGATCGAGGTCGTCACGCTGGTGGTGCCGGGCTGGAACGACAGCGACGAGGAGTTGCGGAGCATCGCTCGGTTCCTGGCGGGCGTGAGCAGGGCCATCCCCTGGCACGTGACCGCTTTCCATCCCGATTACCGGATGGCCGATCGGCAGTGGACCCCGCCCGAGTCGCTCCTGCGCGCAGCCGAGATCGGACAAGCCGAGGGGCTGCACTTTGTCTACGCCGGGAACGTCCCGGGGCGCACCGGCTCGCTGGAGAACACCTACTGTCCTGCCTGCAAGGCCCTGCTCATCGAGCGGGTGGGATTCCGGATCCTCGCCGATCATCTCGGCCCTGCGGGGGCCTGCCCCCGATGCCGGGCCTACATTCCGGGCGTCTGGTCCTGAGCCCACACATTTCACCGCAAAGCTCGCAAAGAGGAATCCCGTGCAGGTCTTGGCGTCCCTTGCGTGCTTTGCGTGAAAACTGTAACATTTGGGCTGAGGCGGGCGGGTCGATGGCCGGGGAGCGCCGATCAGGGCTCCGCGCGATCTTCGGATGGAGTGGGGGGCACCTCGGGGACGGGATCGCCCGCCAGAGGCGTGCCGGGAAGGGCCTCGCTCCAATCGATCGGGGGACCGCCACCCGATTCGCCTTTTTCACCCCTCTTCTCGCGCTTCTCCTTCTGCCGCGACTGGCGGCTCAACTCCTTCCGCCGCTTTTCGCTCTTGTGCTGGCGAGATTTTCCTGGCACGTGTCCTCCTGAAGGGTAAATGGTCTCCCGTGCGCACGTTCCGTGACGCAGACACGGGCACGTCAAGGTTTCGGCCGACTCTCGCTTTCCCCAGTGTACCGTAAGGATAGCGCGAGCACCACAGAAACCACGAAGCCGTCGCGGTTGCCCGCCGGCGCTCGCCCTCCTGGCAGGCTGCTGAAAAACCGGCTTTCGCCCAGACTGCTCAAGAAGGTCCGGAGCCAGGCGGCGCACCCATCTTTCGACGGGTACCCGGGGCGGGGTACCCACCGAAGGTGGGTCCAGGCGTACTCCAGGTACGCCGCAGCGAGTGCCCGAGCAAGCGGGGTACCCAGCCACCGGCTGGATCCCCGCAGATGGGCCTTCTTCAGCAGCCTGCTTCCGCGCTCTTTCCTCCGGCCGGTGTGCCTAAGTAATTTCCGGTGGCCGCCAGAGCCAGACCTGCCCCCAGGACGAGGTACAGGGTGGGCAGGTTGGATTGGGAGAGGATGAAGGTCGCCATGATCGGGCCGAGGGCGTTCCCCGCGAATCGCGCCGTATTGATGAGCCCGATGGTCTTACCCTGGGTCTTGGTGGCGATCTGGGCGAGGATCAAGGGGAAGATGCCGGCCGCGCAGCCGGTCTGTGCCATCCGGATCAGGGTGAAGGCCACGGGCCCGCTGCCGAGATAGAGGAACACCTGGCACAGCGCGGCGCCGAGCGATGTCGCGAGGATCAATCGCCCCACCGGGATCCTCCCGGCGAGCCGGCTGAAGCCGTACGAGCCTGCCGCGGCCGCCATCCCATACGCAAAGACGATGAGGCCGGCGGTCACCAGTTGCCGGGGCTCGGGGATCTCGAAGCCACGCAAGATCGTCGGGAGAACACTGGGAAGGAAGACGATGTGCATCGTGCCCACCAGGGACACGAGCCAGGCCAGCCAGATCTGGCGCCGCGGAATCGCCCCTGCGGCGGGCCGCCGCGGCTGCAGCGGGATGCGGCTGAGCGCGAGATGCGCGAAGGCCCAGACGCCGAAGAGCATCAGGCCGGAGGCCAGGAAGGCGCCGCGAAAATTGAAGGCGGCGGCGGCCATGGCTCCGAGCGGCGGCGCGAAGATCTGGCCGAGGGTGAGGGCGGACTGGTAGGTCCCCATGCGGCGGGGCAGCTCTTTCTCGGTGGAGATCGCCGCCACGATGATCAACCCGATGGTCGAGATCCCACCCATGAACCCCTGGACGATCCGGATGAGGAGGAGCAGTCGCAGATCCGTGGTGAACCCCATCAGGGTGACGAGGATGGCATGGGACAGCATGCCTCGCTCGAAGAGGGTCTTGGGGCTGAATCGATCGGAGAGGCCTCCCCAGAAGGTAGACCCGAAGGCGGCCATGGCCGGCGCGGCCCCCACGATCAGACCGGTCCACCGCAACGTCGCTGCGTCACCCAGCGGGCTGATGGTGTGGATGTAGAAGGGGAGAAACACCAGCACGAAGTTGAGGGCGAAGGCCATGGAGAACTGCGCCGTGCTGACGACGACAAAATCCCGCCTCTGCCCCGCGGATGTGGCGATGACCTCGGACATGGGGACACTTATATCAATCCCTCCACTAGCTGTAAAGACATCCGGGACGGGTCCCGCCGATTTCGGCGGATTTCGCGTCGAGGATCTTCCATGCGCCGGGTCAGGCGATCTTGGCTTGACACACCTCCCTCATGTCGGCCATGCTGGAGCGATCCTAGGGGGAATGGGGGGGATCAGCCGGGCACGGTTCAGCGCGAATCCATCTCCGGCCAAGCTCCGCCATGACTGGCGAAACTTCTCAGGGCGCATTCCTCATCCCATGACACCCATCGTCCTGCTCTTCAGCTTGGCCTTCCTGGTGTCGGTGGATGTCCGGATCCTGGCGCCGGTCCTGCCCTCCATCTCTCTCTCGCTCGGCTCCACCGCGGGCACGGTGGGGCTGGCGATGACCAGCTACGCCTTCGCCTACGGCGCCGGACAGCTTGTCTACGGCCCGCTCTCGGACCGCCGGAGTCGGATCGCGGTGGTCCGCGTGGCGGGACTGGGGTTCAGCCTCTGTACCGTGCTCTCCGCGCTCGCCGTGACGACGCGGCAGTTCATCATCATCCGCTTCCTGGCCGGGGCCTGTGCCGGCGCGGTGATCCCGCTCACATTGGTGTACATCGGGGACACCGTGGAGTACGCCCGACGCCAGGTTGTGATCGGCCGCTTTTCGGTGGTCACCTCGGCCGCCCTGGCCTTCTCCGCCTCGATCGGAGGCACCGTCGCGTATTTCGTCTCGTGGAGGATCATGCTGCTCGGCTACGGCCTCCTGGCGCTGATCCCGATCGGCCTGATGTGGCGCCTCGAAGTCAAGCGGCCGCCGGAGACCGCGGAAGCCGCCGTCCGTTTCGCCGACCTGCTGCGCGACCGTCGCGCCCAGTTCGTGTACATCGCCATCTTCCTGGAGGGCTTCCTCCTCTGGGGCGGGGTGACCTATCTCGGATCCTTCGGCACCGAGCGCCACGGCCTCGACCAGTTCGTGGTCGGCCTGCTGATCGCCCTCTTCGGGATCGGGACAATGACGGGCGGCCTCCTGATGGGGCGGCTGCGCCGCCGCCTCTCGGAAAACGCGCTGGCGATGCTGGGAGGCGCGCTGATGGGAACGGCCTACCTGATCCTGATTCCGCGCTGGCCCTGGCAAGGCTTCGCGGCGAGCATGTTGCTTCTCGGTCTCGGCTTCGTAGGGCTGCATACCACGCTGCAGCTCCGCGGCACGGAGATCAGCCCGGCGGCGCGCGGCAAGGCCTTCTCGCTCTTTGCCTTCAATCTCTTCGCGGGGGTCGCCACCGGAACCGCGGTGCTCGGACGTCTGGTGGACGCGGGAAGCTACGAGATTCTGTTCGCCGTCGCGGGTCTCGGCCTGTTCGGAATCGGCATCGGCACGGCGCTCTCGCCGCCGCGGCCCACGCACTAAGTACACGCGGACATAAGTTCGATGACGGATACATTGGCCGCCCCCGGCACGGAGGGCCGCTCCTTGAGCGGACCGACCCGGGGTAAGGGCGAGCCGGCATCGACGAGGCGTTAGGCGTCCGAGGGGCGGACCGGGGGACCGGCGATACGTCACCGTAATTGTGGGCAGAAGCACTGAGGTTCATCCTCTTCCTGGGAAAGGACGAGCGATTCGGGTGTACCCATGACCTTCGCGCAACTCGTGTCGATCACGGACGGACAGACCGGGGACTCCTCGTCGGCGGAGGAGGCAGGGTCGGATTGTCGGCCGGAGGAGAAATCGCGTGACTCGTAATGGAGCGTTTAAGGACACACCCTTGCGGATCGCCTTTGCCGGCGCGGGGACGTTCAGCGCGTATCATTTGACGGGCTGGAAGCAGACGCCGGGGGTCGAGTTGGTGGCGATCTGCGATGCGGTTCTGGACAAGGCCCGGACGCGCGCCATCGAGTTCGCGGTCTCCCGGGCGTACGCCAATTTCGCGACCATGCTCGAGAAGGAGAAGCCGGACGCGGTGGACATCGTCACGCCGGTGGAGACACACGCGCCTCTCGTGCGGATCGCGGCCGATCGCGGGGTCCATGTGATGTGCCAGAAGCCCATGGTGCCCACGCTGGCGGAGGCCGAGGCGCTCGTCCGCGACGTCGGCGACCGCGTCCGGTTCATGGTGCACGAGAATTTCCGCTTCCGGCCGCAGTACGTGATGGCGCGGGAGTGGCTCGAGGCCGGCCGGGTGGGAGATCCCACACACGCCTGCATGACGGCGCGCAGTTCGGGCTTCCTCTCGCTGGGCGGCACGACCCCGTTCCTCCTCCAGCGCCAGCCGTACCTGCAGGCGTTCCCCAGGCTGCTCATCTTCGAGGCCCTGATTCATCACCTCGACGTCCTGCGATTCCTGCTGGGTCCGCTCATGGTCGTCTCCGCTCAGGTCGCCAAAATCAACCAGGGCCTGACGGGTGAGGATGCGGCGAGCATCCTGCTGCGGGGCGAGAATGGCCCGATCTGCGCCCTGGACGGAAACTTCTCGGCGCCGGGATACCCGGCGCTGCCGATGGATCGCCTGGAGATCTCGGGTACCAAGGGGACGCTGCTGTTCGAGGGGGATCGGCTGTCCCTGGTCGGGGGCGACGAGCCGCCGATCGCCTTCGACCTGCAGCAGAGCTACCAGGCAGGCTTCACCAACGCGATCCAGGCGTTCGTCCACGGCCTGCGGACGGGCGAGCCGTTCCAGACCGACCGGCTGGATAACCTGGAGACCCTCAAGCTGATGGAGTTCTGCTACGTGGCTGCCGGGGTGCCGTTCTAACAGGCTGTGGTGGCGGTAAACTAGTTTCCCTGGCCGTGCACGGCGGGGCGGAGAGAGAGGAGAAGAGAGCCATGAGCCGCACACAGATCGAGCAGTGGGTCAAGAAGGCCGTCTGGTCCCAACCGGTGAGCGATCCGCACACCCACACCTGCCCGCCCGTCTTCGGCGCCTCGCCGAACCCCGAGGGGCTGCTCCTCTGGGGTGTGGATGAGCTGGTCACGTACCACTACCTGATCGCCGAGGTGTTTCGCGCTGTGCCCGCGACGAAACTCCCGTACGAACAGTACTGGGCCATGAGCAAGACCGAGCAGGCCGACCATATCTGGAAGCACCTGTTCGTGGAGCGGACGCCGATCGGCGAGGCATGCCGGGGCGTCCTCACGGCGCTGGAGCGACTGGGGCTGGACCCGAACGAGAAGTCGCTCACGAAGTACCGCAAATGGTTCGCCAAGCAGACCCCCGACAAGTACATCGATAAGGTGATGCAGATCGCCAACGTGGACCTCATCACCATGACCAACCCGGTCTTCGACGACCAGGAGCGCGGAATCTGGGAGCGGCAGCCGAAGGCCGGCGGCGACCCGCGCTTCGCGGCGGTGCTGCGGATCGACCCCTTGCTGCGCGACTGGCCGGGGGCGTGCGCGAACCTCTCGTCCTGGGGGTACGAGGCCCGGCCGGACTTCTCGGGGAAGACCGTGGACGAGGTGAGGCGGTTCCTGGTGCACTGGCTCGACAAGATGCGGGCGGTCTACGTGGCCACGAGCCTGCCGCCGGAGTTCCGCTATCCCGACCCCCGGAATCCGGCCGGCGACCGGTTCATCCGCGAGTGTCTGATGCCGGTCCTGGCGGAGAAGGGGAAGCCCTGGGCGATGATGATCGGGGCGCGCCTGCGCGTGAACCCGGGCCTGCGGGAGGGTGGAGACGCGACGGGGATCGCCGACGTGATGTCGGTGATCAACCTCTGCCACGACTTTCCCCGGAGCAAGTTCATGGTGACCATGCTGGCGCGGGAGAATCAGCACGAGCTCGCCGCCGCGGGCCGGAAGTTCGGGAACCTGCTCCCCTTCGGCTGCTGGTGGTTCCTGAACAACCCGTCGCTGGTCGAGGAGATCACCCGGATGCGGCTGGAGCTGCTGGGCACCATGTTCGTCCCGCAGCACGCCGATGCGCGCGTCCTGGACCAGTTGATCTACAAGTGGGAGCACAGCCGGCGGGTCATCGCCAAGGTCCTGGTGGACAAGTACGTGGACCTCACGCTGTCCGGCTACACGGTGACGGCGAAGCACGTGCAGCGAGACGTGGCGCTCCTGCTGCGCGACAACTACCGGGAGTTCCTCGGGCGCTAGGCGCACCGGGCGAGGCTCTGCGTCGGCTCATGCCTGATTCACCGCGGACTCGACGAAGGCCGTCGAGATGGCTTCCCCGTGCCGATACCGGTCCCCACCCCTATTACCATCGCTCGCGGACGCATCTGGCGCTGGCGATGGATTGTCCCGAAGTCCGCCCGGTGCAACCGCCTGGGCAGGGCGCGATCGTCGCCTTCCCGGAAGAAGGGTTGATGAATGGCCAGGGGTCGTATATTATGAGAGCAGTCGACAGTCGAATGGGCCCCGGAGGAAAGGCGTGACCCCAGAGGCCGCCACCCAACGCGAATGGTTGCGACAGTGGACCGACGCCGGGCCCGCCCTTGCGGCGAACCGCCGCGAGGAGCTTCTGCACCTCTCCGGTGAACGGGCCCTGGCCGCAAGCGAGGCTCTCCTCTCCCTAGTGACGACGGTGAAGCTCAGCCCGGGGCGCCGCTGCTGGTCCGGACTCGTCGAGCAGCAGGCCCTCTTTCACCGCCGCCCCTCCCCGTGAATCCCATCTTTGCCGCGGCCCTGGAGGTTCAGGAGTTCTGCCGCGCCCGAGGGTTTGGCTTCTGTTTCATCGGGGGCTTGGCCCTCCAGCGCTGGGGTGAGCCCCGCCTCACGCAAGATGTCGACCTTACCGTCATCAGCGGATTCGGACGGGAACCCGAATTCGCGGACCTGTTCTTGTCGGCTTTTGCGCCCCGCATTCCCGATGCTCGCGCGTTCGCGCTGCGACATCGCGTCCTCCTTCTACTTGGCCTGAACGGGATCCCCCTCGACGTGGCCCTGGGGGCCATGCCCTTCGAGGAGCGGGCTGTGAGTCGGTCCTCGCCCTTCGCCGTGGCCGGAGGTGTCCCCCTGCTGACCTGCAGCGCGGAAGATCTCATCGTCTTCAAGGCGTTCGCGGGCCGTGCCCAGGATTGGATCGACATCGAGGGGATCACCCTCCGGCAACACCGTCGGCTCGAGGAGGGACTCATCTGGCAGGAACTGACGCCTCTCCTCGAACTCAAGGAAGACGAACAGACGGGACCGCGCCTTCGTCGGCTCCTCGAACACCGATGATCTGAGACCATGGGAACTCGGCACTAGGGCGACTAGAACGCGGGCAGGCCAGCGGTCCACCTCGTAGACCTGTCTATGGCAGGGTGGTCAGACATCTTGCCAGACGCTGGCGGAGTAGCAGCGGACAGAATTGTGCGGGCGTGCTTATGCTGCCTGCCAGTCCCCTCCTGGACTGGAGACTGTCGGAGGACGTTCGACTCGCCAACGCGCCCCAGGATTCCTCCTCGGAGCACGCCATGGTCGCCCGAGTTCAGCGGAAGGTGTTCATGATCCTTGCCCGGCTGAGCGTAAGGCCTCGATTCATCCCCAACGGCTGGGACCGTCGACCTTCCCCGACACCTCTACCCTCGGACCGACGGTCCCTCCCCCCAAACCCCACGGTGGCGTGCGCCACGAAAGGAGTCGTCATGCGAAAGTTGATGGGACTGGTGGTGGCAGGGATCATCGGCCTCATGGCGAGCGTGTCTTGGGGAGCATCGGTCTTCGAGATCATGCCAGCGATCCAGGAGAAGATCACCCAGCAGGTCTGGCTCGCCACCGGCTGGGCGGGGAGCAAGGTGGTGGTTGATGCGGTGCTTGCCCAGAACCAGAAGGGCCCGATCCCAGGCATGGACAACCCGAAGTGGAAGACCGTGGCCGAGAGCGATCCCATCGTTCAAGGCTTCCTCACTAATGACGCGGCCAAGTTCTTCAAGGAGGAGCTGGCGAAGACCGACGGGATCTGCACCGGTGCCTTCCTGAACGCGGCCCAGGGCGAGAAGGTCGCCTTCACCGAGAAGACCGGCAGCTACATTCACAAGGGCTCCGCCAAGTTCGACGTCCCCTTCACAACGGGGAAGTCCTGGCAGGGACCGCCCGAGCTCGACGACAGCGGCAAGGTGTACGAGATCCAGGTGTCGCTCCCTGTCCTGTTCGAGGGAAAGCCCGTGGGGGCCCTGGTAGTGGAGATCAACGCAAGCAAGCTGGAGCAGCTCGTCACGAAGTAGCTCACGCTCCCTGCGGTCGCTCGCCACGGCGAGATGCCTTGGCCCCTGGTTGAACAATCGGGTACGATCTCTTCCACCTCTCGGCTCTCGCGGATCTCTCCGGCGTGCACACCAATTTCTGATTGCCGTACTCACCTCAAGGGCGAAAGGAAACCGCGCATGCGAATTGAAGAGGCGATCCTCGGCCGTCGGAGTATCCGGGCGTACCGGCCCGACCCGGTGCCACCCGCCGTCCTGCGGGAGATCGTGGAAGCGGCTCAGTGGACGCCGTCGGCGGCCAACACCTAGCCGTGGGAGTTCAGGATCGTGGGGGGCGGGCGTATCAAGACGCTCCGGGAAGGTCTTCGCGAGGCGGCCAAGGCCGACCCGGTCGGCAAGCCCGAGATGGGCTGGCCCCAGAATCTTCCCGAGCGATTCAAGACGCGCCGGCTGGAGGTGGGGAATGCCGTGACCGAGGCACTCGGCGTCGCCTCTGCCGACAAGGTACGCAAGGGCGAGTGGGCTCTTTTCGGGGTCGGGTTCTTCGACGCTCCCCAGGTCATCGTCCTCACCATGGAGCGGCTATTCATGGAGCTGGCGGTGATGGACGTAGGGGCGGTCGCCCTCGCGCTCATGCTCCTCGCGCACGGGAAGGGCCTGGGCACTTGCCCCCAGGTAGCCTCCCTCCGCTATCCCTGGGTCTTCCACGAGGTGCTGGGGATTCCGGAGACCCAGCGGGTCATGCTCGTCATCCCCATCGGCTACCCGGTTGACGAGGCGCCCGCGAACCGGTTTGCGCGGACGCGGGTTTCCAGCGACGAGTGTCTGACTTGGGTGGGGATCGCACCAGGAAAGGATTAACAGGCTGCTGAAGAAGGCCCATCTGCGGGTACCCATCCAAAGGATGGGTGCACCGCCTGGCATCTGGACCTCTTTGAGCAGCCTGGGCGAAAGCGGGTCTTCCAGCGGCCGCTAGGGCAGGCGGTTGTCCTTCCGAGTCAGGAGCGGCCCGAGGCACTGCATCGCCACCTCCACGTCCGCAGCGAAACTTGTTCGCACGTTCCCCTCGATGGCCAGCTTGCCCTGGTAGCCCAGTTCGTCGAGCATCCCGATGATCGCGGCGAAATCGAGGGCCCCGAGGCCGGGGAAGTGCCGGGTGTTATCCGAGAGGTGGAAGGAGCTGAAGCAGGCCCGGTGCGCGCCGATGGCCTGCCGCATGTTCGCCTCCTCGATGTTCATGTGGAAGGTATCCGGGAGGATCTGCACGAAGGGGCTGCCGGCGCGGCGGGCGATGTCCCAGGTATCGGCCAGGCTGTGGCCGACCGGCGATTCATAGCGGTTCACCGCCTCGATGAGCAGGGGGGTCTTGAGCCGGTCGGCGACCGGCGCCAGCTCCAACACAGAGGCGGCAAGCCGCTCCCGCGCGCCCGGCCCGTTTTCCTGGGGGGCGCCCTTGAGGTAGCCGGCGATCACCCCCGCGCCGAACTCGTGCGCGAACTCCAGGAAGCGGGCGGTGCGACCGATCGTCTCCCTGCGGCGCGCCTCATCCGAGGCTGCCAGCGAGAGCTGGAAGGTCTTGGCGGTGAGACCCGAGGCGAACATTGAAAGGACCAAGCCGAACTCCGCGAGGAAGGCCTTGAGGCAGGCAGGCTCCACGCTCTCCGGATCCTGGATGTTCAGCTCCACCCCATCGAATCCAAGTCGCTGCAGCATATCGAGGTTCCGCCGGAACTCCGCGTCCTTGAGATAGTCTTCAGGCAGCCGCGTCTGGATGGCCAAGAAGTACCGGTAGTGTCCCATGGCGTGCCTCGCATCAAGCAGCGACAAGGTGAGGGGGTGAGGGGGAGGTGGGGTGAGGGGCGCCGGTTCTCCCGATCTCCCCGTCTCCCCCTCGTTTCCGCTCTTCAGAACGGCCCGTGCAAGCTATCGCGGACCGACCAGGGGCAGCCCGTAGACTGACTTCCAGCCGGGGCTCATCGGCTCCTGGAGGTAGGGGGCCAGCTCCTTCGGGTCGCGCAGCGTGGTCTTCTCCACCGGCGGTAGCTTCCCGGAGGGGAAGGCCGCCAGGATCTCGTCCTGCACCAAGGTGAGATAGCGCAGGATCGCCACCAGGGGGCGCTTGGCCTTCTGGGGGGTGGCGTGGGTGGCCTTGCCGACCACCCCCTCCGGCGTGCCCTTGATCTCGATGGCGAAGTGGCCTTCCCCCTCGCTCCAGCGGTGGGGCCGGGTGTACATGTCCACCGAGGAGTCGAAGTGGCCGCCCGGCAGGAACTGGACGGATTCGGTGTCCACCGCCTTGGTCATGTCGACCATCTCGGGGGTGAGGTAGAGCGAGAGCGAGGTCTCCGACTCGTCGGCGTGGATGAACGGGGTGTCGTACTCCCCGCCCCTCTCCTTGGTTCGGAAGAACTCGCGCACCGCCCGGTGCCAGTCCATCACCCGGTAGATGCCGGGGAGCTGGTACCGCTTGCAGAACTCCTGGAGGGCCGACTCCAG
>JAPLLC010000238.1 GCA_026387775.1 Candidatus Methylomirabilota bacterium | reverse complement strand
GATATGGGCTGGATGTCGAAGGAACGAATCTTGTGGGCCTGGGGATCAACCTGGAGGATTTCGAGATCAAGGGCGGACCGGGGCCCGCGGAGGTATCAAGCAATTGATGGCGACGAAAGCTGATTCACTGGAATCGGTGGCCATCGTCGGGGCCGGGGCCTGGGGGACGAGTCTGGCCTGTATCTTGGCCGACCGGTATCGGCAGGTGATGCTCTGGGTATACGAGGCCGACCTGGTGGACGAGATGATCCGCACGAGGGAGAACGCCACCTACCTGCCTGGCGTCCCGCTTCCGCCGTCGGTGCTCCCGACGTCGGTGTTGGAACGGGCCCTGGTCGGTCAGACGTTTGTCATCTTCGTCGTTCCCTCCCATGTGTTTCGACGGGTGGTGGAAGAGGCGCGTGCCTATCTTTGCGCCGATGCTGTCCTGGTCAGCGCGACGAAGGGGATCGAGACGGAGAGCCTCTGCACCATGTCCCAGGTCATGCGGCAGACGCTCCCGCCCGTCCAGCATGCGGCGCTGGCCGTCCTGTCCGGACCGAGCTTCGCGCGTGAAGTCGCGGCGCGGCGGCCGACGGCCGTGGTCGCGGCGGCCCAGGTTCCACAGGTGGCGCAAAGGGTTCAAGAGGCGGTGAGTGGTGGACCTCTCCGCGTGTATGCAGGGACCGACCCCCTGGGGGTGGAGCTGGGAGGGGCCGTCAAGAACGTGATCGCGATTGCCGCCGGCATCGTGGACGCGCTGGAACTGGGGACGAATGCGCGCGCCGCGCTCGTCACCCGGGGTTTGGCCGAAACCACCCGCCTCGGTGTGGCGATGGGCGCGCAGGCCGCGACCTTCGCGGGACTGGCGGGGATCGGAGATTTGATCCTTACCTGCACGGGAGACCTCTCCCGCAACCGGACACTGGGGAAGCGGCTGGCGGGGGGATCGTCGCTTGCAGACGTCTTGAGCAGTTCACGGGCGGTGGCGGAAGGGGTCAATGCATGCCGCTCCGTCGTCCGGTTGGCCGAGCGGTTCGGCGTCGAGATGCCGATCTGTCGAGCGGTCCACCGGGTGCTCTTCGAGGGGCAGGAGCCTCGGGAAGCGGTCGTCGGGCTCATGACGCGAGAGCTGCGCTTCGAGGGGGACTGACAGATCCTGGCTCTCTTTGCGGCCTTTGCGAGCTTTGCGCTGAAATGTTTGGTATAAGACACACCATTCATCAAAGGAGCCTCAGATGCGCATTGCAGTGATGGGGAGCGGGGGGATCGGGGGATATTTCGGCGGCCTCTTGGCGGCTGCGGGAGAGGACGTGACATTTGTCGCACGCGGGGCGCATCTCGCGGCGATCCAGCGCGATGGCCTGCAAGTGAACAGCGTCGCGGGGGATTTTCACGTGCGGCCCAAGGCGACCGATGACGCCGCCGCGATCGGCCCAGTCGAGCTGATCCTGTTCTGCGTGAAGTCCTACGACACCGAAACGGCAACCGAGAAGATCCGTCCCCTGGTCGGGGCCGAGACGTCGGTGCTCTGCCTCCAGAACGGCGTCGACAACGAGGAGAAGATCGAGCGCATCCTCGGCGCGGGGCGAGTCCTGTACGGGGTTGTGCACATCCTCTCCACCATCAGCGCGCCCGGAGTCATCGCCCAGACCGCCGGCCCGCGCACGATCAGGTTCGGCGAGCGGGACAGCCGCCCCTCCCCCCGCGTGGATCGGATCCTCGCCGTGCTCAAGAACGCCAAGATCAACGCCGAGGCTTCGCCGCGGATCATGGTGGATCTGTGGGAGAAGTACGTGTTCATCTGCGCCCACGGCGGGGTCACGGCGCTGACGCGGCTGGGGATCGGCGACATCCTGGCCTGCCCGGAGACCGCGCGGTTTTACCGGGGGGTGATGGACGAGATCGTCGCGGTGGGGCGGGCAAACGGGGTCGCGCTTCCCGCCGATGCGGCGGAGCGGGCGGTGGCCTTCGCCCGGTCGCTGCAGCCCGGGATGCGCTCCTCGCTGGCTCACGATCTGGAGCAGGGGAACCGGCTCGAGGTCGAGGCGCTGATGGGGGCGGTGGTGCGGTACGGAGCCACGCTTGGCGTGCCCACCCCGCTCAACTTCGCCATCTATGCCAGCCTGCTTCCGCATCATCAGAAGGGACTGGCCGCGCGGGAAGGGCGGACGTGCTGACCGACTTCACCCGATTCGCGATCGAGGTGGGGCGGCGACAGAGAGCAGGTAAGCGTTCAGCGACGACACCAGGGGCCACCAGGGTCTCCCGGAGCGCCGCCCCCGCGGGCGACCCCCTCCCCGGCACGGAGGTCCGCTCTCCGAGCGGACCGACCCGGGGTAAGGGGGAGCCGGCCTCGACGGGGGTCAGGCGTCGGAGGGAGGCCCTGGTGGCCCCGGCGAGTGTGCGACCGACTACCGACCCACGACACTGACGGAACGGTTATGAGAGCAGAATGCCGGCGAATCTGACCCCCCAGTACCTGGAGGTGGAGAAGCGCTTCCGGGAGGCGAAGGGAACCGAGGAGAAGCTGGCGGCGCTGGAGGAGATGCTGGCCGTCATCCCGAAGCACAAGGGGACGGAGCATCTGCGCGGCGACCTGAAGCGGCGGCGCGCCAAGCTGAAAGACGACGCGGAACAGGCGCGACGGCGCAAGGGCGGTTTTTCGATAGCGGTCGACAGCGAGGGGGTGGGGCAGGTAGTCCTGGTCGGGCCGCCCAACTCCGGGAAGTCGGCGCTGGTCGCAATCCTCAGCAAGGCCTCCACCGAGGTCGGCGAGTATCCCTTCACCACGCGGAAGCCGATCGCCGGGATGATGCCCTACGTCAATATCCAGATCCAACTCGTCGACCTCCCCGCGGTGTCGGATACCTACATGGAGCCCTGGGTGCCCTCGCTGGTCCGCCCGGCGGATCTGTGCCTGCTCGTCGGCGACCTGGCGAGCGGGGCGGTGCTGGAGGAGCTGGAGCAGGTGCTGGCCATCCTCGAGCGAAGCAAGGTGAAACTGGTCTCTCTGGGGGATGCGGAGGCCCCGGCGATCGGGTGGGCGCGGAAGCGGGCGATCCTGGTTGCCAACAAGATGGACGCGCCGGGGGCGGACGACACCCTGGAGATCCTCCGGTCGGTGTACGAGTCCCGCTTCCCCATCGTCTCCGTGTCCGCGCAGACCGCCCAGGGCCTGGAGGCGCTGCGTCGGATGATCTACGACAACCTCGGCATCGTCCGGGTCTACTGCAAGCCGCCGGGTGAGGAGCCCTCCATGAAGTCGCCGGTGGTCCTCCCGCGCGGGAGCACCGTCCTGGAGATGGCGGAGAGCATCCACAAAGACTTCGCCCATCAATTGAAATTCGCCCGCATCTGGGGCTCCGGTAAGTTCGATGGTCAGAGGGTCCAGCGCGACTACGTCGTCCAGGAAGGGGACATCATCGAGATCCACATCTAGCTTGGACGTCCGGCATTTGACCCGACGGCCGAAGGGACGTATACTCTCTCCGGCTCGATGGTGCGGCGTGAAAAGGAGCAACCGTGACGACGAAGAAAGATAGCGAGGCCCGGCCGAAGAGTTCTCCCGAGGAGACGCCCGAATTGT
>JAPLLC010000186.1 GCA_026387775.1 Candidatus Methylomirabilota bacterium | reverse complement strand
GCGGGAAGATCGGCTGTTGGCGTCATGGATGGAAAACCACCTTTGTGGCTTGGCCGCCCCGCTGGAGTCGCACCCCCTCGTCAAACGCGCTCAGCGGAAGCCGATGGCTGATCAGCGGCCCGACCCGGACCCGGCCGCTCGCCAAGAGCGCGAAGGCGTCCGCCAGGGTCGCCGGGCCCGAGGAATAGGTAGAGAAGACCGCCACCTCGCGATGGTACAGATCAAGGAAGTCCACGGACAGGTCTGGACCGTCCGCGGCACCCGCGAAGACGTTGATCCGGCCACCGGATCGAACCCACGCCTGGATGTCCTTCAGGATCCGTCCGTTGACGACGGTGAGAATGGCTCCGTCGACTCCCGCGCCGTCCGTCAGGCCGGCCAGCGTCCTCCCCAGGTCGTCCCGAGCCGGGTTGATGACTGTCCGGACACCCAGGGCCGTGGCCAGTGAGAGCCGCGTGTGGGCGATGTCCACGACGATGGGGTCCGCCCCGCGCGCGAGCAAGGCCTGCGCGATCAGGATCCCCATCCCGCCGCCTCCCACCACGGCAATCCGATCGCCCGGCAGCGCCTGAGAGCGGTCGATAGCCCGCACGGCGCAGGCCAGCGGCTCCGCAAACGACGCCTCCTCGAAGGACAACCCCTCGGGGAGGCGGAAGGTCACCTGCTCCGTATGGAGCCGGGGGATCCGGATCAACTCGGCAAACCCGCACGGATCGATCTGCGTTGTCTTGAACTGCGGGCACATGGACTCGTTGCCGTGCCGGCAAGCCCAGCACGCCCCGCACGGGACGTGGTGCGCCGCCGTCACGCGGTCCCCGACGGCGAATCGTGTCACCCCGGAGCCCGCCGCCCGCACGACGCCGGCCAGCTCGTGGCCGAGTCTGACGCCCGCCGCAGCCTCGGGGTGCGCCAGCTTGGCCAGGTCCGTACCGCACAGGCCGCAGGCCCGCATCTCGACCAGGATCTCCCCCGGCCCGATCTCGGGCGGGGACACCTCGGTCAGGCCGAAGCCACCGGAGGGGAGGGGCAGGATCGCCTTCATGGTCTATCCGGTTCCGCGCGGTCCGCGACCCGGGTCATGCCGGGAGGTTTGGGTCACCGCGGATCGCGAAGGAGTTTCTATCGCATATGAGGAGGAAGGGCGACTCGGGGCGTCTTCTCCGGATCGGCCTTCGCCGCCTTCGTCGCGGCGGCGGTCGCGATCTCGTCCGGGTCGAGCGTCCGCTTCCGCAACCCCTTGAAGGGAAGCGAGCGCGCCATCACCTTCTCCTTGCAGTTGGCGCACCGCCAGCCCAAGCACAGGCCGTACTTCTGCCAAATCCAGTCTGCCGGATGCATGCGACCTCCGCACTTCCGGCAGATCTTGGGCCCCGGCTCGCCGGTCCAGCGGGGGGTCGCCGGCTGCGCTTGCGGCGGCGGCTTCTCGGCGCGGCGCGGTCGGCGTCGACGGGCGCGCCCCTGACCGCTCTTCCTCTCTCCTGTTTGCGTCATACCATTCCTCTCACGGACGGGTCATCGGCGCCGGACGCCACGCATCAGCGATCTCCTCCTCATTCTCGCGAGGAGGCTGCCCCCTGCGCCGCCCGGCAGGTCGGGCACGGACACATATCCCGCAGGTACGCGAAGGCGTAGATTCCGCTGTCGTGACCGTCGCTCCAGGAGAAATTGATCGCGTACCGGCCGACCGGCTTGACCTCGTTCGCCTGCACTTCCCCGATCTTCACTACGGGACCGCTCAGAACCGTGAGACTGGGAAGCGTGCTGGCCGTGCGGCTCCGCTGGTCGTTGCAGAGAGCGCACGGGCACCCGATGCGAAGCAGGTCAAAGGGGTACACGCTTTCGTGGCCGTCCTGCCACCGGATGCGCATCTCACGCTGCTCGCGGTTGACGGCGATGTCGGCGGGGTTCGTCGAAAGCATCTGAGCCATGGCCGATTCAGCTCTCGCAGACTGATGAGAATCCCGCTTCACTCAGGCTGCTCAAAAAGGTCCAGATGCAAGGCGGCGAGCGTAAGGCCGAGTGAGGCGTACTTCCGGTACGCCGCAACGAGTGCCTAAGCGAGCCAACACCGCAGATGGGCCCTTTTCAGCAGCCTGTTAGGACTCACCAGCCGCGCTGCAGTTGATGCGAGATCGCCATCTCCTCCTCCGCCTCGGGGATCATCCCGAGATCCCGATACACGGTGGAGAGGCTGGTATGGTAGAGGAGTTCCTGCGGGTTGATGGCGATGGCCCGCTTGATCGCCTCAACCGCCTCGGGCAGTCGCTTCAGCTTGTGCAGCGTGTGGCCGATGGCCAGATGGGCGTCGGCGAACTGGGGATCCGCCCCCACCGCCTTCTGCAATTCAAGCAGGGCCTCCTCGTACCGGTCATGTCCGTAGAGACCCAGGCCGGTTCCGAAATGCTCGTCCTTCGTCGGCACGCGCGCCTCGGCCATGCGTCAGACTTCGCCGGCCGGCCGGGACGCCGATCCCGCGGCCGCCTTCGGCTTCCGGCTTCGCCGACGCTTCTTTTTCGCCTCGCCTTCCGAAGCTGCCGGCTGCTGGGCAGGTCGCGGATGAACCGGTCGCGCCCCCGGACCAGAGCTCGTCCGGCGCTGCGGGCGGCGGCTTGACGATGAGGTGGACTCGACCGGGCGTCGTCTCGGCGCTCCCGCCTCGCCTGCGCTACGCGGTGCGGGCGTCAAAAACAGGCCGTCGCCGGGCGGAGCCTTGGCCACGGAGCGGTGCTTGCCGAGGAATGTCTCGGCAACCAGCGCCACACAGGGCCGTGTGCCGAAGACGAAATACTTGTCCGTCCAGGCGCAGTTGAAGCGGTTTGAATCTGAGCCGACAACCGTGATCCCGCCCAGGTTCTGGCGGGGAGGATTGTCGCGGGTCTCGGACTGGATTGCGGC
>JAPLLC010000287.1 GCA_026387775.1 Candidatus Methylomirabilota bacterium | reverse complement strand
CGGATTCGGCGATCGCGTCGCAGAGCGCCGCCGCCCGATAGCCGTCCTCGAAGGTCGCACCGTCTGGCGCGATGGCTTCTCGCCCCTCGATGGCGTCAAACAGACACCCGATTTCGTGCACGAACGTCTGGTCCCATCCCAAAGGGTGCCGGGGCCACCACGCGGCCATGAAGGGGTGCGTGGCATCCGTCACGTTGATGTGTCGAAACCCCGCCAGAGGGGTTCCTTCATCCGACCGGAGGTAGACCTCCAACTCGTTCATTCGTTCCAGCGTGAACCGGAGACTCCCGTCGGTCCCGTTGACCTCGAATTCCAACCGGTTCTTGCTTCCCAGGCAGACCTTCGAGGCTTCCAGGACACCGCTGGCTCCCCCGGCAAACTCGACGATCGCCTGGAACGCATCATCGACGGTCACGGGCAGGCGGCGGTCCGGCGCGTCCTCCAGCGGCCGCTCGGTGATGAAGGTGGCCAACGAGCCCGTCACCCGGACCGGCTCCCCGATCAGGAAGCGCGCGAGGTCCACGACGTGGGAGCCCAGATCGCCCAGCACCCCGTGCCCGGCGTGCTCGTGATCCGACCGCCAGCGGAACGGAATCGCCGGATCCGCCAGCGACGATTGCAGATAGCGCGCCCGGAACTGCAGGATTCTTCCGCATCGTCCGTCCGCGATGAGGTGCTTGGCGAGGCGCACGGCCGGCAAGAACCGGTAGTTGAACCCACACATGTGGACGACGCCCGCCGCACGGACTGCCGTGAGCATCTCCAGCGCCTCGGCGGCGTTCCGCGCCAGGGGCTTCTCGCAGAACACGTGTTTGCCGGCCCGGGCCGCAGCGATGCACGGCTCCGCGTGCAGTCCGTTCGGCCCGGTGTTGTCGAGCAGGTTAACGCGGTTATCGGCAATCAGGTCCTGCCAGCGGTCCCGCCACTCGGCAAAGCCGAACCGGGCAGCGAACGCAGACCCCTTCTCGGCCGAGCGGCACATCAGCGCAATCAGTTCCGGCTTGGCACCCGCTCGGACCTGGGGGAGCCGGCAATACGCACTGCTATGGGCTCTCCCCATCGAGCCCATGCCCAACAGGCCAATGCCGATCTTGGTTCTTCCCTCTTCAGTCACGGTCGGATCTCCTCGGAAAGTCGCTCGGGGTCCACAGGGACTCACCACTCTACCGCGTATCTCCACAACGCGGCTTCGTCAAGCTCGACCCCGATGCCGGGTTTCGTTGGGACGCATGACCTGCCCCAATTGATTGGTCCACCCAACATGTTAATTCAAGCCGGCTCCTAATGCCAGCGCAGGAAGCAGCATCGGGGCGAGCGCAGGGATCGCCCGTGCTGCGGGCGCCGGGGGCCGATAGCCCAGGGCGCTGTGCGGCCTCACGGTGTTATAGCAGTGGAAGTAGCTGGCGAGCAGACGCCGGAGGCGGGCCTCACTGAAGACTATCACATGGTCCAGGCACTCCCGCCGGACGCTCCCGATCAGGCGGTCTGCAACGGCACACTGCCAGGGGCTCCGACCGGCGGTCAGGATTTGGTCCATCCCCAAGTTCGCGACACGCCGCTGAAACCCCTCGCCGTATACCGCACCGCGATCGCGGAGGAGATACTTGGGCGCGGTCTCCCAGGGAAAGGCCTCGACGAGGTGCTGCGCCGTCCATTGGGCGGTCGGGTGCGTGGTCCCATTGAAATGGAGGACCTTCCGCCGATTGTGTGCCAGCACGATCAGCACGAAGAGGACCTTGAAGCCGATCGTCGGCACGGTAAAGAAATCGAGGGCGACGAGCTCTGTCACATGGGTCTTCAAGAACGTCCACCAGGCGGGCGAGGGCGGCCGGCGCGGGCGCACGCGAGACCTCCCGACCGTGGATCTCGCCACCGCAAGGACATCTGGCGGCTCTGCAAGGCGTATGGGGCACAGATCGGCTACCGACGCTCAAGCCCCATGATCTTCGACACGGCGTGGCCATGGAGGTGCTTGGGGAGCACGGGAACCTCGAAGAAGTGCGGGCGCTCCAGGGGCATACGCGGATCGACACGACCCTGGTCTACACGACGATCCGGCCACCGCAACTCAAGCAGGCGGTTGGATTTTACGACGATCATGCGGTGCGATTGTTGGCGCTGGAAGCCTGAAAAGCAAAATGGGTTCTAGGAACATTCGAATGTTCCTAAAACCCACCTCACTTAACTACCCACCAACATTGGTTGGTGGCCCTATCGGGATTCGAACCCGAGTTTCAGCCTTGAGAGGGCCGCGTCCTAGGCCGGGCTAGACGATAGGGCCAAGCGTATTCGGTTGTGTATGGCTGCGGGGCAGGGATTCGAACCCCAATAGGCAGATCCAGAGTCTGCTGTCCTACCGTTAGACGACCCCGCAACGCATTCGTAAAGAACAAAATCCAAAGGCCTCGCCTTTGCCTTTGGAACGACAGAGTATCGGCGATCGCCCCCACGCTTGTCAAGCCAAAACCAGCGGAGGCGCATGGGTGCTGGGGAGCAGCGATGACGCTTTCCAGCAATCTCGCGGCTGCTCCCGCGCTCCTCTGCTCCTCTCAGTCCGAGCAGGCTGCTGAAAAACCCGCTTTCGCTCAGGCTGCTCAAAAAGGCCCAGATGCAAGGCGGCGCGTGATGCGGGGCGCGAGGCGTACTTACGTGTACGCCGCAGCGCCGCGCGAGCGCGCCAACGCCGCAGATGGGCCTTTTTCAGCCGCCTGCTACAGCGTGCCGCGCAGCCCCAGCTCGTCGGCGGCGCCGCGCATCGCCTGGATGACGAAGGCGATATGCGCGTTGAGGTCCACTCCCAGTTGCTCCGCCCCCTTCACGATGTCCTCCCGACTCACCTGCCGGGCGAAGGCCTTGTCCTTCATCCGCTTCCGCACCGAGGACGCCTCCAGGTCCAGGACGCTCTTGGTCGGCCGGATCAGTGCGGCGGCGGTGACGAACCCGCAGAGCTCGTCGCAGGCAAAGAGGGCCTTCTCCATCGGCGTCTCGCGGGGCACCCCGGAGTAGTCGGCGTGCGACTGGACGGCCTTCACGATGTGCTCGGGGTAGCCCTTCTCCCGGAGGATCTCGGCCCCTTTGATGGCGTGGCCGGCTTCGGCGCTGGGATACCGCTCGTAGTCGAAATCGTGGATCAGCCCGACGACACCCCACTCTTCCGTGTCGCCGCCCAGCGTCCCGGCGTAGGCGCGCATGGCCGCCTCGACCGCCAGGGCGTGCTTCAGCAGGCTTTCGTTTTGGGTGTACTCCGTGAGCAGCGCCCAGGTTGACCGTCTATCCATTTGGCTCCTCCGTCTCCTCGGCGAGTTGGTCGTGCAGTGTGACCAGGCGGGTGATCTCGTAGCGGCGGGCGCTGGTGGGCGTGCGGACCACGATCGAGTCCCCCTCGCGCTTGCCGATCAGTGACTGCCCCACCGGCGAGCCGGGGGAGATCCATCCCTTGGAGGTGTCCACTTCTTCCGAGGCCACCAGCCGGTAGACACGCTCCTCCCCCGTCTCCTCGTCCACCAGCGTGACGGTCGATCCGAACGCCGCCCGGTCCTTGGGAACCTGGGACAGATCGATGCTGGACAGCTCCGCGATCCGCTGCTGCAGATGATTGACGCGCGCCGAGACGAAGCCCTGCCGGTCCTTGGCGACCTCGAATTCCCCGTTCTCGCGGATATCACCCAGTTCCCGAGCAATTCGGATCCGCTCGGGCAGTTCCACGCGCAGCTCCCGCTCGAGCAGCGCCAGTTGCTCCTTCAATCGTTCCAAGACCTGGTTCGTTGCCACGCTATCCTCCGGATGATCGGACAGGCAGAGTCCGTCACTTCTCAATTCTCAATTCGCAATTCGCAATTCCGCCCTGCTCCCATGCGCCTCTGCAGAATTACCGCGCGCCCAGTGCGCCATCCAGCCGGGCCAGGACCGCCTCCCGCCCCAGCAGAACCAGGACGGGAAAGATCGGCGGGCTCGCCGTCGTGCCCGTGAGCGCCACCCGGATCGGCTGGGCGTAGTCGATCAGCTTGCCCCCGCCCTGCTCGGCCAGCGCGCGCACCTGTTGCTCCAGCCCTTCGGCCGAGAAGTCCGCGGTCTCCGCCGCCACGCGACGCACCGCCGCCAGGTTGGCCAGGTGCCTGGCGGTCAGGAACTTCTCCGCCGCCTTCGGCTCGTGGCGGCACCGTGCTCGCCTGGCTGCTCATCATGACCCGGACGACGGCCATCGACCGGGTGCGCGCCCGCAGGCCGCGGGGCGAGGAACTTCCGGTGGAAGCCGCCGCCGCGCTTGGCAGCCGGACTCCGGCGGACGGGTTGGCCGGAGTCCGGAGCCACCAGGTCCGCCATGCGCTCCGCCGGCGTCTGGCGGATCCAGAGCGCGTTTAGCCAGTCCAGCTTGGCGTGGTCGAAGACGCCCGGCGCGGAGCCGACCTTCTCGAGCCGGAAGGCCGCCACCAGCTCATCCCGGGTGAAGATCTCCTGGTCCCCGTGCGCCCAGCCGAGGCGCACCAGGTAGTTTACCAGGGCATCGGGGAGGTACCCCTTCGCCTGGTAGTCTTGCAGGGCCACGTCGCCGTGGCGCTTGCTCAGCTTCTCCCGGTCGGTCCCCAGGACCAGGGGGATGTGGCCGAAGGCCGGCAGCGGGTACCCCAGCGCCCCGTAGAGGAGGATCTGCCGCGGGGTATTGGGGATGTGGTCCGCCCCCCGCACCACGTGCGTGATCCCCATCAGGGCGTCGTCCACCACGGCGGCGAAGTTGTAGACGGGCGTCTCCCGCTCGTCCGAACGCAGGATGATGAAGTCGTCGATCTCCTCCGCCGCCACCTCGATGCCACCCTGGACCAGGTCGTCCCAGCGCACCGTCTCCTGCCCGGAGACGTGAAACCGAATGGCCTGTCGCCGGCCGGTCGTCGGGCCCTGTTCGCGGCACGGACAGAGATGGCGCAGCGGCTGCTTGGCGGCCAGGGCGGCCTTCCGCCGTGCCGCCAGCTCCTCGGCCGCACAGGTGCAGGGATAGGCCTTCCCCTCCCGGACGAGGCGCTGCACCTGCTCCCGGTAGAGTCCTTCCCGCTCCAGCTGACGGTAGGGCCCAACGGGGCCACCGATATCCGGCCCCTCGTCCCAATCCAGGCGCAGCCAGCGCATCCCGTCCAGGATGGCGCGCACCGCGTCCTCGGTGGATCGCTCCACGTCGGTGTCCTCGATGCGGAGCACGAAGGTCCCGCCCATGGCACGGGCCATCAGCCAGTTGTAGAGGGCCGTACGCACCCCGCCGACGTGCAGGTACCCGGTGGGGCTGGGGGCGAATCGCACCCGGATCTTCTGAGGGACGGCAAGCGTCATGATCGTCTCCGGATCGCCCGCGGCCCCACGCCAGCCGGCGGGCGTGGGGCCGCGTCACAAGGGGTGCTATTGTGTCTCAATAGTCGCAGGCAGGTCAAGCAAGTTCGAGCCGGGCCGAAACGCATCGAAGCCGGCATCGCCCTGCGATTTCGCTTGCCTTTCGAATCCAAGGTTACATAGAATCACCCCCGATTCACCCGGGTCCCGTGGTTCGCGCCTCACGGCCCCGAATCCTCATGGAGGGACGTCGACCCGGGTGGGGGCGGTGAGGCGATCCGTTCAACAGGCTCCTGCGCAGCGGCAGGCCAAAAGGAGGCAGGCGAAGACTATGGCGCAAGTAACGCTGGAAAATGTCGGGAAGATGTTCGACCAGGTGACCGCGGTCCGGGACGTGAATCTGACGGTCAACGACAAGGAATTCGTCGTCCTCGTCGGACCGTCCGGCTGCGGGAAGTCCACGACGCTCCGCATGGTGGCCGGCTTGGAGGAGATCACCACCGGCATCATCAAGATCGGTGACCGCGTGGTGAACGATGTCCCCCCCAAGGATCGGGACATCGCCATGGTCTTCCAGAACTATGCCCTGTACCCGCACATGTCCGTGTACGACAATATGGCCTTCGGTCTGAAGCTGCGCAAGTTCCCGAAGGCGGAGATCCAGCAGCGCGTGGGTGAGGCGGCCGAGATCCTGGGAATCCAGGAGTTGCTCCAGCGCAAGCCGCGCGCCCTGTCGGGCGGCCAGCGCCAGCGTGTGGCGGTCGGGCGCGCCATCGTGCGAAAGCCCCAGGTCTTCCTCTTCGACGAGCCGCTGTCCAACCTGGACGCCAAGCTGCGCGTGGCCATGCGCGCCGAGCTGAAGAAACTCCACGACCGGCTGCAGGCCACCGTCATCTACGTGACCCACGACCAGGTCGAGGCCATGACCATGGGCGACCGGATCGTGATCATGAAGGACGGCCTCATCCAGCAGGTCGGCGCCCCGCTGGAAGTTTACGCCCACCCGCAGAACCAGTTCGTGGCCGGCTTCATCGGCTCTCCCGCCATGAACTTCGTGACCTGCACCGTGACCAGCAAGGACGGCCAGCTCTTCTTCACGAACCCCGGCATCAACGTGGTGGTGCCGTCATCGAGGGCCAAGGCTTTGGCCGCCTACACGGGCAAGCCGGTCACCATGGGCATCCGGCCCGAGGAGCTGCAAGAGGCGACGCCGCAGAGTCCGGCCAATACCGTGTTCGACGCCATGGTCGAGGTGGTGGAGCCGATCGGCCACGAGATCTACCTCGACGTGAAGGCCGGCCCGGCCGAGCTCATCGCCCGCGTGAGCCCCGACACCCCCGTCAAGGTGGGACAGAAGATCAAGCTCGCCGCCACCGTGGAGAAGCTGCACGCCTTCGATCCGCAGACCGAGAAGGCAATCGGCTAGAGACGGCGGTCTCATTCGCAGAGGTTGATTCGATCCCGACGACCGGTGCACGCGCGCCATCCGGTCGTCGGGATTTTTTGTCTCGTGGCGCCTTGGCGGTAGGCATCAGGCGCACGCGCGGGGAAACTCGACTTCCACCGCCAGCGCCTCCACCCGCTCGACCAGCGCCCGGATCTCGTCAAACCCCTTCTGCCAGAAGACGGGATCACGGAAGTTCACGTCAAGCGGCCGGAGCAGAGCCTCGGGGGCGTCCGACCCGCCCGCCGTGAGAAGCTGGACGTACTTCGGTACGAAGGTGGGCCCCTCCTCCTTGTAGCGGCGGTACAGGGAAAGGACCAGGAGTTCCCCGAAGACGTAGCTGTAGCAGTAGAATCGGGAGTGAATGAAGTGCGGGATGTAGGACCACCCCCAGCGGTATCCGTCCGAGAGATCGACCGCTTCCCCGTAGTACGGGCGGTTCGCCTCCAGCCAGAGGGTGGAGACCGTCTCGGGGCTGAATCGCCCCTCCGTGCGGCGGGCGAACGCCGCCTGCTCGAATCGCGTCAGGACGGCCTGGCGGAACACGGTGGCGCAGGCGTCCTCGATCTTTCCGCAGAGCAGCGCCAGCTTCACCCTGGGGTCCGTCTCGGTCTCCAGCAAGTGGTCGAAGACCAGGAATTCGCCGAAGACCGAGGCCGTCTCCGCCGTGGTGAGGGGGGTGTCGTAGTTGAACATCGTCTGCTTGCGGGCGAGCCAGCCGTGGACCCCGTGGCCCAGCTCGTGGGCCAGGGTCATCACGTCGCGCAGGTTGCCGGTGTGGTTGTAGAGGACGTAGGGGTGCAGGTGCGGGGCGGGGGAGGCGCAGAAGGCGCCGTCCTGCTTGCCGGGCCGTAGCTCGGCGTCGATCCAGCGCCGCTCGAAGAACTGCCGGGCCGCCGCCGCGACGTCCGGCGAGAACGCGCCGAACGCCGCCAGCACCAGATCCCGTCCCCGTTCGTAGGTGCAGCGCGGCAGCTCCTGCCCGACCGGCGCGTACTGGTCGTAGAGCTCGAGCTTCGGCAGGCCCAGCAGTCGCGCCTTGACCTGAAAAAAGCGCTGGGCGATCCCGTAGTTCGCCTCGGTGACGGCGAGCATCCGCTCCACCGCCTCCGCGTCGATCTCGTTTGCCACGTGGCGGGACGTCATGGGGGTTGGAAAGCGGCGCAGGCGATCGATCGTCAGGTGATCCTGCACCAGCGTGTCGTAGACGAAGGTCAGCACCGTCTCCTGTTTCGACAGGACCGCGAAGAGCGCCTCGTGCGCCCGCCGCCGGAGGCTCCGATCCGCCTCGTGGGAGAGGGCGAGGATCTCACTCAGCGTGAGCCGCTGGAGACTCCCGTCGCGCTCCAGCGGGAAAGTGAGGCTCGTCGTCAGCTCGGTGAACAGGCGGCCGAAGGCCCGCGGGCCGGTGTTGTCCCGCTCGCTCAGCAGCTGCTCCTCGGGCTCCGAGAGGGTGTGCGGCCGCATGCGCCGCGTCTGGTGGAGGAAGTGGCGGTACCCTTCCAGCGCGGGATGTCGGATGAGCCGGTCGGCCGCCTCGTCCGCGAGCCCCAGCCACTCCAGCTCGAAGAAGAGGACGAGGTTCCCGATCTCCGTCAGGGCAAGCTCGATCCGCTCGCGAAGGTCGCGGCTCTCGGGCCGGGTCGTGTCCGCGGCGTACAGGAGCCCGGCATAGGCCCCCACCCGCTCCAACTCCCCCTGCAGCATCTCCATCTCCAGGATGGCCGCCAGCAGATGCTCCGGGGCGGGTCCCCGGGGAGCGTTGATGGTCCCCCGGTACCGGCCCGCGAAGGCCTCGGCCCGCGCCCGGCAGCTCTTGAGCGAGGCCCCGATCGCCGGATCGTCCGGGGCGGCGAACAGATCGCCGAGGTCCCACCGGACCCCGACCGCATTGTAGGTCTGTCTGCTCACGCGCGACTCCTCTCACGGGGACGGGAAGACTGCGGAGACGGATTCCCCCGGCGCGCGGCCGGGGACTGTATTTTAAGGGGAGAGGTCCGGAAAGGCAACCGTCGCACGCGGCGCGCGGCCGGCGCCCCGACCGCCATCGAAGGCGCTTCTGAGCCCCTCCCCCATGTGGTATGCTCTGGGAAGTCGATCCGGAGCACTCAGTCAAGGGGAGCATACGTTCCATGCCCGAGTCGTTGCGGCGAATCCTCACACGGGTGAGCCGCTCTTTCGCCCTGAGCCTCCGCGTGCTCCATCCTTCGCTGCGGGAGCCGATGGGTATCGCCTATCTTCTGGCGCGCGCAGCCGACACGATCGCCGACACGCGCATCGTCGCGCGTCCCGAGAGGCTCCGCGCCCTGGATCTGCTGCGGCAGGAGCTGGACCTGGCGGCGCCCTCGCGCCTCACCGAGATTGCCCAGGGCCTGACCGGGCCGCAGCGGATCCCGGCCGAGCGTGATCTTCTCCTCGCTCTTCCGGCATGCTTCGCGGCCTACAGGGAGCTCGCGGCCGACGACCGGGCGCGCGTCCGGCTCCTCCTCCTCACCCTGACCGAGGGCATGCAGGCCGACCTGCGCACGTTTCCCGGAGAGGACGAAGGCGCGCTCGTCGCCCTGGAGTCCCGCCGCGACCTCGATCGGTACACCTACTTTGCCGCCGGCTGCGTCGGCGAGTTCTGGACCGACATGGTCATGGCCCACCGGTCCGCCTGCGGCATATGGCAGCCCGAGACCATGCGGCGCCTGGGCATGCGCTTCGGCCAGGCCCTGCAAATGACCAACGTGCTGCGGGACCTCGCCCAGGATCTCCGGATTGGACGCTGCTACCTACCCCGCGAGGAGCTCGCGGCCGCCGGGCTGACCCCGCCGGACCTGCTCGACTCCGCCGCCATCGCGCGCCTGCGCCCCCTTCTCGATGATCTGCTGCGCACGACCATGGCATACTACGAGGATGCCTGGGCGTACACGCGCGCCGTCCCGCGCCGCGAGGGACGGCTACGGCTGGCCTGCGCCTGGCCGATGCTCATCGGGCTCGAGACCGTGGAGGCGATCGGCCGGGCCGGAAACCTACTCGATCCGACTGTGACCGTGAAGATCCCGCGCTCGGCGGTCTACCGGATCCTGCTGCGGTCCTCCCTTGGCGTGTGGTCCAACACCGCCCTGTCCCGGCAGGTCCGGGCGCGAGCGCGGCGCGCCGGCGCCGTCCTCGCCGACAGAGGCGCGCGGTGAAGGCGCGCGAGCCGGCGCGCCGTGTCCGCACCCGCGTCTGGGTATCCGGCCGCGTCCAGGGGGTGTATTTCCGGGCCTACGCCGCGGACGAGGCCACCTTCCGCCGGGTGGCGGGATGGGTCCGGAACGATCCGGACGGCCGCGTCGAGGCCGCCTTCGAGGGAAGCCGGGAGTCGGTCGAGGCCATGATCCGCTGGTGTCACCGCGGCTCTCCGGCCGCCGAGGTCACCGGCGTAGAGGTGCAATGGGAAGCCGCGAGCGGAGCGCGGGACTTTCGTGTGCGGACCTGATGGATCCGGAGGAGACGACCGTGTGCCCTGCCGAGCAGCCCCCGCGCATCAGCGCAATTCTGGAAACCGCGCTCTATGTGGCCGACCTGGACCGGGCGGAGCGGTTCTACCGGGACGTACTGGCGTTGCGACAGATCGGGAAGGATCCGGATCGCCATGTCTTCTTCCGGTTGGGGTCCGGCGTGCTGCTGCTCTTCCGGGCGGACCGGACGCGGCAAGCCGGCACCCTCCCCTCGCATGGGGCTGACGGCGAGATCCATGTCTGCTTCCTGGTCTCCCCGGCCGACTACGAGGCCTGGAAGCGGCACATCCGGGGTCACGAGATCGCCATCCAGCGGGAGGTCACCTGGCCCCAGGGGCGCTCGTTCTTCTTCCGCGACCCCGACGGCAACCTGCTCGAGTTGGCCGACGCCGACATTTGGCCCCGCTGAGGCGGCCACCATGCCCCCGCGCGATCCCCGCTGCACCCGCTGCGCTCGCACCTACGCCTGGGGGACAACCGTCTGCCCCGTCTGCCACGTCGGATTGGACCTCACCGGCACCGGGCTGCCCCCAGCGCCGGAGGTCTCGGTCTTCGAGACGGGGGACGGGACATCCGCGGAGATCGTGGTCTCGTTGCTCTCCGCCCACGAGGTGCCTTGCACGCTGCGGAAGAGCGGCGATGCCGTGCATTTCGGTCTGGGGCGGGCGGGGTGGTGGCGGGTCCTGGTGCAGGCAGCCGACGAGGCGCGCGCGCAGGCGATCCTGGACGCAGAGATCGGACGAGGAGAAGGCGAGTGAGGGCGAGCCAGCTCAGGACACTAGGCGGAGGCGTGCTTGAAGATCAGGCAGTCGTTGTGCCCCCCGAACCCGAAGGAGTTTGACAGGGCGACCCGGACCCGAGCCGGTCGTGGCCGGTTCGGAACGTAGTCCAGGTCACACTGCGGATCGGGGAATTCCTGATTGATGGTGGGGGGAAGCATCTGGTCCCGCAGCGCCAGGATGCAGGCCACCGCCTCGATCGCGCCGGCGGCTGAGACGGCGTGGCCCAGCATGGACTTGATCGAGCTGACCGGCACGTCGTAGGCCCGCTTCCCGAACAGGGTCTTGATGGCCACGGTCTCCACGCGATCGTTCATCTGGGTAGAGGTTCCGTGGGCGTTGATGTAGTCCACATCGGCCGGCCCGAGGCCGGCGGCCGCGAGAGCCCGCTCCATGGCCAGGATTGCCCCCCGGCCCTCGGGGTCCTCGTCGGTGAGCCGATACGCGTCACAGGACGTCCCGTAGCCCGCAAGCTCACACAGAATGGGCGCGCGCCGCTCCTCGGCCAGGTCCATCCGCTCCAGCGTGAGAACGGCGCTCCCCTCGCCCAGAACAAACCCGTCCCTCTTCGCGTCGAAGGGCCGGCTGGCGCACTCCGGGGCGTCGTTTCGGATGGAGAGCACCCCGAGCAGGGAAAACATCAACATCTGGCTCGGGGACACGATGCACTCGGCCCCTCCGCACACCGCGCGATCGATCTTCCCGCGCCGGATGGTCTGGAAGGCCTCGCCGATCGCCTGGGCCGAGCTCGTGCAGGCGGTCTGGATGGTGCAGAGCGGCCCGCTCGCATGATACATCTGGGCCAGGCTGCTGGTGGCGAAATGGGGCAGCAGTCGATGCAGCTGCTGTCCGCGGAACGACTGGCAATAGGTGCGAAAGAAGGCGTCCGGGGCGATTTCACGGTTCCCGTCGTTCCGAGACCGGTAGCCGACCTCGGCCATCCGGCCCATGTCGATCTTGTCTCCGTAGCTGCCGAAGACCACGCCGACCCGGTCCCCACCCAGCTCGGGCCGCCATCCGGCGTCCTCGTAGGCCATCCGGCCCGCCGCCAGGGAGAAGAGAAGCGAGCGCGGCTCATCCGGCCCGAGACCGAGCCTGCCCCGCCATGCCGCCAGCGCCTCCTCGTCGCGGACGTAGCCCGCGATCTGCGCCGGGAGGCCCGACGCGTCGAAGTGGTGGACGGGGCCCACGCCGGAACAGCCGCCCAGAATGGACTTCCAGAAGGCTTCCACCCCGATCCCGATGGGAGTGAGGGCCCCCATCCCCGTCACCGCAACGCGTCGCTCCGTCATCTCATCTCATCCCACGACGGGCCGAGCCTGCCACGGCCGCCCGCGCTCCCTCACAGCGTGAGGGAGTATCCCCCGTCGACCACGATCACCTGCCCGCGGATCATCTCCGCCTGGGGACCGCAGAGAAAGAACACGACCTCGGCGATGTCCTCTGGACTGACGATTCGCCCCGCCGGTGTTCGCCGCCGGATGTCCTCCAGGACCGTGCCCACCTCCGCCAGTTGTCGCCACGATTCCGTCGCCACGGCCCCGCCGGAGACGGCGTTCACAGCGATCCCCAGCGGACCGTACTCGACCGCCAGGTACCTGGTCAGCGTCTCCAGGGCCCCCTTGGCCGCGCCCATCCCGGCGTACTGCGGAATCGTCCGTTGCGACCCGATGCTGCTCACCGCCACCATGCGGCCTCGCCGCCCCTGCATCAGCGGGAGCGCGGCCTGCGCGCAGAGCAGGAACGCCCGCGGATGGGTGTTCATCATCCAGTCCCAGTGCTTCGCGGTAAGCTCGCTGGCGGGGCGGAAGACGCCGGAAGCCGCGTTGCTGACCAGGAGGTCCAGTCCCCCGAAGCGGGCCTTCACCTCATCGAAGAGCCGCCGGATCTGGGCCGGGTCCTTCATGTCGGCCTGCACCAAATGACCGCGCACGCCGTGCATCGTGACCTCGGCCAGCGTCTTCTCGGCCGCCTCTTGGTTGACGTAGTAATTGATCACCACGTCGGCCCCCGCCGCCGCCAACCGGAGGGCGATGGCTCGGCCGATCCCCCGGCCGGCCCCCGTCACGACCGCAACCTGCCCCTCAAGCATCCGCAACCTCCCGGCCGGATCCCGCGCCTCGCGTCTGGTGTTCCCTGGCGACTTGCAGGAGATCCGTGGTGAGTACCCGATAGAACTCGCGCATTCGCCCGCAGGCCCGGGCCGCCTCGGGATCCGCAGCCGCCGCCTCCAACCGATAGATCAAGGACGCCCGGGCCACCGCCCGTCCCTCCACGGAGGCCGAGGCGCGCACCTCCGCCCCTTCAGCGGTTTGCCGAACCACCACAACGTGAACCTCGAGCGAGTCGCCCGGCTGCACGAAGTGCTGGAGCTTCCCGTTCACCACCGACTCCAGGGTGGGCAGCGAGGCGAAGTCCGCCGACTTCCCCAGGAGGAGTCGAGCCGCCTGGTCGCACGTCTCCAGGACCAGGCAACCCGGCATGATGGGGCGGTTGGCGAAGTGGTCCCTGAAGAAGTCCTCGCTGTTCGTGACATTCTTCCGAACGACGGCCTCTTTACCCTCCTCCAAACTGAGGATGCGATCCACCAGGAGAAAGCGCATCGCCGGATCCCTCCATCCGCCTTCAGGCGGCGCGCAGCCGCGGCCCGAGCTTCGCGCAGATGAAGTTCACCAGGGCCCCGACCGTGAGCAGGTTGAGCGTCCGCTCCGTGATGCGACGGGTGCTGAGGTCGGTGCGCATGATGCCCAGCAGATCGCGATGATCCGCCTCGTTGACCGTGAACCCGAGCGTGGCGAATTCCTTGACCAGCCGCCGCAAAAGTTCCCGGCCGATTTCATCCGCGGCCTCGGCTGTTCCGGTGAAGCCCTGCGCGGAGCGCAGGTGCTCCAGGATCTTGTCGAGTCCCCCCTTCTCCAGCCCGCGGAGCTCGTCCACCGTCACCGTCAGGTTGTAGCGTCCCGTCAGAATCTCCGCGAGTGCCGGATGGATCAACGACCCCCAAGCCATGATGATGTCCCGGATCTCCGCCGTCTGAAGATTCACCCCGAACGTCTGCTGAATCTTGAATCCGATATCGAGGAAGTCGATGGATTCCGCCCCGAGATCCTTCACCAGAGACGCGGAGGGAATCACCTCGGCCTCCTGGAGCCCCAGGGAGTCCACCAGGATCTCCCGCAAGGAGGCCTCGACCTCCGCCCGACTCCATTCACGATGTTGTTCCTGTGCCGAATTAGTCATTCACTCCCCCTACTCTCGCTCCTGGTGAGCGCCGAGAGGTATGTTCGCACGCCGCGCGCCAATGAAAGTTACACCAATCCTCCGTCCACCGAAAATACCTGACCCGTAATGTACGCCGCCTGCTCCGACGCCAGGAACGCGACCAGCGGTGCCACGTCCTCCGGGCGGCCGATCCGACGAACGGGGATCCGCTCCCGGATCGTCTCCTCGGCAAAGGGAAGGATCGCCCGACTCATCTCCGTCTCGATCAGACCGGGGGCCACGGCGTTCACCGTGATGCCCTTGGACCCGATCTCGGTCGCCATCACGCGCGTGAAGGCGTTCACGGCCGCCTTCGAGGCCGCGTAATTCCCCTGCCCACGGTTCCCACGCCAGGCGCCGACGGAGCTGATGTTGATAATCCGCCCCCAGCGCCGTCGCAGCATGTACCGCACCGCCACCCGCGAGCAGAGAAACACGCCCGTGAGATTCGTATCGAGGACCGCGTGCCAATCCTCCTCCGACATCTCGGGCACGAGCGCGTCCCGCACGATGCCCGCATTGTTCACCAGGATGTCGAGGCGACCCTCTCGGCCGGCCAGTCCTTCGATCGCCGAGGCGACCGCCTGCGCATCCCGGACATCCGTCTGCTGAGGCCACGCGGTCCCGCCGGCCGCCCCGATCTCCGCCACCAGGGCCTGGGCCGCTGCCTCGTCTCGTCGGTAGAGAACCAGGACGGACGCGCCGGCTGCCGCCAGCGTCTTGGCGATGGCCGCGCCGATCCCGCGCGACCCACCGGTCACCACCGCCACCTTCCCGTCCAGATCGATCCGCACCATGCTCCCCTTCCGGATGCGGGGCTGCCGATGGCGGCTCGCCCTACGACGCCCGGACGACCACCAGCGATGCCGCCTCCCCGAAGGCGCCGACGGCATTCACCATGACGGTTTGCGCCCCGACGATCGGTCGGGGGCCGTTCGCCGTCAGCGCGAGCGCGCACGCTGGGTCCGGATCATCGCAGTTCCGGCTGGGTGGAAGAGTCTCACTTTCCAGCGCCATGACGGCGCCGGCGACCTCCAGCGGGCCGGCCGCAGAGAACAGGTTTCCGTGGGCGCCCTTGGTGGCATATGCGAGCGGGGGCCCGTCCGTCCCGGCCATCTCGCGAACCGCCAGGGCTTCTCCTAAGTCGTTCAGACGGCTGCCATCGCCGTGCAGGGACACCGCGGACACGGCCTGGCATCGGCTGTCATCGAGGGCGACCCGCATCGCGCGGCGGATGCTGTCGCGCACCCCTTCCGGCGTGAGGCCCCCATTGGCCGCGCCAAAGCCGGCGACCTCGGCTCGCACGCGGGCACCCCGGGCCACGGCGTGTTCGTAGGCCTCCAGCACCAGGACGACCCCCCCCTCGCCGGCCACGGTTCCCTGCCGGTCCAGACCGAACGGGCGGCAGGTCCGATCCGGAGCAGCAGCCGGCGGCGCCAGCAGGTCTGTCCCACACAGATCGGCGAAGACCAGATCCTCCAGGGGACACTCGGCCCCTCCTGAGAAGGCCAGATCCAGCGCCCCGTCCCGGATGGCGGTCATCGCCTGGCCGATGGCGTGCAGGCCGCCCGTCCACCCGTCGGCGACGGTCCGGCAGGCCCCCCGGAGACCGAAGTGAATCGCGATATGCCCGGCGGTGAGGCTCGGAACGATCTTCAGGGAGAGATCCAAGGGGTTCACCCCCCCCTGGCATCGCTTGAGCGCCTTCCCCATGTCCAGCTGGCTGTGATTCCCGGACGCCTCGAGCTCCGGCAGGAGCTGCAAGAGGCTCTGGATGGGGTACGGGATGAACAGGGTGGCCAGGAAGACACCCGCCCGAACCGCGTCGGGGACGGGAGCGCCAATCGCTGCGTCCTCGGCCGCCAGCGACGCCGCGGCCATGGCGAAGATGGTCGCCCGATTGTAGAGCTTGACCTGCTTCCGGGGAAGACGCGACAGACACCCGGCCACCGCCTGCTGGGGCACCTCGGCCGCCACATCCACCGGATAGCCGAGCCGGACGAGCCGATCCAGCCGCGACACGCCGGAGCGGCCGGCGAGCAGACCAGACCAATGCTCCTAGGCGCCAGCGCCCAGCGGACTCACGATACCGATTCCTGTGATCGCAACCCGTCTGCCCATCGCGAAATAAACACCTGGGAGGGCGCCAGGTCACCCGGCCCTCCCCGTCATCAGGGTCGCGCGTCGGCGCAGCCTAAGAGCTCCAACGCGCCCGTCACGACCTCTTCCTTCCGCGCGCCAAACACCCAGACCATCGGGACACAGAGGTACAGGGCCTCCGCCTCGGCCACGAGGACATCCTCGACGGTCCCGCGGGTGTGGATCTCCGCCATTCCGAGATCCTGGGGTGCGACTCTCGGATCGGTCCAATCCCCCTGGATGGCCACGATTCGAGACTGTATGACCAGCCGATCGCCGGCCAGCACCGGCCGCAAGAAACTCGCGCGGGCGAGCTTCAGCAGCAGCCCCATGGTGCGATACCGACTCTGCACGATCAGCAGGAATGAGCTTGCGGATGCGACCGTCTCCAGGACCAGGGACGCCGGAACCTCGCCTTCACGTCGAAAGGTGCCGTCGAAATAATCCTCGGTCCGCGGGAACGTCTTGCACGCCGTGATCGTTCCGCTGCCGTGCGCGTCAATCTCCAGGATCCGATCGACGAATTTATAATGCATAGCCCACGCGGTCTGCCGCCGGAGGAATCCTCGACTCCCCGTGCCGTCCCCTCACGCCGTAAGCAGAACGGCCGCCAGAGCATAATTCCCTGCATGCGTCAGGGACAGCGCACACCGGCGAAGGCCCTTGGCCGCCGCCAGTCTAGCGACCTCGCCGCGTAGCATCAGGTGCGGCTCTCCCCAGGCACCATGGACGGCCTCCACGTCCCGCCAGCGCATCCGTCCGGTCATCCCGGTCCCCAGCCCCTTGAAGACCGCCTCCTTGGCGGCATACCGGGCAGCCAGATGCTGGAATGGCCGGCGCTGACCGGTGCAGTACCGAATCTCCTCCTCGGTAAAGACCTCCGCCAGAAGCGCGTCCTTCCCCTCAAAGACCCGCCGGATCTGGGAGATCGGGACAAGATCCACTCCGAGTTGCGGCAGGATGCCTCCCTCGGGATTCCCTCTCCGAGAAGCGCAACCTCGCGAGCCCCAGGGTTGCGGCATCGGGATCTGGAGCGATACGAGGGCGGCCAGGCTTCCGTGGATCAGACGCGCAGCCCGATCAGCCCGGGATGTGGAAACGCAAGAAGGAGAAGCCATACTCCTTGTTACTGGGATCGAAGTCCCTGCTCTTGTGGCCAGGATTCAACCGCAGATCGTTATAGGCGTAATCCTCCACGAGTTGATCGGTCCAGTCGTACACCACGGCACGAATCAGCAGGTGGTTTTCCTCGTCGAACCCCAGGAGAGCACGATAGGCATAATAGCCGTCGTGTGCATCCTGCGTCAACACACATTCGACCTGCCGGACTCGCCGTCCGGCAGATTCCACCGTCCCCCGGTCTATCGTACGCAAGACCCCGTTTCGGGCCGCCCGCCGGGTACTCTCTCCCACGAATTCCAGCAGCCGTCCGATCCCGATGTCTGTGACCGGATGACGACTCTGCTCCATCACCCGGCGGTCCGTGGGTTCCAGCGCAGCGGTGAAGAGCCGCTGAAACCCCCGGGGCTCGGAGACGAGGAATTTGTCGTCGTGCGCTCCGGAGACGAACAGTCCCTCCCGCCCCTTGCTTGGACCATCCAACCATCGCATGTAGACCTTGAAGGGACGCTGAAACTTCAGGAGAACTCGCTCTTGCGGTCGAAGGACCTCCCCGAGGCGTTCCCGGCTGACCATGGTGGAGAGGGCCTCTCCGACGCGTTCCCGGCTGACCATGGTGGACGTATAGTCTTGAATCTGCGCATACTGCTTGTCCGCCAGATCCAAGAGCCGCAAGAGCTCACCGGAGGGGACATCCGCCGGCCACGCGGGCCCTGCCCAAAGAAGGGCGACGGCCATGACCAAACCCATTAGCCTCGAACAAAACATGGAAACCCTTCCCGACTGATCCCGGCCGTTCCCGTCGCAATTCGCGCCTTCAAGCGACGGAAAGAAGGCATTTCAAGTGGTCAAATATACGGGAAAGTCATAGCCAAGTCCACCGAATTCAGGCTATTGTCTACGGAACGCCGTTCTCCCTGGCCCGACCCGCCGCATCCCGCTCGTCCACCAACCGGCGGATCTTGCGACCTCTCCGAAGCGTTCCGGGCGGCATCAAGCGAATTACAACGTCGCACATACGCTGCTGAGTCTTGGCCGCGAGCGCCGGATACCGCTGGATCAGCCGCGCCCGGATGCGGGAGTCCGCCGCCGCCTGAACACACGCTCCCCCGCTGGACTCCAGACGGAACTCGAACACCGGCCGCAGGCCTTCCTGGCGTAGTGCCACCTGCCACTCGTCCCCTATCCCTTCCACGGACGAGAGCAAATCCTCGAACAGCTCGGGGTGAACATCCCCCCAGACGCAGGCGATGACCTCGTCGCTCCGCCCGCGAATGGCGGAAAGCCGACGGAATGGCATGCCGCACGGGCACGGTTCCGGGATCAGGCGGGCGATGTCCCGAGTCCGGTACCGGATGAGGGGCATCACCGTGCGCGTCAGAGTCGTGAAGACCACTTCGCCGTACCCGTCGGAATCCGGATTCAGAATCTCGACGGCGTAATCGTACTCGTGAAGGTGATAGCCTGCCCGCTCCCGGCACTCCGCCCCGAGGCTGGCCCCCAGCTCGGTGCTCGCGTACGTCATATACAGGGGGGCCTTCCAGTAGCCCTCGATCAGCCCCCGGAGGGCGTCCGTGACGCGCTCCGCCCCGGAGATGAACCCCGTCATGGGCGCGCGAATCCCTTTGGCCATCGCGATCTCGGTGAAGCGCGCGATCCAGAACGGATCGCCCATGACCACGGTGAAACAATACTCCTTAAGCCGATCCACGGCCTCCTCGGGGTCCACGAGGCCCGGGAAGGCGCCGAAAAGGCCGCTGTGGGCCCCCACCCGCTGCGCGTAGATTCCGCCCAGCCCCCACGCATAATCGAACGTCCCGAGGAGCCGATCGCGCGGGCCAGCCCCGATCATGGCAAGCAGGATGACGCCCTGGCGCGCGTAATACTCCAGCTCCTGGTGCGACAGATAGGCGCGAGTGACGCGCCCGGTGGTCCCGGAGCTCTCCACCACCAGTTCGGGCGTCCCGCACAGGAGATCCTCCGGGGGGGTCGCCCGGAGTTCTTCGGGCGTCGTCTCGACGCCCCGGAGGTCCGCGATGGTCCTGACCGCTCCCGGATCGATGTGCAGGCCGGCGAACTTCTCCCGATAGAAACGCGAGCGGCGCGCCACCAGGCGGACGGTCCGGCGCAGCGCGGACGCCCGGAGCGCGTTCATGATCGGCACGGGGAAGTGCCGGACCATCCAGAGCAGCCGGTCGGGCGCCCTGCGCCCCGCCCGCATGACTATCGAGTTTAAAACGCGAGTGAACGGAGTCATGGGCTCAATTCACCGGTTGGTTGGCATACAGCCACCGCGTTCCCGTGGAGGCCAGCGGGACTCGCGCGTCGGCAGGGAGTCGGGCGATCGCGCTCCGCTCCTGGGGAAGATCCGTCACCAGGAATGCCCGGCCACGGCCGCCCCAGATCTCCTGGAACCGCCGGGTGTCGATGAAGCGATCGCCTGTTCCGGGCAGGGTGGACCCGAACTCCAGATCTCCCCTCGTCCCGTTCAAGACCAGGACGGGCCGCCGGAGATAGAACAGGAGACCGCCCCCCTTCTCGAGGCCCCGCTCATGGAGGATCGCATCCCCCGGCTGGAGGATCGCGATCAATCGCTCGGCCAGCGGCTGCAGTGAGTGGTGGGGGCCCACTTCCCGGAGGACCACACCAGCCGCGAGACAGAGCCCCACTCCGACACAGGCGATCACCGCGGTCGCCGCCAGGACCCGCCCGGCGTGGAGCCGCCAGACCGCCCCCCCGAACCCCAGCACCCACAGGATTCCGCCGCCGAGTAGCACGGCCGCGTAGCGACCAGGCGATACGGGGGGGAGCGGCAGGCCGTACTCGAGAATGACCCGGTAGTTCGTCGACCAGACGGACAAGCCCTGTACGACGCTGGTCGGCGTGAGCAGGCCCGTCTGCCAGATCCAGACCACCCCCAGACAGTACAGGATCCCCCCCGCCAGGGCAACCAAGGTCCAGAACCACAGCGCGTCCCGTGACGCCCGGCCCGGATGCTTTCCTGCCGGACCCGGCATCGACGCCTCCTCGGCCCTGCAGACCAGCGCCGCCACCGAGAGCGCAGCGGCTGGAAAGGCCGGGAGCGCGTAATATTCCAGCCGGAAGGATGACGCCAGACAGATCCCGACCGCGGCCCCGACCCATCCGAGCAGGAACCACTGGCGTCCGTCGGAGATCTCCCCCTTGACCGCCGCGGTGACGACGGCCGCGAGCGACGGCGTCCAGGGAAAAAATGCCCAACCGGTGACCACCAAGAACGCCAGCGCGCCCAGGCCTTGTCCGTCCTCGGCATACGCCCGCGTGCCGAGGAAGCGCAACAGTTGGTTGTCCAGCACATAGAACTGAAAAAATCCCGGCACCCGCCGGGCGACAAGCAGGTGCCACGGGAGGATTGCGAGCAGGGCGCCAAGCGCTCCATGCCACGTGAGGAGCATCCGCGCCGCACCTGTGTCGCGACGGGTCACCGCCCACAGCGTCAAGAGCAGCAATGGAAAGGCGATGCCGGGCAGCCCCTTGCTCATGACCCCGATCGTGATCCCCCCCCAGAAGCAGAGACGGGCCCACAGACGGTGAACCGTGGACCGCTCCCCGGCCCGGACGATCCCGTAAGCGGCCAGCGTGATCCCGAGCAAGAGCAAGGGGTCCATCACGGTGATGCGGCTGAAGAGGTATGCCCCCATGGTGGTCGCGAGGATCCCCGCCGCCAGGAGGCCCGCTCGCGCGGAGAACAGGCAACGCCCCAAGGCACCGGTTACCGCCACCGCCGCCAGCACGGGGAGCACCTTCCAGAGACGGGCAGAGAACTCCGACAGGCCGAGCGCGGCAAAGGTTCCGGCCGTCAGCCAGTACATCAGGGGCGGCTTCTCGATATAGGGAACGCCATTGAAGGTGGGAACCACCCAGTCACCGCTCGCCAGCATCTCCCGGGAAATCTCCGCGTACATGCCTTCGTCGGGATCCTGGAAGCCAACCGAGCCGAGTCCCCACAGATAGAGGAGCGCCGCACCCAGCAGCACCGCCAGGAGGCCAGCCCGCATGCCCGTCATCCCCTCACTCGTCCCGGGCACGTGCATCAATACCGGTACTGCAGCGCCGCACCCCAGGTTCCTGCTACGGCCAGGGGAACCACGGACAGTCTGGAATCCCGCCGCTCTTTGTTCAGGGCCACCACCGTCTTGCCGATCACCGTCCCGAGCGCGGCGGAGATGACCACATCCGAGAGCCAGTGCTTGTCCTCGTAGATCCGGGCCCAGCCCACACCGGCGGCCAAGCCATAGAGCAACGCGGTCATCCACGGGTTCTCCCAATGCTCCGAGACGACGGCGGCCGTCGTGAATGCCTGGGTGACGTGGAAGGACGGCATGGATCCGCTGGTTGACTTGAGCGGGTGATAGCTCTGGGGGCCCTGGTCATCCGTCGGACGGCTGCGTCCGATGCCAAACTTCATCGGGTAGACAAACAGCGCGTTGCTCAGCACGGCCGCCTCGACGCCGTCCGCCGCCCGCTGCTTGGCCGCCTGGTTGCCCGTGACCTCGCCGAGGATGTAGCTCGCCACGGTGCCCACCGCCGGCGCGATGATGGCAAAGTTCGAGATGAGGTTGGCAACATTGCTGCCCGTGTGCGTCCGGCCGTCCTGCACTGCGGTCCGTAGCTGCTTATCCGCCAGCATGGCCCCGCCGGTGGCCGCCGCCACCCCCCCGGCAATCAGCCAGTCCGTGGTGTCCCAGCGCAGCGGGGCCGTGAGGAGCGCCCCGCCGTCCTTGATCACCTTCCCGGCATACGTCCAGGAGGCGATTTGGTCCGGGTCAGGTTCCGCAGGGGGGAGCGACACCGGCGGCACATCCTTCGCCGGCACCGTGGCCCGCTTGCCGGCCCCGATGGTGGGGTCAAAGGCGTAGGTGACGGCGGCCGTGTAGACCTGGTTGATATCATTCTGCCCCTGGACGAAATCCCGGTTGGTGACCCACTCGAGGCGGGCGGCGACGTTCAGCGACAGCGCAGGGGAATGCTTGTAGGAGACATCCACGCCGAAGTATCGCTTCAACTCCTTGGTGGCGAACGCTTGACCGAACTCTACTTGGCCGATCCGCGCGAGGTCGAACTCAATCCCCACATCGATCTCCGGGGAGAGCCGCTGGGTGAGCCGGAAGAAGAAATCCTGGCCGTTGGTCCCCACGAAGTCGGAGATGACCTGCCTCTTCCGTTCGTAACCATCCTGCCAGACCGAGTGAGTGAACTGGATCCGCGTGGTATTCGTGAACTCGAAACGGAAGGTGGTATCCGGGGACATGAAGAGGTCCGGCAAGTACATGCCGATGAGCCCGCCGGGGAAGATGGGGATGTAGAACGTTCCGCAACAGGTATCGTCCCATCCCATATCGAAATACAACTCGGCGTCCCGAGAGATCGGGAAGTACTTCCCCAGGTTGGCAAGCCGAATGGAGCCGTCGAGCTGGAAACGGCTGTCGCCGGCGGTTGCGTCCACTTCCGTTCCTGCTTTGTTACCATGGCCCCAGACGAGCGGGTACTTGTACCAGGGGAGATGCGGCCGGTCGCCCCCACCGTCGAACACAATCGATCGTGCCAACCCCACCTCGAGCCACGGGAACGGCGCCAGGTCAATCCGGGCCCCCGTCACCTTGCTGCTTGGAAAGGCCGTGCGCTCCTTCTCGAGGCCGCCAAAGAACAACTCGGCCTTCAGGGGACCCAGGAGGTCGGCGAAGACCCAGGGCAGCGTGACCTGATTCGCCGTGCGCAGCCGGATCATATCCATGGCCAGGGCATTGTTCGAGACGAGCATGGAGCCGTTGAAGCCCGGACCCCACCAGAGCGACTCTCGACCGACGACCAGCTCCACCGGACCCCCGCGAGCCTTCACGTAGCCCTCGATCAACTGGCCGCGATTGGTGTCGTCCCCGATTTCATATTCCGGCTGGACGTATCCCCCCAGAATACCGCCAACCTCGAACCAGGACGAACTGGTCACCCGGCCGTTCGCCCCCTTATCGAACCGCTCGCCGTTGCTGTTCTCGATACTTGTGGCCGACTTGCTGGTGAAGCCTCCCCTGAACTGCAGATACTCCAGGGGCTTGATCTCCACCGTCCGGGGGATCTCCCCCTTGATGCCGAACCCGGTTACCCCGAGCGCCTGGAGCTCCGGACTGAATTCGTCCATCAGAGCGAGGAGGGTGTCTTGCAGGTCGGAACGATCCTCGAACCCCAAGGTCTGGTTGTTCTGGATCCGCCGGACCATCTCCGCCAGAATGATGGCCATCTCGCGCCTGGACATGGGCTTGGTATTCATGACGACTCGGCCTGCCAGGCCGGAGAGCACCAGCTTGTGGAGGGCGTCGTAGGTCCAGTCCCAGTTCCTGTCGAGCCCCGTCCAGGATTTGAGCGGGACGTCGCGGATGCTCAGGTTCTGGGCTAGGGAAGCGACCGGAAGCAGCAGCCAGACGGCGACCAGCAGACCGGCAGCCCAGGAGGATCGATGGCTCATCCGACGCACCCCGGAACATCGAGAGGGCCGCGAGACCCCCGGAAAGACATACACGGAGCCTAACGGCCCAGAACGCTCAACCCGCGGGGAGAAAGGCCCACCCCCGCCCAAGAGGATGGGATGACACGCGGCTATCCAACGGCGACGTTCCTACTGCTTCATGATTCCCCAGATTACACCGATTGGAATCGAAGCCTGGGCGATGATCGTGACGAGATCTTTGATGAAGGGGGCCCACCGGATCTTTGCCTCCAGCGAGAGCGGCACCACGACCGCGTCCCCGGCATCGACCTTGCGCATCTTGGCAAAACTGAAGATGGCGCTCCCGTCGGGCTTCAGGATGTAGGCCTGACTCGCGTCCCCCTCTTGTCTGACCCCTCCGGCGCGCCCGATGTAATAATCGATCGTCTCGTCCGGCTTGTAGAGGACCGCGGCGCTGTTGCGAACGGCGCCGATGACGGTGATCGAGGTCGGATACTGCGGAACAGTGAGAGAATCTCCGTCTTCCAGCAGGATGTCGTTCGGCGTACCCCTGAGCCGGTCCGCCGGTTCCAGCTGGATAGACAGACGACCGAGCGTCAGAGCGCTCGACAGAGATCGCAACAGGCTCTGCCGAAGCGTTTGCGCTCCAGCCAGGTTGCCGGCACCATACTCCCCCCCAGCGTATGCCGCCGTCTCGGCGAGGAGGGTCTGGTCCATGGATTGGATGAATTTCTCCAACTGGACCTGTTCGTTCTTTCGGACACTCTCCCGTGTGAAGACGGCCCCCTTCGGGAATGCCTCAGGCATGAAGCCGCCCGCTCGCTCGACCAGACTGCTCAGACGCTCCCCCTCGGCGATGGCGTATCGCCCCGGGCGTCTGACCTGACCCGCGATCTGCACGGACGAGCCCGGCCGAAACTCGCTGCCGATCACCACCCGATCCAGGGACTGAAGCTCGAGGTTCGCTTCTGGCTTGCCTGCCCAGGCGTCCTTTATGCTGAAGGGAATCACCTCGGTGCTCTGGTCGGCCTTCAAGCGCACGACCTCTGCCCGATCCATGAACGCTTCAGGAAGCAACTCGTTCCGTGGGAGCAGATCCGCCACGCGCAGCCCGGGGCGCAACTCGTAGTAGCCGGGACGCCGGATGAACCCCTCGAGCATGACGACATTGTATAGACGAGAATCGACCGGAAAGACACGCAGCAGGTCTCCGTCTTGGACGGATGGATTCGCCTCCGCCAATCCACGCTGGTAGAAATCAGCCAGACTGAAATCCTTGACGATGCGGGTCGCGTTCCCCTCGAATCGCTGCAGTTGAACGCGCGGCAGATACCCGCCGGGCGCCGCCCCCCCCGCCATGGTCAACAGATCGGCCGCCCGCGTCTCTCCATTGATCTCGTAGATCGCCGGCCGCTTCACGTCCCCTATTGTAGTCGCCACGGGGCCGATGGGGGGGATGAAGACGGTGTCATCCGACTCCAGCCGGACGTCTTTACTCTTGTCCCCACGCATCAGGAAATCGTAGAAATCGAACTCGGCCACGCGCCGCCCGCCGCGCTGGAGCGTGATCCGACGCAGCGTTCCCTGCTTCGTCGGCCCGCCCGCGGCAAACAGGGCATGGGTGAGAGTGGAGAGGGAGCTAATGTTGTAGGCGCCCGGCTGGGCGACTTCTCCCACCACGTAGACGCGAATGGTGCGAAGCCGGCCCAGCGTGATGCTCGTCCCAAACCCCGCAAACACACGCGCAAGGTGATCGCGAATCAACTCCTCGGCCTTCTCGAAGCTCAACCCCCATACCCTCAGCTTCCCGACGCTGGGAATGAAGATCTCGCCATTGCGGTCCACCTTCACCGGCAGGACGCTCTCCACGCGCCCCCAGATGTAGATCGTCAACTCATCCCCCACCCCCAGCACGTAGCTCGGGCCGACGGGGATGTCCTCGATCGACGCGAAGGCGCCGGCCGGCGCCGCAAAGATGGTATACCCGAATTGCCGCACCTGGGCCGAGAGCTCCAGCGGCACCTGCTTTTCGAAGCTCGCCTCGATCGGCGACAGGGGTTCTGAGGGAACGCAGTCGATTCCGGGGAAACCCGGAGCCGGGAACTGCCCGGGAACCGCACGAGAAGCAGGAGGTGTTCGCTGGAATAACTGCTGAGAGGTCTGAGGGGTCTGCAGTGCCCCAAACGGCGACACGGAACCGCCGCCGCCCTCAGACCCCTGCTGTCCAGGCATCCCAGAAGAGGCCATTTGTTGGCCCTGCTGCCCGCCCACCTGCCCCGACAAGCCCTGCATCATCAGTTGCTGTCCTCCCGGAGAAACAGACCCCTGCGGCATCTGGGGCGACTGGCTGCTTCCGGAAGGCAAAGACTGGGTCTGTTGAGTTCCTGCGGCCGAGAAGGGCCCCGCCTGCCCGCCGGATGTGGTCTGCGCCGCACCGAATGCACCGGATTGGGCCTGCTGCGTCCCATAGGGTGCCTGAAGATACTGGGCGGTCGAGATCGGCGTGAATCCGGCCGGACACGGAAAACTGGCTGCCCCCCTGGAGAGAGGCTGTGGCTGGGATGCCGACTGTCCGGATTGCGGCGCCTGCCGCGACGGCTGAGACGCGGGCGGCGAGAGCTGATAGACACCCATCCCGAAAGGAGACTGACCGGTCAAAGGGCCCGAAGAGGACCCCAGAGGGGCGAGCGGGCCGGGCAACGCCCCGGCGTCCTGGGCCATGGAGATCACGGGAGAGAAGAAGATCTCGCTGCACAAGACAAAAAGAATGGCGACAGCCAAAAAACGGCTTGCCGCCAGCCTTCGTGCGATCGGGAAGAGTTTCATACGGGTGTCTCCTGTCTGGCTCCGAGAAGTCGATCTCATCCACGCACCTCGACTGCGCCGACGCGTTGCCGGGATCAAAACAGGGAACTCACCACAATCTCGCGAGGCTGCGTCGGGGAAAACGGTGGGACGCAATCTACATGAATCCATCTCTTACGTCAATCCTTCCCCGAGCCTTGGTCTTGAAAGCAACACTCCCCGGAGGAATGGATCTCGCGCTCCTTAGCGGGCCCGCAGATAGGTCAGGTAGGCGTCGTAATTTCGCTTCATCTCCGCGAGGCTGTCCCCACCACACTTCTCTTGGAGCGCCCGGGCGATCTCGAAGGCCACCACCGCCTCTCCCACCACCGCGGCGGCCGGGACCGCCGTGATGTCCGTGCGCTCCACCCCCGCACGGCTCGCTTCCTTCGTCACGATATCCACAGAAGCAAGCGGCCTGTGCTGGGTCGAGATGGGCTTCATGGCCGCGCGCAGGACGATCGGTTGGCCGGTGGTGATCCCGCCTTCCAGGCCACCCGCAAAATTGGAGCGGCGATAGAATCCCTGGGCGTCGGCAGCCCCCTGGCCAGGCGAGCGATAGAAGATCTCGTCCTGGACCTCGGATCCAAAGCGACGGGCCACCTCGAATGCCGGGCCGATCTCCACCCCCTTGACCGCCTGGATGCTCATCAACGCCTGTGCCAGCCGACCGTCCAGCCGGCTGTCCCAGTGCACGTGGCTCCCGAGGCCCACGGGGACGTCCAGCGCCTGCACCTCGAAGACTCCGCCGAGCGATGTCCCGCGGGCCTGCGCCTCGTCCACCCTGGACATGATCTCCTTGGTCGCGAGCGGGTCGGCGCAGCGCACCGGCGACTCCTCCGCCTGGCGCACGATCTCCGCTTCCGACAAGCCCGCGGTGTCACCCCGGACCCCCCCAATCTCCACCACATGGCTCAGCATCCGAATCCCGAACTGGCTCAACAGGCACTTGCACACCGCCCCGACCGCGACGCGCGTCGCCGTCTCGCGCGCCGAGGCTCGCTCCAGCACGTTGCGAAGGTCCAGGTGGTCATACTTGAGACCACCCGCCAAGTCGGCGTGACCGGGCCGGGGGCGGGTCACGGCCGGCCGCTCGGGATCCCGACCGACCTCCGGCATCTCGGATGCCATGGCGCCCTTCCAGTTCTCCCAATCGCGATTCTGGACCAGGAGACTGATCGGGCTTCCGAGGCTCAGACCATACCGCACGCCGCCGAGGATTCGGACCTCGTCCTTCTCGATCTTCATCCGGCCGCCCCGGCCGTACCCGGCCATGCGACGAGCCAGGTCCCGATTGATGTCGGTTGCGCCGACCGGAACGTTGGACGGCATCCCTTCCAGGATTGCCAGCAAAGCCGGTCCGTGCGATTCGCCGGCCGTCAGGTACCGCAGCATGTCCTCACCACCTTTGGATTCCTCGTCACGCCACCGCGTCATGCCGGAAAGCGAGGCGATCTTACCCTGCGCGCAGACACCCTAAAAGGAAAAACGCACCAGAAGGTGCGTTTTTCCTAAGGCAACACCTGGTACTCCAGGGTGAATCAACTCACGTTGGCATCTCTCAGGATCGTCGGCGTCAGGAAGATCAGCAGCTCGACCTTCTGCTCGGGGCCGATGGTCGTGTTCTTGAAGAGGGCCCCAAGCATCGGAACCTTGCTGATCCAGGGAACGCGAGACTCCGACCAGCGCTCGTCGGTTTGCAGCAGGCCGCCGATCACGATCGTCGAGCCGTTGGCCACCAGGACGTTGGTGGTGGCTTTCCGGGTGTTGATGGGATAGACAAAGCCTCCCGAGTAATTCACCACATCGCCCGGGAACGATCGCTCGGCCTCGACCTTCATCGAGACCCGGTCGTCGTTGGTGATGTGCGGCGTCACCTTCAACCGGATGAAGGCGTCCGCGAAGGCAATCACCGTCCGCCCGGAAGCGTCGACCGTCGTGTACGGGACCTGCTGGCCCTGCTTGATCTCGGCCTCCTGGTTGTCCAGGGTGGCGACCTTCGGGGCCGACAGCGTGCGCGCCTTGCCCTCCGCCTCGCCCGCCGAAATCCGCGCGCCCAGGGCCAGCCGGTTGCTGAAGAGGGCGTTGGCGATGACGCCGACGGCCGCCGTGGGGGTCGAGGCGGGCATCGAAATCGCCAGGGGGAGCCCGCTCGCCACCGTCGGGGGAAGCAAGGTCGTCCCCACGCTGTTCGCGAAGATGCTGACCGGTGCTGCCTGGAGGTTCCTCAGTGCCCCATCCCCCGAGAACCCCCATTCAATGCCCAGGCTCTGGCTGAAGTTGCGAGTCGCCTCCACCAGGCGGGCCTCGATCAGCACCTGCGGTGTTGGCTTATCGAGCGCGCGCAACCTCACTCTCATATTTTCCAGGGCTTCCTTCGTCTCGTGAATGATCAGCTTACTCGTCCGCGTGTCCACGCTAATGCTGCCGGGACTGGATGCTGATCTCTCTGCAGACGTCTTGCCGGGACCGGGCGTCTTTAAGTCGACAAGAGCGTCTTTCATTTTACTCACGTCCGCATAGTTGACCGACAAGATCGCATCTTCAAGTATTAGCTCTTTCTCCTCTTTCTCAGCCTTCTTCTCTGTCAGCCACCACCGGCAAAGCCGGTGGCTTGAAAGATGTGAACCGCTCAAAGCGGTTGGTAGAACTCGCGCCACCTGAAGGTGGCGACTACTCGCCGAACATGGTCAACTGGTCGAGACGTTTATCTTCGTCCCGTTG
>JAPLLC010000118.1 GCA_026387775.1 Candidatus Methylomirabilota bacterium | reverse complement strand
GAGATCAGGCCGGTGATGTCGATGTATGACTGCCGGCAGATCGGCAGCTATCCGACGACGCTGCCGCTGATGCGCGGCTTCGTCGATCGGATGATGGCGATGGAGGGCACGAACGGGATTCTTTCCGTTTCCATCGACCATTGTTTTCCTTACGCGGACGTGCCGGAGCTTGGCGGACGCATTCTCGTCGTCGTCGATGGCGACAAGGCGAAGGCGAGCCGGCTGGCCACCGAGATCGGGCAGGAGTTCGTCTCCATGCGCGGGCGCACTGCGCCCGACTATCTCGATGTGGACGGGGGGATTTCCGCGGGCATAGCCGCCAACGCCTATCCCGTGGTGATGGCCGACCCCGCGGACAACGCGGGGGGCGGGGCGCCGTCGGACAACACCACCATCCTCCGCCGTCTCATCGAGCGCGACGTGCAGGAGGCGGCGGTCGGACCGATCTGGGACCCGATCGCGGTGCGGCTCTGTTTCGACGCCGGTCCGGGCGCGGCCTTCCCGCTCCGCTTCGGCGGCAAGATCGGTCCGGCCTCGGGCAGGCCCGTCGATGCGATGGTGACGGTGACGGGTCTCGCGCGCGATTGCCGGCAGCGTTTCGGTCCGACGCAGGTGGCGCTTGGCGATTGTGCCTGCGTGAAGGTGGGCGGCGTCGAGGTGGTGCTCATCAGCAACCGCACCCAGGCGCTGGGATTGGAGCTGTTCCGCAACGTCGGTGTGGAGCCGACCGAGCGCAAGCTGGTCGTGGTGAAATCGACCAACCACTTCATGGCCGCCTTCGGCCCGATCGCGAAGAAGGTGCTGTACATCGACGCCGATGGGCCGATCCCTCGCAACTACCGCAGGATCCCCTACACCAGACTCCAGCGCCCGATCTGGCCGCTCGACGAGCAGACCGCGCCGCGCCTGATCTTCTGACAGGCTGCTGAAAAAGGCCCATCTGCGGCGTTGGCACGCTCGGACACTCGCTGCGGCGTACCTGGAGTACGCCTCTCTCGGCCCTTCGCGCGCCGCCTTGCATCTGGACCTTTTTGAGCAGCCTGCCGAATAGTGAGTTTTCCAAAAATAGGTACCAAAATAGGTACCGAAAAATAGGTACCGGACACCTTTGCGCGCATAACCCCTCGGAATTCCACGATTCAGGATTTAGATTCTTGTCCACACGCCTCGGATGGTGTCCGCGCCGGGCTGATGGCGGCCACGGCCTTGGGCTGTGCCGACTGCGTTCATGTCTTCGACCGGGAATCATCACGACGGGTGGCCAACGATTCTCTCGACCAACTGCCCCGCTCCGCAACTAGCGTAGAGTGTCCGTCCGGTGGTGGCGCGCGTTACGATGGATCTTTTGGGCTCGTCTGCCACCAGATGACGGCACTCTGGCGGCGCATGGGGGCGATGAGGTGGGAGCCGGCGGGCTCGAGCCTGGCCTGCAGGAACTCGAGGAGCTTGCGTCGCTGGTCGGACTCCGTGAGGCGCATCTGCTCGGTCCAGAAGTCTATGGCCTCGTGCAGCGTTGCGAACGGCTGGTCGAACCGGTAGGCGACGATCCGGACGTGCGCGTAGATCCCGAGGCTGTGGAGGAGGGTGAGGGTGCGAAGGTAGTCGTCTCGCTCCGGGTAGGGGCAGCCGAGGAGCAGGGGATAGAGTTCCCCCAGGTAGAACTTCTCCGTGCCGGGACCGACGTTCTGCACCAGGGCGATGGCGCGCCTCGCCAGGGGCTCCGCCTCGGTCAGAAACCTCAGGATGTCCGCGAAGATCGGCGCCACGTTGGCCCCCAGGACGAGGTCGTGGGGAGCGAGGTCTGCCTCTCCCCAGGCCGCCGACCGGCAGATGACGTTATCGAGGCGGTTTTTCGCCAGGGCAGCCCGGAGCTCGTCCAGCATGGCAGAGGACGGCTCCAGGGCCGTGACACGCTCCACGCGCCGCGCCACGGGGACGGTGAGAGCCCCCACGCCGGCCCCCACGTCCAGGGCGCTCCGGCAATCCGCCAGGGCGGGCTCCAGCGCCTCGACCACCTTGGCCGGGAAGTCGCTGATCTGGATCGCCCGGCTGAACAGGCGCGCGCGGTGCGGGGTCCAGTAGTCCTTCCCGCGGTTCGAATCCGATTCCACAGGTGTCTCCGTCGAGAGAGGAAAGATGGTACGGGGACTATACCGGGCCAGGGGCGTCGCGGCAACGGTTTGGTCGCGCTCAACAGGCGCGAATCTTCCTGGCGATGGTCAGCCACTCGCGGTGGGTCACGGGCCCGCCGTCGGGGACTTCGTGGAGGTCCACCACCTCGCAGGTGAGAAGGTCGAAGCGATCCGGGGGAAAAAGGGCGGCGATGTCCTCGGCGTCGAAGAAGTGGATGCGCTTTCCCTTGGGGTCCACGCGGGTGTTCGGCTCGGGATGCGGCTCCCAGGCGGTGAAGCCCGGCGCCTCGGTCGAGAAGTTGGCCATGGCGACGAGCCCCCCATCCCGGGTGAGGAGCCAGAGCCGATTCACCATCGCCCGCCGAACCGGCTCCGGCTGCAGGTGGATCAGGTGGATCGCCACCGTCGCGTCGAACGACCCCTCGGCGAGGTCGCTGGCGCAGAGATCCCCGACGAGAAGGGAGATATCGAGACCGTCCCTGGCGGCGCACTCTCGCGCCCAGCCGAGAGCGCTCGGACTCAGGTCGAGCCCGGTGACGGCAAACCCCTCACGCGCATAGAACAGGGCGTCCCGCCCGGACCCGCATCCGGCCTCCAGAATCGAGGCGACCCGCTCTCGCCGGAACAGGAGCGCCAGCCGGAGGGCGACGGACGTCGGCTCGGTTCCGTAGAGACGCCCCTGGGCATAGCGCCCCTCCCAGAAGGCGGCCGCGTCGTCGGGCTCGACTACACGGGGCACTTCAATCTCCAATCCGCCTTTGCGGTCTTTGCGAGCCTTGCGGTGAAATGTTTGGGCTCAATCGGGATGGACCTCGACGGAGGTGGGCCCCTTGGTCTTGGCCGTGAAGCCGACCGCGTACGGGCAGATGAGGGGGACCCGGATCACCGCATCGCCGTCCTTGTGGTAGGCAGCCATGCGGATCGAGTACCCGTTGATGGTTCCCGAGATGAGGCCCCCCTTCACGTAGCCCCAGCGGTGCTGGCGGTGCCCGTCATTGATCGCCACGATGATCGAGGTCCCGTCCGCGTGAAAGCTCTCGTGATCCGCCCGGGAAAGCTTGGTGGTAGCCTTCTTCTCCCCGTACATGGGATGGGAATGATAATCCCCGACCAGTTCCCAGCGCGAGGTGGCCCGGACTGCCTCCGCCACTCGCTGACCGCGCTGCCAATCCATGTGAACCTCCTGGAACTTGCGGACGGCGGACTGGTAGGGGACGACGAAATCCGCCATGATCCGATCGGGCTCACGGTGGCCCAGGAGGATCCCGAAACATTCGCGCCGATAGACTTCAACCGTGGAGACCAGGAGCCCCACGAATGCATTCTCGCTGAGATAGACTTCCATTGGATCGAGCTCCGATATTGCGACGTTCCCGCTGCCGCTCACGCGCCCGGCCGGCGCGCGAGGAAGGCTGCGGCCTTGTCCCGTATGGCTCCGCGATTGGCCCGGGTCGACAGGGTTCGCAGATCCTGCTTCATCAGGTAGGGGATCAGTCCGAGGACGATCCGGGTCGGCGTGGTCGGGTTGCCGGCCAGGGCCAGCTTCACCTGGTAGCGCGCGACCCAGCGGGTGTCCTGGGCGACCGTCTCCAGAATCTCGGGGCTGGCCCGGCGGGAGGCGGCCAGCTTCACCACGTCGGCCTCGGTGAGCCGAGGGTTTTCCAGGATGGTCTGCACGACCCGGGGATCGGGGTCGAAGAGCATCCGTTCCAGGACGCCCGTGATGGCCTGCCGGGCCTGAGAGATCCGATATCCGACCGGCTCCGAGGGTCGGGGTGTCGTCTCCTCGTCCGCGGCGTCGGGACGCTTTGGCTGGTCTTGGAACAGACCCGCGCTGGGATGGCCCCGCCGGTCCAGGAACGCCGCCGCGGCCTCCAGGTGTCCGGACGGCAGTACCCGACCCAGGCGGCTCTTGTCCAGGAGCCCCAGACCCACATGGTGGGCCGCGCGGCTCCCCGCCGCGACACACTCTTGCACATAGGCCAGTGTCCAGGCCGCCTCGTCGGCGGGACGGGGGCGCAAGTGCTCGGCGAAGCGAAACAATCTGAGCTCGGGATCTGCGATCCCGGCCAGGAGCCTCAGCAGCCCATCGGTTTCCCGCTCGGTCCGGAGCCTTCGACACGCCGCCAAGTGGGCGCGCAGCCTTGTGAGGAGTCGTGACCTGTCCGTAGTATCCATGGGCGATGGTTGCGAGGTATGGCGAAGCATGCCGTCAAAGTAAAGATGCGGCCGAACGAGTGGGCGTTGAGTCGCTTCAGCGCGCGGAGAGAAGGAGACGGCCCTGCGAGAGATCGCCGATTCTGAGGAATGAAACGATTCTGGTGGAGGGTAAGGGATTCGAACCCTCGGCCTCCGCGTTGCGAACGCGGCGCTCTCCCAACTGAGCTAACCCCCCATCCGGCCGTGATGCCTGGGCGATGTGTCGCCGCCCATCCCAGCTCCTCTCCCAGGATCACGATCCCGACTACCCGGAGCGATTGGCTGGGGGATCCGGAAGCTGAAAGCAACCATACCTATGATGGACCGCCCTCTCGGTCAGCAAGCCGATCACCGGTCGGGCGAGTCATGAATATAATCAATGCATCGCAGCCTGTCCAGGGATTTCTGGCGGAAGAGTATTCAGGCTCTGATGTTGTCTGGCTTTCAATTGAAGTTGGCTCTGGGACAAAGTGGCCCACTCATGATCTGTGCGGCCCCTGGGAGTGGAAGACGCCGGATTATCTGAGTCCGGCGTCTTGAAACGCGAGCAGAAACAGCAAGTTACTCTTCAGCCTGATCCTCCGGGACTCCACCGCCGACGGCTCGATTGAGGGGAATTCCCTGCCTGCACATTGGGCACTCATCCGGCGCATAGGTGGGGACATCCCGGTTCACGATGGTGAAGAGCGGGTATCGGAACTTCATCCCGGTGCTCCGTCGCCAGACGGCTCCGATGCCGACCACCTGCCCCCCCATGCTTTCCACGAGCCTGACGAGCTGGCTGACGGTCTCCCCGGTCGTGAGAATGTCTTCGATGATGAGGACTCGGCCTCCTTCGGCGAAGAAGGCCCGATATTCGGGCGCGAGACTCACCTCTGTCCGCTTGGCGGCCGCCTTCTCCTTGGTGGCGAAGATGAATCGCGGGCGAGAGGGATGGGCGCGGGCCACGCAGTGGCCGAGGAACCCGGCGCTGTAGCCGGTGGTCAGCACGAGGTCGACCGGGAGGCGGCTGAAGTGCGTCGCCAGGATGTCGCCCAAGCCCTCCGTGAAGGTTGGCTCGGTGGTGACGAGGGTCTTGGCGACGTACTCCGAGGTGTGGCGACCCGACCTCAGCACGATGTGATCGTCGGTCTTGTAGGCGCCGGTCCGAAGGAGGATCCCGCGGTTGAGGCGTTCCAGGATCTCGTCATCGATGGGCGCCGACTTCTCACGCTGTGGCATGGCCCTAGGCCTCCCCCTCGTCGAGGATCAGTGGAACCAGACAGCTCCGGCGGACATCCCAGAGTCCGCGCTCGCGAATCCGCAGGGCCGGGATGGCCGTGAAGGTCAGAATCTGCACGGCGAGAAACGGCTTCTCGTGCGCGCAACCCAGGTCGTGCAGCGCCCGTTCGATCGCGACGATCTCCGCGGCCAGGGCGTGGAGCGGCTGTTCGGATGTTGCGCCGCCCAGCGGCAGGGCGAGCTCGGCCCGGATCTTCCCATCTGCCGCCACGACCATGCCGCCCCCGAGGGCCAGCATCCGGTGAAACGCCAGGAGCATGTCCGGATCGTTTCCGCCGACCACGATCAGGTTTGCAATGTCGAACGTCACGCTGCTGGCGACGGCGCCCCGCGAGAGCCCGAACCCCGCGACAAACCCGCGGGCGGTCCGGCCCATCCCGTGGCGATCCATTGCGACGACTTTGAGCAGATCCGCGGCGGCATCGGCGGGGAGGGCCCCGTTCCGGACGGCGAGATCCCGGATCTCGGCGTGCGTCACGATCTCGGCGGAGAGATGGATGACGCGGACCCGCACTCGATCCCGGCCCGCCGGGGCGGGAATCCGCAAGTCCTCCAGGTCCAGCGGATGAGCCGTCCGAGGATTCGGGAGACATCCCGGCGGGAACGCGGGCGGCAAGATGGGGACCGTCGTGCGCCCGTCCCGTGCCACGACCCGCCCGCGGGCGACCACCAGGCTGGGCCGAAACTCCGCCAGGGCGGGGAGGAGGGCCAGATCCGCCTGCCTCCCCGGAGCCAGGCCGCCCAGCCGGCCCTCGATGCCGAAATGCTCCGCCGGCGTGAGTGTGATGGCCCGAAGCGCCTGCATGGGCGAGAGGCCCAGCTTCACCGCCTGTCGGGCCGATTCGTCCAGGTATCCCCGTTTCACCAAATGGTGGCCCCACACGGTGTCCGAGGCGAGCATCAGCCGGCGCGGGTCGATCCCGCCCAGCGCCCCGTCCAGCGCGGCGATGTCCCGGCGAATGGACCCATCCCGGATCATGGTGTAGAGGCCCAGGCGGAGGCGGGCCCGAACCTCCTCGGCCGTGATCGGCTCGTGACAGGACGAGACGCCGGCGGCGACCTGGGCGGCCAGCTTCCGCCCGCGCGCTCCCGCGGTGTGGCCCTCCACGCACTTGCCCAGGGCCTCGGCCTTGGCGATCAGAGCGCCGAGGTCGGTGCGTCCCTCCAGGACCATCGGCCAGTAGATCTCGCCCAGGCCGAGGACGGCGGGCTCTTCCAGCAGGCGCGCCATCTCCTCCAACGCGATCGTCGGCTGACCGTCACCCCGATCCGAGGTGAGGTATGCGATGGTCGGGGCCGTGGCGAAGGCCGTGATGGGCAGGAGGGGGAGATAGGCGAGGAAGGCCGCCACCGCCGGAAAGCCCCCCACGTTACAGAGCGCGGGAGTCTCTGTGACGAAGGCCGTGAGGCCGGTGGGGATGGCGAACTCGAGATACCGGTCCAGGCGATGGATGTAGTCGAGATGGGTGTGGCCGTCCACGAAGCCGGGCGCGATCACCTGGCCGCGGGCCTCGATGATCGTGGTGTCGGGACCGATGCAGGATTCGGCTTCCGGCCCGACGAGGGCGACGCGGCTCCCCGCTACGGCCACCCCCCACCCTTCGAGCAACTCCCCGGTGTAGACATTCGCCAGGATGCCGCCCCGGACGACCAGATCCGCCGGCTGCCGACCCATGGCGACTTGGACGAGACGCGTGGCCGTGGCGTCGTCCCGAGGCGGCGATGGACTGCGGTCAGGCACGGCCCCTCCCGTGTCGGCTCATGACGGGCGTCGCGAGCGGCGCCGGTATTCCTCGATCAGGCCGTGATCGGCGAAGCTGTAGTGATCTCGCCGTCCGATGATCACATGATCCAGCAGGTGGATCCGCAGCAGTTCCCCCGCCAGCGTCAACTCCTCGGTCAGGGCGCGATCGCCGGCGCTCGGCTGGGTGTGCCCCGAGGGGTGGTTGTGGACCAGGATCATGGCGGCCGCGTGGTGGCGGTTGGCCCGCTCCACGATGGCGCGGACGTTGACCGGGCTTTCGGTGAGCGAGCCCTCGCTCAAGACCTCCAGCGCCATCACGTCGTTTCCCCCGTTCAGGAAGATGAGGTCGCAACGCTCGTGCTGCAGTCCCCGCAGGCGGGGCGCACAGAGGGCGACGACATCCTGGGAGCTCGTGATGCGGGGATGGACTCCCTGTTCCACTTCGGCCAGCATCCGGCGGCCCAGCTCCAGCGCCGCCTTGATCTGGGCCGTCTTGGCCGGGCCTACTCCCGTCGCCTCGGCGAGCCTGGCGGGTCCGGCGGCCTCGATCCCCGCGAGTCCATCGAGGCTCTGGAGGAGGGCTCGGGCCAGATCCACCGCGCTTTGCCCTCGCGATCCGGTCCGCAGGACGATCGCCAGAAGCTCCGCGTCGGTGAGCCGCGACACCCCCTCGGCGAGCAATCGCTCGCGGGGTCGTTCCCCCTCGGGCCAGTCCCGGATCGCGTAGCGCTTGGGCGTGCTTCCGTCGGCCATCGAACAGCTCGGCGATTGGAGAATCAGGCGACTGGGCGATGCGGGGAGCAGGCAACCAGAGGCGCGGCATTGACGAGTTGCCCGATTCCCGCCAAGTCGCGGCAGAGGATACCAGGATTCCCCAGCCGGGCCAACGCAATTCTCGTCCGGGGCAAGCGGCCCCGCGGCCCGCATCCTGCTATTGTGCGATCCGCGGAAGGCTGCTATTCTGCCATATTAATCGCCGCCGGGAGGGCGGGCACCGTGGAAGTCGTGAACCGTAACCAGGGCGCTGCTTTCATCACCAAGGACGGCTCCGAGATCCGCTCGATCCTGGATCGGACGAACTCGACGGCACGAAACCAGAGCCTGGCCGAGGCGACGCTGCCGCCCGGAGCCGCGACGCAGCCTCATCTGCATCCGGCGGCCGAGGAGATCTACTACGTTCTGCGGGGCGTCGGCCGGATGACACTGGGGACGGAGCGACGCGCAGTAGGGCCGGGGGACGGTATTCTGATCCCGCTTGGCACCCCGCACACGATCGAGAACGTCGGCCAGGAGCCGCTGGTATTTCTGTGCTGCTGCGCCCCCCCGTACTCGCACGGGGACACCGTGCTGGAGCCGAAAGGCGTTAAACGTTAAACGTTAAACGTTAAACGTTAAACGTTGAACGTTGAACGTTGAACGAGGAACGAGGAAAAGATGCAGCCAGAATCGGATGTGAGCAAGGTCACGCATCTGCGCCCGTCGGTAGCGGCCATCGTGACCAACGAGGGTGGACGCGTTCTGTTGCAGCGCCGATCGGACAACGGCCTGTGGGGACTCCCTGGCGGCTCGGTCGAGATCGGGGAATCGGTTTCCGCCGCCATTGTCCGCGAGGTCCGGGAGGAGACCGGACTCACGGTGGGGGTCGAGCGCCTGGTGGGCGTTTACTCGGAGCCGACCTGCCAGGTTGTCCGATACGCGGACGGGAACGTGGTGCACTACATCAGCACGCTCTTCGCGTGTCGAATCCTGGGTGGAAGTCTCGAGACCTGCGACGAAAGCCTCGATCTGCAGTTCTTCGACCCGGCTCGCCTTCCCGAGGACATGCTGGGCATGCACCGGATTCGCGTGCAAGACTGCATGGCGAACCGTCCCTCGGCCTTCATCCGGTAGGGCGGCCCCCCCAGCATCGTCCACTTTCGCTCTCGCTGCGGATCGGTGATGCCACCTTTTGATTTTGACAGACCTATTGAGCTATGATACTTACTTGGATTGCTTATCCTGACGACCATACAGGACTTCTTTCGGAGTCATCCTGATAATCATACAACAACAGGAATCGTGAATGACCGAAAACCTGACGTTGCGGAGCCGTGATCTGCACGAGTCGCTGGAGCGGACCGCCCATCGGGCGCTCCTGCACTGCATCGGGGTGCCCCACGCGGAGATGGGGAAGCCGCTAGTGGCCATCGTGAACTCCTGGACCGACGTGGTGCCGGGGCACACGCACCTGCGGGCCGTGGGGGAGTTGGTGAAGCAGGGGGTGCGGAAGGCCGGCGGCACCCCGCTGGAATTCGACACCATCGCGGTCTGTGACGGGTTGGCGCAGGGCCACATCGGCATGAGCTACTCCCTCCCCAGCCGCGAGGCGATCGCGGACACGGTGGAGATCATGCTGGAGGGGCATCGCTTCGACGCCGCGGTGATGATCTCGAGCTGCGACAAGATCGAGCCGGGCCACCTCCTGGCCGCGCTCAGGGTCAACATTCCGACGGTCATGCTGACCGGCGGCCCCATGGAGGGGGGGACCTACAAGGATCACACAGATATCACCCTTTCCACCATGCGAGAGTTTGCGGGGCAGGTGAAGGTCGGGAAAATGTCCCGCGAGGAGCTCACCGAGATCGAGAAGGCGGCGCTCCCCGGACCGGGGTCCTGTTCCATGATGGGGACCGCCAACACCATGGCCTGTCTCCTTGAGGCGCTGGGGATGTCGCCCACCGGCTGCGCGATGATGCTGGCGGTGGACCCCCTGCGGCCCGCACTGGCCCGCGAGGCGGGCCGGATGGTGATCGAGTGTCTGCGGCAGAACCTCACCCCGCGGCGGATCGTGACACGGCAGGCGATAGAGAATGCCATGGCCGTGGACATGGCGCTGGGCGGATCCACGAACAGCGTGCTGCACCTCTTGGCCATCGCCCACGAGGCCGGGATTCCCCTGGAGCTGGACGAGTTCGACCTGGTGGCCCGCCGGGTCCCGCATCTGTGCAACGTCAAACCCTCCGGCAAGTATGCCGTGGGCCGGCTGGACGAAGCGGGAGGCATCCCGGCCCTGATGCAGGAGTTGGCTCCCGTCCTGCATCTGGATGCGCTGACGGTGACGGGGAGGACGCTGCGGGAGAACATCGCCGGCGCCGCCGTGGCGAACCGGGAGATGATCCGGCCGCTGTCCGACCCTCTGCACGCCGAGGGGGGGCTGGCGATCCTGCGGGGGAGCCTGGCGCCCGAGGGGGCCGTGGTGAAACAGAGCGGCCTCCGCTTCAGGAACATGCTGGCCCACCGCGGGCCGGCCCGCGTCTTCGAGGGCATGGAAGACGCGGTCAAGGCGTTCATGGGGGACGTGGTCAAGCCAGGCGACGTGGTGGTGGTGCGCTACGAAGGCCCCAAAGGCGGGCCCGGCATGCGGGAGATGCACCAGATCACCTCGGTGATGGTGGGGATGGGGCTGGACGAGCATTGTGGCCTGGTGACGGACGGCAGGTTCTCCGGTTCGACGCGAGGTCCCTGCATCGGCCACATCTCCCCCGAGGCAGCGGAAGGGGGTCCGCTCGCCCTGGTGCGGGACGGAGACCTGATCGAATACGACATTCCGAGCCGGCGCTTGGACCTCCTGGTGCCGGCGGAAGAGCTGGCGCGCCGGCGCGCCGCCTGGCAGGCCCCCAAGCGCGAGCTCAAGGGGATTCTGGCCCGGTACGCCCGCTTGGCCGAATCGGCGTCGAAGGGTGCGATTCTCCGTGAAGGGTTTGGTGAGTGAGAGGATATGGACATGAGTAAGGGTGGCGAGAGCGGGATGCGAGAGGGGCGCAGCGGTCGGCAATCGGCCAGCACGTTTCCGAACCGATTCATCCCGCTCTATTATCAGCTCGAGAACATCCTGCGATCCAAGATCGAAGGCGGCGAGGTGCCGCAGAATCACAAGCTGCCGACGGAGCAGGAGCTCAGCCGCGAGTACAAGATCAGTCGGGCCACGGTCCGGCAGGCTCTCGCGGCCCTGGTCTCGGAGGGGCTGCTCTACCGCAAGCAGGGGAAGGGCACCTTCGTCACGGAGAAGGCCGGCCAGACCAAGTCGGTGAAGCTGACGGGATTCACCGAGGACCTGTTCTCCGAAGGGCACCAGGCCGAGGTGAAGATCATGGAGATTCGGGCGGTGCCCGCCCCGGAGCGCGTGGCCACCCTGCTCCGGGTTCCCGTAGGTGAAGAGGTGACCCGCTTCAAGCGCCTCCGATCCGTGGACGGAGGCCCGTTCTCGTACGTCTTGAACTACCTGGCGTCCGAGATCGGCGAGCAGATCAGCGAGCGGGACGACGATCCGCCACTCGGTGGAGTCCGCCAAGGCCAACATCGAGGTGGCTTCGCTCTTGGGGATCAGCGTCTTCGAGCCGGTGCTCTACATGGAGACGGCCGTTTATTCAGCCGAGGGACAGCCCGTGGAGGTGGTGGATTCGTTCTTCCGCTCCGACCGGTACCGGTACACGGTGGAGTTGATCCGCAGCCAGCAGCTTCGCAAGGACCGAGCGAAACGGCGGTAGGGCAGAGAGCAGGCAGGACGACAACAACGGGGCGCCCGACCACGGCGCCCCGTTGTCTTTGTGTGCTAATCGCTGACCTCTGGTTCTCTGACCTCTGCGGCTCTGTAGCTCTGCCTTCTGTCCTCTGGCCGTTACAAGTACTGCCCGTACCGAATCTTCTCGATGATCTCCTTGGTCTTGCGGTAGTTCTCGATCGCCCGCTGCATGTCCGTGGTGGTCACCGGGGTGGGCTCTTCCCCGGCCCCTTCCTGTTGCACCTTCTCCTCCAGAGATCGCCGGACGACCTCGGCGAGGTCCGCGCTGTTGAGCTTCACGGTGCGGGCCAGGACGGCGTCCACGTCCAGCTCGGCGAATAACCGTCGGCCCGCGATCGCCTCGGCCTTGGCCATGTGGATCTTCAGGATCTCGCGCTTCCCCTCGGTCTCGGGGAGCGGCACCTCGATCAGCCGATCCAGGCGGCCAGGTCGGATCAGCGTGGGATCCACGGCGTCGGGGCGGTTGGTGGATGCGACGGCCAGCAGGTCCCCCGAGCGGCCGATGTCGTCGAGCTGTTCGGCCACGCTGCTGACCAGGCGGCGACTGGCGGTGCGCATCTCCTCCGGGGCGGCGCGATCGAAGACGAGGTCGTCGATCTCGTCCAGGAAGAGGATGCAGCGTCCGCTGTCCTTCACCTGGGTGAACACCTCCTGGAGCACCTCCAGGGAATCGGCGTACCACTTGGCGACCACGTTGGTCACGCGCACGTGGAAGAAGACCGCCTCGGCCTCGCGGGCCAAGGCCATGGCCAAGAGGGTCTTCCCCGTGCCGGGCGGGCCGTAGAGCAGGACGCCGTTCGGGGGGTGGGTCCCCCACTTCTTGTGCAGGTCCGGACTCTGCAGGGCGAAGACCAGACCGGCGATCTCTTGCTTGGCGTGGGCCAGGTCGCCGATGTCCGCGAACGAGACCTCGGGCCGCATACTGATCTCGATCTTGCCCTTCATGTCCCCGAAGCGTTTGGCGAGCCGCGCCAGGAAGTCCTCGCACTTGCGTCGAAGCAGCTCCGGCGTGTGGCCCGTCAGCATCTTTCGCGCGATCATCGGTGACGCTCCTTTGGGAGGACGTGCATGGCGTACCCAGCCAAAACGCTATCAGACCTTGAGCCCCGGGGCAAGAGGGCTCTGCGGATGCCGACGAAAGCCTGTCAGGAGCAGGGGGTGAGAAGGGAGGCCAGCATGGTGGCGTTTGCGACCGCCTGGCCGCGGGCGTGATTGTTGAAGAAGACGAAGCAGGCCTCGGCTCCGGCGGCGAGGGATCGGATGCGGGGCAGCCACTCGGAGAGCTCCGCCTCCGTGTACAGATAGTCGTAGCGTTCCCAGGCCTCCGCATGGGTCCACCACTTCTCGCGGTTCCGGCCGTGGAAGCGCACGTAGGCGGGGGAGGCGGTGACGCGCACGACGGGCGGGGGGAGATTCGGCAGCCGCGGCTCGTCCACGGTGCAGTAAGCGAGCCCAAGATCCTTCAAGAGACCGAAGGTGTCCTCGGTGATCCAGCTAGCGTGACGAAACTCCACCACGACCGGATCGGGTGTCAGATCGCCGGCCACGCGCCGCAGAAACTCGGCGTTCTCGGGGGACGCCTTGAACGAGAAAGGAAACTGCGCCAGGACGCAGCCGAGACGGCCTGCCTCGCGCAGCGGCCCGATCGCCTCGCGAAAGCGGGGGAGGGCTCCGGCGTACCCGTCGCGGGAATGGGTCATGTCCTGGTGGGCCTTGACCGCGAACTCCACGCGCCCCTCAGCCCGTTTCGCCATAGCCGCCATGTTGCGGGCCGGAGGAATGTGATAGTAGGTGGAATTGATCTCGACGGCGGAGAAGTGGCGGGCGTAGTAGGCCAGCATCTGTTGCGGGGGAAGCTTCTCCGGATAGAAGGGGCCCTTCCATTCCGGATAGCTGAAACCGCAGGTGCCGATCTTGATCATGGCGCTCTCACCCCCGTCTTGGCGGTCTGCATTCTATCATGTGGGCGGAGGAGGTGGCATGGGCACTTTCGATCATCCGTAACATCGCGGTGTCCCTTGGCGGTTGCATTGAGCTGCCAAAAGGATTATGTAGTCTTACAGCGCGACGCGGGGGTGGAAGACGATGCGTTTCATCCGAGTATTTCGATCCGGTGTGGAGAGCGTGCGGAGGGGGCGTTTCCTTTCCGCGCACGCCCGGGGGACTATCGCCCGGGTGAGGATCCTCGGCGGCACGGCGGTCGTCGCCGCCATGCTGGCGGCGGCGATCTTCGCAGGGTCGCCTGCGGGAGGGGCGGCTGTCCCGGCCCCGAAGGACGCGAGCCTGGCGGGACGGCTTCTGGTGGCCACGTCTGACTTGAGGGATCCGCGATTCGTGCAGACCGTCATCTTCATGGTGGGCCACGATGCGACCGGGGCCATGGGTCTCGTCATCAACCGGCCGATCGGCCGGATCGCCATCGGCGCGTTGCTGGAACAGCTTGGGGAGGACAGTCGCGGGGTCGGTGGGGAGCTTCGCGTGCACTACGGGGGGCCGGTCGAGCCGACGCAGGGCTTCGTGCTGCACACCGCCGAGTACGCCGGGGTGGACACCCGTGTGGTGGGGAGCGGGATCGCCCTCACGACGGACCCGAAGGTTCTGCGGGCCATAGGTGCGGGGTCCGGCCCGCGCCGGTCGCTCCTCGCCCTCGGCTACGCCGGCTGGGCTCCCGGGCAGCTCGAGGCGGAGATCAAGAGCGGCCACTGGGTTGACGTCCAGGTGGATGAGAAGATTGTCTTTGACGAGAACGCCGACAAGAAGTGGGAGCGGGCAATGGCCCGCCGGGTGATCGTTCTGTAGTGGTCCCCGTCCGCCTACTTGAACAGGAGGTTCGGGAGGAACAACGAAAGCTGGGGGAACACCTGGAGCAGGAATAGCACGACGATCAAGATGGTCAGGAAGGGGATATACGCCCTGACGATCCGCTCCATGGGCAACTTGGCGATGGCCGAGACCCCGTAGAGACAGACCCCCACGGGCGGCGTGGTGAGGCCGATCATGGTGTTCACGGAGATCAGGATACCGAAGTAGACCATGTCCACATTCAGGGTCTTGAGCAGCGGCATCAGGATGGGAACCATGATCAGGACGATGGGCGTGGCGTCGAGGAAGCAGCCCTCGACGAGGATGATAAGGTTGATCATCAGGAGGATCAGCATCCGGTCATGGGTCAGGCTGTAGATGTACTCCGTGAAGAGCAGGGGGATCTTCTCCAGCGAGAGCCACCAGGCGAAGGCCCCGGTGATCCCGATGATGAACATGATGACGCCCACGGTGACCGAGGTCTCGCGCAGGATCTGCCAGATGGCCCGAAAGCTGATCTCCCCGTAGAAGAACCCCAGGATCACCGCATAGACCACCGCAATCATGGCCGCTTCGGTCGGGGTGAAGTAGCCGGTGTAGATCCCGCCGATGATGATGACCGGGGTAAGGAGCACGGGGAAGGCGTCCCGCGTGGCGATCAGGAGCTGACGAAAGGTGGCCCGCGGGTAGCTGGGGTATTTCCGCTTCTTGCTGATGATGTAGACGCCCACCATCAGCCCCACGCCCATGATGAGGCCGGGAATGATGCCGGCAACGAAGAGGGCCCCCACCGAAACGCCGGCCACGACGGCGTAGATCACCATGATGATGCTGGGCGGGATGATGGGCCCGATGGTGGAGGCGCCCAGCACGATGGCCGAGCTGAAGGCCTTGTCGTAGCCCTCCCTCTCCATGGCGGGGATCTCGATGCTGCCCAGGCCCACGGCGTCCGCCGTGGCCGAGCCCGACATCCCCGCGAAGATGATGGAGGCGAGCACGCAGACGTGGCCGAGTCCCCCGGTGATGTGTCCCACGCACGTCCGCGCGAAGTTGAAGAGGCGCTTGGTGATCCCCCCCGTGTTCATGATGTTGCCCGCCAGGATGAAGAGCGGCACCGCCAGCAAGGTGAAATTGTCCACCGTGGTGAACATCTTCTGGGGGATCATCATCAGGGGCTTGCCCGAGGCCAGGAAATAGTAGACGGAGCCCAACCCGATGCTGAAGGCAATCGGCACGCTGAGGAGCATGAGGAGCGCGATGATGAGGCAAGCGAGGATGACGGTCATGGCCTCAAACCCCTCCGGTGGTCGGCTGAGAAGCGTATCGCTTGACCATGTTGCCGATGGCATGAATCCCCATCAAGCATGCGCCCACGGGGACCGACAGGTAGACGTAGGCGTAGCGAAGGCCAAGGGCGGGGGAGACCTGCCCCCACACCATCTCGGCCATCAGGTAGCCGTACTTGATGAGGAACCCGACGAAGATGAGCTCGAAGACGTACACGAGGAGTTCCATCCACCATTGCACGGCCTTGGGGACGGCATCACGCACGATGGTGAGGGCGAAGTGCTCCTGGTTGTAGATGCCCACCGAAGCGCCGAGCATCAGCAGCCAGACGAAGGCGAAGCGCGATAGCTCCTCGGTCCACGGGAGGGAAATCACGGCCGAGGCTCCGAAGTATCTCGGGAGCAGCCGGGTAGCCACCTGGAGAATAATCGAGAGGATCAGGACGGCGAAAAACGCGCCGCCGAGGCTTTTTTCCAGGGCAATCAGGCGGGGTTCGTGCTTCTGTTCGGTCATGCCGTTATCCTTGTGGCGAGAGGCGGGCCGCCGCCGGGCGGCCCGCCTCTCGGAGGCCTACTTCGTGGCCAGCGCCTGATTGATCAACTCCTGGCCGATCTTGGGCGCATACTTGTCCCAGAGCGGCTTCACCTTGGCCTGGAAGGCGGACAGATCCTTCAGCTCGTTCACCTGGACCTTATTGGCCTTCATCCAGTCGATGTCAATCTTCTGCTTCTCGGCGTACCGGTTGCGCTGCCAGTCGCGGCTCTCCTTCACCGCCTGGTCGAAGACGGGGCGCAGGTCGGCCGGGATCTTCTGCAGGAAGCCGGGATTCGCCAAGACGATCTTGATGGCGACCACGTGACTGGTCATGGAAAAGTACTTGGCCGGCTCGTAGAACTTCATGGCCAGGTAGCCGCTGGTGTCGTTCTCGGCGGCATCAATCACGCCAGTGGAAAGGGCGGTGTAGACCTCGCCGTAGGCCATCGGCGTCGGCATGGCGCCCAGGGCGTTGAAGAGGCCGATGTAGACCTCGTTGTTCATCACGCGGACTCTCACCCCCTTGAAGTCATCGGGGGTGTTGATGGCCTTCTTGGGCAGGAACATGTGGCGGATGCCGTTCGCCCAGTAGGCCAGCAGCTTGAGGTTGGCGACCTTTTCGAACTCGGAGGCGAGCTGCTGCCCGACGAGGCCGTCGCAGAACCGCCAGAGGTGCGGCTCGTCCTTCCAAAGATACGGCAGGACGAAAATATCGAACTTCGGGTAGTAGAGGGAAAGTGGGGCACTGTTCACGCTCACCAGATCTACCGAGCCCATCTTGACCTGCTCGATCAACTCTCGCTCGTCGCTGCCGAGTTGGCCGGCGGGGTACAGATCCACCTTGAACCGGCCGCCGCTCTTTTCCTCCAGGAGCTTCTTAAAGACCTCCCAGGCATCGTAGGAGGGATCGCCCGGCGGATTCACGTGGCCGACCTTGACGGAGATGGGCGCCCCGGCACTGACGGGCGAGACGGTCCAGACGACGAAGGCGAGGAGCGCCCCGAAGACCATCAACATCCTGGATCTCATGACGAAGCCTCCTTCTGGGTGGGGGGTTGAGATTGGAGTAATCAGTCCCCGAGCGATCAGGGGTGCGCGCCCGGCGAATAGCCATATGGCTGCGTCTGGTCTGCTGCTGGCGGGATTCTACGCCAGGAGCGGGAGGACGTGTCAAGCGGCATTTCTGCTTGCCTTTGGACGCAAAGGCTTGGAGCTCATCCTGCGCAAGTGCTGATTGAAATCAGGGTCTGGGCATGAGTTCTGGACCGCTTGGGTCGGGCCACCTCTCCTCGCATCACTCCCGCCATCTCCTCGACGCGGCGCCCTTACCTGAGGAAGAGGCGGGGCAGGACCAGCGATCGGCAGGGGACATCGGAAAACCTCGCAATGCCCCCGCCCCGTGCTAGGCCTTCGGATAATCCCGGCACTCGCGCCAGGTCTCGATCATGGCCATGAAGTTCTCCGGCTTGACCGAGGAGTGGATGCTGTTGCTGCTGGACAGGCAGTAGCCCCCGCCCGGCATGGCGATCTGCATGGTTTCCCGCGTCACCTTCCGGACCTCGTCCACGGGCGCCTGGCTGAGGAGATAGCCGCAGTCGATGTTTCCGATCAGGGCGATGCGCTTGCCGTAGCGCTGTTTGATCAGCCCGATGTCCATCCCGGCCGGGGGCTCGATAGGATTTAGACCGTCGATCCCCGTCTCGACGATCATGTCCAGGATGGGCATGATGTTACCGTCGGTGTGCTTGATCACGTACGCGCCGGCCTCGTGGGCGGCCTTCACGCAGCGCGCGAGCCCGGGCAGGATGAACTCCTTGAAGTGGCGGGGCGACATGAGCGGCGAGTTCTTGTCGGCGTAATCGTCCCCGAAGATGATCACGTCCACACCGGCCTGGATCACCCGCTGCATCGCCCGGATGTCGTGGGCGAGCGTGAGATCGATCAGTTCGTGGACCAGCCCGGGGTTCTCGATCATGTCGATCAGGAACTGCTCCATGCCGCGCAGGAAGGCCGGATTGAAGAAGGCGTCGCGACCGAGCGCGGTGATGGCCTTCTTGCCCTTGTACTTGGCCACGATCTCCGGGATGCTCCCGAGGACGTCCGGCGCTTCGGGGTCGGGCGGGGTGTAGGTCTTCAGGTCCTCGGGCCGCTTGATCGGGCCCTCCACCGGCGCCGGGGTGCTCTCCGGACCGAAGGCGCGGGTCACGCCCCACTTATCGCGAAAGAGCCCCCGTTCCTTATCAATGTACTCGACGTTATCCCGGCTCCACGAACTCCGGTTCTGGCCGACGTTGTCCATCTCCAGCCATTCGTTGAATTGAAAGTAATCGCAGCCCGGCAGGAGGGCCTGCATGAGGTGCTGGTCGATCACGCTCTCGACGTAGGGCACCCGATCCGGCTGGCGGTGTTCCAGGGCGGCGACCACGCGTTCGTAAGAATTCATGAATCATCCTCCGATCCGTGTAGAGGTGCGGCCGACAGGAAGTCGAGCGGCCCCAGGCATGAGGGGCCCGGCGGCGGCTTGAAGAGGTTATGCCGAGCTGACCCTAGCAAGGTCGGCAGTTCTTTGTCAAACGAGATATACGGGTGGTCAGAGGGTGGCACGGGGACCGCTCGTTCCGGGTGCGGGACCCTCCGGGTGTCGCCTCCGACTCGGGCTAGAACTGGCCGGTGGAAAGTAGGACGAGCGTGCAGGCCTCGATCACCGTGATGCCCGCCTGGGCGAGGACGGCGGCGGCCTCGGGATTCTCGGCGCCGGGATTGAAGATCACCCGCCGCGGCCTGATGGCGAGCAGGTCTTGCAGGACCGACGTCTGCCTCTCGGGCGACACATAGATCGTGACCGTGTCGACGGGATGGGGAATGGCGGCCAGAGACGCATATCCTTTGAGACCCAAGATGTCTTTGCCGGATCGGGAGATAGGAATCGACGTGAAGCCTCGGGACAGGAGCATCCGGAGGGCACGGTTCGCGTAACGATCCGGCTTTTCGCTGGCTCCGACGACGGCGACGATTCCCATGCTGGACGCTACTTCCCAGTGCGGACGGCCTGGATCATCTGGTCGAGACGCTGAAGGAAACGGGAGCGGGCGCGCTTGTCGAAGGGCGCCGGTCCTCCCGTGACGGTCCCGAGCTCGCGAAGGTGGGACAAGAGCTCCCGGGTTGCGAGGGCTTCGCCGATGCTGTCCTTGGTGAACACGCGTCCTGCCGGGCCGAGCACCAGGGCCCCCTTGTCCAGGCATCGGGCGGCCAGGGGAATATCCCCGGAGACCACGATATCATCCTCGCGGACGTGCTCGACGATCCAGTCGTCCGCCGCGTCGAACTGCCCCTCCACCACGACCAGCTCGATCCGGCCCTCCTGCGGCGTCCGCATCCGCGAGTTCGCCACCACGGTGACCTTGAGCCCATACCGCATGGCCACCCCGTAGACTTCCTGCTTCACGGGGCAGCCATCGGCGTCGACGAAGATATCCAGCATTCAGCCCCCTCTCGGTGTCGCGAAGTCGGTAACGCACGCACGGCCGGCGGCTAAGCGGACAGAGCTCGGCCTCCATCGATCAGGCATCGCGTCCGGCGAGCCAGATCGTGTGTCGCCGTCCCCCGCGGGGGCCTCGGGCCGACACACGGACCTCGTCCACCGTGAACCCCGCACGGCGCAGCCGCTGGGCAAAGACCCGATCGGGACCGGACGACCAGACGGCCAGCACGCCGGGAGGCCGCAGGGCCGCGAAGGCCGCCTCCAGGCCCGGCCGGGCATAGAGCCAGTCGTTGTCCTTGCGGGCCAGCCCCTCGGGGCCGTTGTCCACGTCCAGCAGGATGGCGTCGAAGGCCCGCTGCTCCGCCCGCAGCATCTGGGCGACGTCGACCTCGTGCACGCTGACCCGAGCGTCCTGGAGGGGGTGGCCGGCCAGGGCCGCCAGGAGCCCCCGATTCCATCCCACCACGGCCGGCACCAGTTCGGCCACCACCACCCGCCCCTCGGGCCCGAGCCGGCGCAGTGCCGCGGCCAGGGTGTACCCCATGCCCAGCCCCCCGATCAGGATCCTGGGCAAGGGACGATCGGCTACCCGCGAGGACGCGAGTTCAGCCAGCGCCTCCTCCGATCCGTGGATGCGACTGTTCATGAGCTCCCGCCCGGCCACCCGGATCGAGAATTCCTCGCCTCGCCTGTACAGGCCAAGCTCCCCGTCCCCTCCGGGCACCCGCGCGCTGTCGAGATACTCCCACGGAATCATGGATGCCTCTTGGACCGAGCAGTCAGCGATCGCGTCGCTTTCTGCCGGAAACGACAATCGTGCGCCCAACCAGGGCAGGCCAGGAAAGGTGCCTCGATACATGCAGACGGTTCTCGGCGGTCAGTGTCCGGTACTTCTTTTCCTCGAGACTCCAGAACAGAAGCCAGCCGGGGAAGATCAGGGGCGCCAAGAAGGTCAAACAGAAAACCGACATCTTCTGGACCTTGTCAATCTCGAGAGAGACGCCATCGAACTCCGCGTCGATCAAGGCGTGGGCCAGATAGAAATAGGGGATCGGGCTTATGTGGCCGCCGGTCGAATACAGTTTGTCGTTCTTCGAAGGCAGCGGGCCAAAGAGATTCGCGAACCCGCATACCAGGTATCGCAATCGCGAGTACGCGTTGAGCACGTTCGGCGTGGTAACAACCAGGAGCCCGCCCGGCTTCAAGACCCGATTGGCCTCGCGAAGCAGGGCGCGATAGTTCTCGAGGTGCTCGATAACTTCAGAACAGGTGACCAGATCGAACACTCGGTCCGGATACGGCAGCGACTCGGTGTTGAGGTTCACTCTCTCGATCGGAACTCCCTCGGCGGCAAACCGCTCCGTGTGAAAGTCGCACGCGGAGGACTCAACGGGCAACTGCGCGCGCAAGAGCGCGATGAGTTCTCCCCGCCCGGCGCCAATGTCCAGATGGTTCAGCGTTTCGCCGATGGCGTGGCACTCCCTTCTTGCGACGCCGACCACCGCTTCGTAAATACGTGACGTGCTCAAGGATGCTTCCTTCCCGAGCCTTCCGAGGCAAACGGGCACCCGGCCGCAGAAGGACGAATCTATCACACGGGGCGGAGTGCCGATCGGCTGGTATTGGTTGGAACGTTAGCCCGGAGTATTCGTGAAAGCTGCGCCTTCGCTCATGACCGCCCGTCAGAGTGCCCAGTGGCGGTCTGCCGGGTTTCGACGCGCTGCCGAGCCTCGCTGACTCGATGCGCTCTCATCCGACTTTCTCTGCCAAGGTCTGCAAATCTGGAACTTCCAGGTCCGGCTGAATCTGCGCGGGAGGGGTTGCCCCAAACCCCTTTTTGTCATGACGGCGGTTTACCCATACTGTGGACAAGCCAAGTGTCTTGGCCGGAACGATATCGTGATAGAGACTTTGGGCAACATGCAGGATCTTGCTCCGGGGCAGCCCAATCCGTTCAATGCCAAGATGAAAGTTGTTCAGGGAAGGCTTGTAGGACTTGGCCTGTTGAGCGGTGACAATCCAGTCAAACTGCACCCCCAAGCGCTGTGCGGAATATGCAAATAGCGCGTCATCAATGTTCGAGATGATGGCGAGCTTGTATTTCCTCTTCAATGCCTGTAACGCACGGGCCGAGTCGGGAAAGGCCGGCCAGTCTCTTACCGATTCCGAGAAGCGCTGCACCTCGGCTTCATTCGGCACAAATCCTAACCGTGAACCAAACCCCTTCAGCACCATGCACAACACGGTCCGATATTCGTGATATTGCCCGCGCTCGGCTTCCGACTCCAATTCGCCATACAGCTCAAGAGCATGGTTGGCTGCAATCTCGATGTGGTGATTGGCAATGACGGGTTGGAGCGCGTCCCAGATTCCGGTTTCCCAATCAATCAAAGTGCCATAGCAATCAAAAGTCATCGCTTCAAATGTCGCGAGGTTCAACACGGTTGCCCTCCCTGGGGTGCGATTGCGGAGACGCAGCCGCCCGACAGTGATTGCACAAGTCTGCTAGTGGAACCGGCCTGCCGCCGCCTTTCCGCCGAAGAAGTCGTCCAGGATCTCGTCGTCGTCCAGGAAGTCGCCGAGGCGGTGGTAGCGGCGGACGCTGTCCACGCCGACGGTGAAGCCGAGATAGAAGGCCGTGGCCTCCGGGATGGTCAAGGACGTCTTCTGCGCGATGATCTGGATGGTGTGCTGCATGTCCGGGTAGGACTCGCGGCATCCCGCACACGTCCCCGTGAATCCGATCTCCAATTCGCCAGCCTGATTCCGTCCGATCCGCACGTGCTCCTCGCTGTCCCAGCCGGGCAGATAGAGCGGGGATCCTTCGCCTTTCGACTTCGCCATGCTGTCTCCTTGCCGTGGGTAAAAGAGGGTTGTCGTCTTTCCCTCTTCGTTCCGGAATCATGCGGGTCCCCGTCTTCCTGGGTGAATTACATACCACACGCCGGGAGCGATCGCCAACCGGAACGTCATCGAGACACGGGCGGTGCGGATGTCGCGCCGAAGGCCTCGGCCATCCGGATGCGCTCCGCCACGGGCGGGTGGGTGTAGAGCAGCCAGACCAGGGCGGGGGGCGGCGCGAGATCCGCCAGGTTGGTGCGGGCGAGATCCACCTCGGCGCGGATGAAGGCGGCGGGATTCTTGGTGAGCTCGAGCGAGGCCTGGTCCGCCTGCCGCTCGAAGTGGCGCGAGATCGCGCTCTGGAGCGGGAGGCCGGCCAGGTTGAGGACGAAGAGGACCAGGAGGAAGAGCGGGAGTCCGGCCACGTCGGCGGGCCCCGCCAGATGGAAGGATCGCCGTGCCCCGGCCCAGGCGAGGACGCGGGCCCCGCACCACAGGGCAAAGCCCATCCCGACCAGCGTGAGCGCGATTCCCTTCCAGATGTGGGCGTGCGTCCAGTGGCCCATCTCGTGAGCCAGGACCAGCTCCACCGCCTCGGGATCGCTCTGGGTGATCAGCGTGTCGTAGAGGACGATCCGCTTGGTGGCCCCGAGCCCGGTGAAATAGGCGTTCCCCTTCCTGGTCCGACGGCTGGCGTCCGCCTCGTACACCTCTTCCACGGGAATCCCGGCGCGCTGCGCGAGGGCGAGGACGCGCTGCCGCAGCGCGGAGTCCTGGACGGGCCGGATGGTGTTGAACAGCGGGTCGATCACGACCGGGGAGAGGGCGACGAGCAGGACGACGATCGCCCCGCCCAGCGTCCAGGCGGGGAGCAACCAGCGGCCCGGATAGCGACGCCAGAGGAGGGTCAAGAGGGATCCCAGGGGCACCACCAGGATGAGGGAGATCATGGCCCCCTTCGCCCGATCCAGGAGCCAGGCGCCGCCGGTCTGGGTGGAGAGCCCGAAGGCGTGCTCGCGGACGAAGCCGGCGTAGTAGCCGAGGGGGAGCGTCAAGAGCTCGGATGCCAGCTCGAGCAGGGCGATGTAGATGGCCACGGCCACAGCCGGATGCGCCGGGCTCAGGCGGACGGCCAGGTTCCGGAGGCTCGCCGACGCCGGGGTGAAGATCAAACACGCGAGAGCCGCGAGACGCAGGGCCGTCCCCGCAGCGAAGAGCCAGTAGCGTCCGTCCATATAGGCCCGGCCGCGCGCCAGATCTTCGGGGGTGAAGTGGGCCGCGATCTCGGGCGGGACGGTCCCGGAAGCGGCTCCCGCCCAGGCGGGCGCGGCACTCAGGGCCAGTCCCAGGGACAGACAGGCGAATAGCCAGCGAGACATCATCTTCGTGACGACTCCGCGACTGCTCGGGGTGGGGTCTTGATCTTCCGGGGCCGGGTCAGTCGCGTCTGAGTTCGAGGAATTGTCCTTCCAGGGAGACGGTGATCCGAACCCGAGTTCCATGGGGCTCATACGCGTAGAGCGCGATGCGATTGGAGGCGGCGTGCAGCACCGGCGGGGGCACCTGGACGAAGAAGTCGCCGTCCTCCTTCCAAAACTTGTACCGCTCCGGCAGCAGATAGACCGGGCGCGGATTACCCCCGTCCAAGTTGACGACGGAGAGACCGGGCGGAACGGCATCGCCCTGGCCGTCCAGATCTCGGTAGAAGTACACCTCGCCCCGGGCCTCGTGGAGCACCGGGTAGGTGCCGGTCGCGAGCAGCGTGCGGGTGCGGCCGTCGGCGGAGAACTTCTCGATCCGCTCGAGGGTGCGGTCCACAGTCGAGTCCTTGATTGGGCGGTTGGTGTCCACCTGGCAGATAAACCACTCGCCGTGGCTGGCCCAGACGGGGTGTCCATCGATCTCGCCCAGCAGCCGGGAGCTTTTCCAGCCTTCCTGGACCACCCAGAGATCGCGGTCGACCGAGCCGTCCGCTGTGACCCGCAGGTTGACGATCAACAGCGGGTTGCCGCGCGGAGAGCGGTATTCCTCTCGGGACACCGCGACCAGATCGTTGCGGACGAAGCCCGCGCCCTCGCCATTCAGCCGGATCTTGACCCAGACCGTCCCGCGCTCCTCGATCAGGTAGAGCGGTTGATTCTTGCCGGACTTGCGGCTGGCGAATTCGTAGGTATCCCCCGCGTGTGCCGTCTTGATTACACTGCTGGAGGCGTGCGGCGTCTCGTGGATGGGGACGTCGCGCCCCAGGACGAGGGCGTCTGCCGCGATCGCCCGTCCGGGCACCCATCCCCACGCAAGCAGGAGGAAAACGAGCGCCCACACAGGGCGTCGTGGTTGGATCATGGCTCGGTCTCGACGGTCTCTTGACACAGGACTCCAAGGATGGCGGCCTCTGCCTCCCCGCCCCGACGGCGGTAGGATGGCCGAACGGGGGTGGAAAGTCAACTGGATGCTGAAAAACCCGGTTTCGCTCAGGCGGCTCAAACTAGTCCGCCAGCAATCTCCGGAAAGCGGTCTCATCCAGGATCGTTACGCCCAGGCGACGCGCGTCGTCGGCCTTGGTCCCGGGGTCCGCTCCGACCACGACGTAGTCGGTCTTCTTGCTGACCGACGCGGACACGCGGCCCCCGAGACGCTGGATTGCCTCCTTGGCCTGGTCCCGCGTCAGGCTCTCCATCCCGCCCGTCAGGACGAACGTCTTTCCCAGCAAGAGCTTCGGGCCGGTCGAGGCGCGCTCATCCATCTGGACGCCCGCCTGTCCCAGCTGGGCGATGAGACGGCGATTCTCCGCCTGGCGGAAGAAGAGGGCGACGCTGGTTGCGATGCGTGGGCCGATCCCGTGAACGGCGGCCAGCGCCTCCTCGGTCGCTTCGGACAAGGTCTCGATGCGACCGAACTCCATCGCCAGGATGCGAGCCACGTTTTCGCCCACGTATCGGATGTTGAGCGCGAAGAGCAGCCGGGCGAGGCCACGCCCCTTGCTGGCCTGGATGGCGGTGTACAGGTTCGTGGCCGACTTCTCCGCCAACCGTTCCAGCTCCGTGAGCCGCTCCACGCCCAGAGCGTAGAGGTCGGCGAAGTGGCGCACCAGGCCCCGGTCCACGAGCTGCTCGACCACGGCCTCACCCAGGTGCTCGATGTCCATGGCCCGGCGGCTGCCGTAGTGAAGCAGGGACTCCTTGAGTCGGGCGGGGCACTCGGGATTGGTGCAGCGCGCGACCACCTCCCCCTCCGGGCGGAAGGCGGTGGCGTGGCATACCGGGCAGGCGGCCGGGAAGACGAAGGGCGCGGTGTCCCGCGGGCGTTTCTCGATCACGACCTCCAGGATGTGCGGGATCACGTCTCCCGCTCGCTCCAGGATCACCGTGTCCCCCTCGCGGACGTCAAGCCGTTCGATCTCGTCTGCATTGTGCAGCGTGGCGCGGCCGATCGTGGCGCCGGCGATCTCGACCGGCTCCAGGATGGCGGTGGGGGTCAGCGCCCCCGTGCGGCCCACTCCCATCTCGATCTTCCGGACGATCGTGGTGGCCTGCTGGGCCGGGAACTTGTAGGCCACGGCCCAGCGGGGATGATGCGTGGTAGAGCCCAGGCGCCGCTGTTGGTCGAGGGAGTCCAGCTTGATCACGACCCCGTCGGCATCGTATCCGAGCCCCGCGCGATCCCCCTCCAGCGCAGTCACCGCGGCGACCACGGCCTCGATGTCGGGACAGGATTGGGAGCGCGGATTCGTCTTGAAACCCGCCTCGCCCAGGGCCTGGATCGACTCCCAGTGGGTGGCGAAGAGATCCGGCGGGGCGTCGCTCAGGCTGTACACAAAGAGGCCCAGGGGGCGCGTGGCCGTGACCCGGGAATCCTTCTGCCGAAGCGAGCCGGCCGCGGCATTGCGCGGGTTCGCGAAGGGCTCCTCCCCTTCCGTCTCCAGCGCCCGGTTGAGCCGGTCGAAGGCGTCCCGGCCCATGAAGACCTCGCCGCGGACCTCCAGGAGGTCGGTCGCCGCCAGGGGGCCCTGCAGGCGTAGCGGGATGGTGCGGACCGTCTTCAGATTCTGCGTGACGTCCTCGCCCATGCGGCCGTCGCCCCGCGTGGCCCCGCGCACCAGGAGGCCCCGTTCGTAGAGGAGGGCCACGCCCAGACCGTCCACCTTGGGCTCGCAGACGTAGCGGAAGGCTTCCCCGGGCAACGCGCGCGACAGCCGCGCCTCGAACTCGCGGATCTCGTCCACGCTGTAGGCGTTGTCCAGGCTGAGCATGGCCACCCGGTGCTGGACCGAGACGAAGCCCTCCGCCACGGCGCCGCCCACGCGCTGGGTGGGGGAGTCGGGCGTACGGAGTTCCGGATGGGCCGCCTCCAGCGCCTTGAGCTCGTTAAACAGGCGGTCGTATTCCGCGTCGGAGATCTCCGGCCGGTCGAGGACATAGTACCGGTGGCCGTGGTGGTGGAGGAGCGCACGCAGCTCATTGGAACGGGCGGCGGGACTCTTCTTGGTAGCCATTGTGTCTCCTTCGCTCGCTTGTACCAGAACGGCGCGGGCTTGGCAAGAGAGGATGCGCACGAATTGTCCGCGACGCGTCAGCCGGCGTTTCGGCGAGAGAACGCACCTCAAGAACGACCGTGTTCATGATTCCACGAGTCCTGGTGGCCCGCTCACGCTCCGTGGTTCGACGTGAACACCGGGGGAGTCCTCGCGAGGATGGTCTTGATGGCGGGATCGGCGTTGAATTCCTCCGCCAGGAATGCCCGGACCGCGTCCCGGTTCCAGCCGCCGGGGTGGACGAATGCGCGATAGAGCGAGAGGTCCCCCTCGTAGAAGGCCCGGGTCTCGAGGCGGGGCACCTCGGCGCTCGCCATGGGCAGGTTGAAGATGGCGACGTTGATGAAGTCGATCCGGTCGGCGCGCGAGGCGACGAAGTCCCGGGTCCGGCGGGCGGCATCGCGCTGCTCCGCCGGCGTGCCGAAGAGGACGTAGAGGAAGACGCCGATCCTCGACTCGGCGAGATTCCGGAGGGCGCGGTCGATCTGGTCGAGGCGTGTGCCCTTCCCGAGGGCGTCGAGGACCCGCTGATCGGCCGACTCCAGCCCGAGCTGCAGCATGGCGCAGCCCGAGGCGGCGAGGCTCCGGCAGAAGTCCGGATCGGTCAGGAGCGGGGAGAATCGGGTGAATCCGTACCAGGGTACCCCGAGAGGCGATGCCGCCAGCGCGCGGAGATACAGCGGGGCGATCTCGCTGTCCGTGAAATGGAGGAGGCCGGGAGCGTGGCGGGCGACGAGGGCGCCGATTTCCTGGACGGCGGTGCCGACCCTGCTGCCCACGTAGCGGACCCCCTCCGCCGTCTCGGGACAGAAGCTGCAGCGCTTCCAGGGGCAGCCGGTGGAGAAGTTGTAGGGAAGAATGCGCGTCGGGGCGAGGTAGTCGAAGGCGACGAGATCGTCGAAGGCGGGCGGAGCGGTCGGGACGCGGCGCGGGGCGTCGAGGAGCGCGAGGATCCCCTCTTCGCCCCGCCCGGACAGGATCGCGTCGACGAGGCCGCCGAAGCGCTCGTCCGCGGCGAGGCTGCCCTGCGCGACCCAGGACGTGATGAGGCTGCCCCCGAGCACCACGCGGAGGTCCGGGCGGACCGTCTTCACGAAGCCGGCGATTGCAAAGGCGCAGAGGGCCTGGCTCAGGTAATTGACCGAGAGCCCGACGGCCTGCGCAGGGAACGCGGAGAGGGCCTCGGCGATCCGTGAGCGGAAGAGCGGGGAAAAGACGTTGTCCTCGTGGGCTGCTGCGGCGTCGAGCAGATCGGAGCGCCGGAGCGGCGACCGCCTCGCGTCTCGGTAGTCGGCCAGGCCCGCCTCGACGCCGAAGGGGGCCGACACCGCCTTGAGGGCTCGGTTCAGGTCGAACACGGCCCGGCGGTAGCGGTCAGGGGTGGTGTAGGCAGCGGAATCGCGGAGGAGGGCGCGATTCCTGCTCCGGCGGCGCAGAGCGCCCCGCGTCCAGGTGTCCTGGCTTCCGAGCTCGAGGCCCAGGAGGTAGTCGAGCCCCTCCCGGCACAGATCGAGGCACCGCGCCGGAACACCGTTCCGGTTCAGGAAGCCCGCGAGCCGGGCGATGCCGAGGGGGGGCTCGGTGCTCCGCGCCGCGGGGGGGTAGATGAGCAGCATGGCGAGGAGATACTACGAGCGGCGGCGGCAAAAGTCCATATGGTGTCGACGGGCTGCCTCACCCCGTGTTATCCTTATACGGCGCCGAGCGTCGAGCGTGTTGGCCATGTTACTTGACGGCAATCTGGTGTATCTTTCTCCGCCAGACACTCCTTCGCCGATGAGCCGGGTATGCTGCGGCGGGTGAGTTGCAAGGGCCGCACATGAGACGGGAAACGCTCTACAGTCGTTCCGACCGGTCGCGTCCGGTCGGTCGGCCATCCCCGACGAACCACTCGGACGAGCGCGTCGCTCCGCCGCCCGACGGCGCCGACCAGCCACGCGACACCCTTCCCGATCAAGCGGAGCATCGGCGCTCCCTCCGCTCGCGACTGAAGTTCTTCACGCGCCATGAGCGGCTGCTGTTGGTCGTGGCCGGCGGGATCTTCGCCCTGCTCCTCGTATCTCTCCATGCGGCGATGAAGCCGCCGCCGCGCGAGATCACCCAGCGAGACATCGACTCCGCGGTGCTGCACACGCTGGAGACCAAGCCCCTGCCGTCGGCCGCGGCGCGGGCGTACGAGGTCATTCGACCCTCCGTCGTGCGTGTGCGCGGGTTGGGGCAACAGGGCAGAGACGAGGATCAAGACACCGAGACGGGCGTCGGCAGCGGGGTCGTCATCGTCGACAAGGGGATCATCCTCACCAACTTTCACGTGGTCGCCGGCGCCAAGCGGGTGAGACCGGCGCCAAGCGGGTGCGCGTGGTGTTCGCCGACGGGCCCGAGTCCGACGCCACGGTCGTCGGGCTGCAACCGGAGAACGATCTTGCGGTGCTCCAGGCGGCGACGGTTCCGGACGATCTCGCCCCGGCCACCCTGCGCTCCACCAAGGACCTCGCGCCGGGCGACGAGGTGATTGCCGTCGGCTTTCCGTTCGGCATCGGACCGTCGGTGTCGGCGGGCGTGGTGTCCGGCCTGCGGCGCGAGTTTCAGTCTCCGCAAGGGAAGCGGCTGCTGACGAACCTCATCCAGTTCGATGCGGCGGCCAATCCCGGCAGCTCAGGAGGGCCGCTGGTGACCACCGACGGCGCGGTGGTCGGTATCGTCACCGCGATCCTGAACCCGACCGAGCAGCGCGTGTTCGTCGGCATCGGATTCGCGGTGCCCATCGAGAATGCGGCGTCCGCCTTCGGGATGCCGCCGTTCTAGCAGGCCGCTGAAAAGGGCCCATCTGCTGCGTTGGCTCGCTTAGGCACTCGTTGCGGCGTACCGGAAGTACGCCTCACTCGGCCTTACGCTCGCCGCCTGGCATCTGGACCCTTTTGAGCAGCCTGCCGAAGAATAAGTGTTTCTGCATCCTGCTGGCCCACGACGCGACATCGGAAAGGACCTATGGACACCAGCGTGACGGAACACGGCGAGGGCTGCTCCCTCATGGAGCGTATCCTCTACGAGGTGAAGAAGGTCGTCGTTGGCCAGGATCACTTTCTTGAACGCGTGCTCGTGGCTATCATGGCGCAGGGACACCTGCTCGTGGAGGGCGTGCCGGGGCTCGCCAAGACCTTGACCGTCAAGACGCTTGCCCGAACCATTCGCGGCTCGTGCAAGCGCATTCAGTTCACACCGGACCTCGTCCCCGCGGACATCGTGGGGACCCGCATTTACAACCAGAAGACCGGCGACTTCGCCACCTCGCTCGGCCCCGTCTTCACCAACCTCCTGCTCGCCGACGAGATCAATCGCGCGCCGGCGAAGGTCCAGAGCGCGCTGCTCGAGGTGATGCAGGAGTACCAGGTCACGATCGGCGGGCAGACCCACAAGGTCCCGGAGCCGTTCCTCGTGATGGCGACGCAGAACCCCATCGAGACCGAGGGCACGTACCCGCTGCCAGAGGCGCAGGTGGACCGGTTCATGATGAAAGTGCTGGTGGGCTACCCGAGCGAGGAAGAGGAGTTCGTCATCGTCGACCGGGTCACAGGCGTCGCGGAGCCGGGCGTCGCCGCCGTGGCGACGACCGAGCAGCTCAGCGCGCTGCAACGCGAGTGCCGGAGCGTGTACGTCGAGCCGTCGCTCATGCAATACGCGGTGCGGCTCGCCGCGGCGACACGCAACCCGGAGCGCTATGGGCTCGCGGAGCTTGCGAAGTACCTGTCCTTCGGCGCGAGCCCCCGCGGGCCCATCCATCTAATCGAGGGCGCACGCGCGCTCGCGTACATGCGCGGACGCACCTACGCCCTGCCCGAAGACGTGACGGACCTCGTGCCCGATGTCTTCCGGCACCGCCTCGTGCTCACCTACGAGGCGCTCACCGAGGGGATGACCGCCGATATGCTGATCCTCCGGATCATGCAGCGGATCCTTTCGCCCGAGAAGCCGCTCGAAGCCCATGTCCGAATCGCCGCGGGATCCTGAGCGCATCCTCCGTCGCCTCGAGTGGACGGTGATCCGTCGCCTCGACGGGGCGCTGCACGGCAACTACCGGACACTGTTCCGCGGCTTCGGCCTGGATCTGGCCGATCTGCGCGAGTATCAGTATCACGACGACGTCCGACATATCGACTGGAACGTCACCGCGCGCCTCCAGACCCCCTACGTGCGGGTGTTCAACGAGGATCGCGAAATCGCTGCGTGGTTCCTGCTGGACCTGAGCCCATCGATGGACTTCGGCTCCCGGGAGATGAGGAAGCGGTCGGTCTCGACCGAGTTCGTCGCCGTGCTGGCGCGGCTCCTGACCCGCCACGGCAACCGCGTCGGGGCACTGTTCTACGGCGACAGCGTCGACACGGTCATCCCGGCACGAGCCGGGCGGCGCCACGTGCTGCACCTCCTTCATCGGATGCTTTCCCGGCCCGAGCGACCCGAGTCGGCGGCCACGAATCTGCGCGATTTCCTGCAGGCTGCCTATCGGCTCATCCCGAGACGGTCGCTCGTGTTCATCGTCTCGGATTTCATCAGCGCGCCCGGCTGGTCGGAGCCGCTCGCCCACCTCGCGCAGCGGCACGAGATCCTGGCGGTGCGGCTTTATGACCCGCTGGAGATGGACCTGCCCGACCTCGGACTGCTGGTCGTCCAGGACGCCGAGACGGGCGAGCAAGTGTTCGTCGACACCCACGACCGCGCGTTCAGGAAGCGCTTCGCCGCGGCGGCCGAGCGGCGCGAGAAGGCGCTCCGCGCGGCGTTCGGCGGCGCGGGCGTGGACGCGCTCGAGCTGTCCACGGACGATGACCTCGCCGACGCGATCCTGAGGTTTGCCGATCTTCGCAAGCGGCGCAGCCAGCTGGCGGGCGGCGGAACGCTGCCCAGGCCCTTGGATCGGAGCCTATCATGACGTTCCGGTGGCCCGACATGCTCTGGCTGCTGACGGCAGTGCCGGCGCTCGTTGCCGTCTACATTTTCCTGCTCCGGCGGAAGAAGAAGGCGGCGCTCAGGTACGCGAGCCTGAGCATGGTGAAGGAGGCAATGACTGCGGGCCAGCGGTTCCGGCGCCACCTGCCGCCGCTTCTCTTCCTGCTGGCGCTCGCCACGATGATCGTCGCGGTGGCCCGTCCGGCCGCGGTCGTCACCCTCCCGACGCAGCGGCAGACCATCATCCTGGCCATGGACGTGTCGGGCAGCATGCGCGCCAAGGACGTGGAGCCGAATCGGCTGGTCGCGGCGCAGGAAGCGGCCAAGGCGTTCGTGGCCGATCTGCCGCGCGACGTGCGCGTCGGCGTGGTGGCCTTCGCGGGAACGGCCGCGGTCGTGCAGCCGCCCACGCAGAATCGCGAGGACATCCTCGCGGCCATCGATCGGTTCCAGACGCAGCGCGGCACCGCCATCGGCAGCGGGATCATCGTCTCGCTCGCCACCATCTTCCCCGACGCCGGCATCGACGTGAGCGAATCGATCTACGAGCGCAACGCGCGGCGCGCGCTCCCGCTCGACCCGGGGCGCAAGCCGGAGAAGAAAGAGTTCACGCCCGTCCCGCCCGGGTCGTACGCCTCGGCCGCCATCATCCTGCTGACGGACGGCCAGCGGAACACCGGGCCCGACTCCCTCGAGGCCGCCAAGATGGCCGCCGACCGTGGCGTGCGCGTCTTCACCGTCGGGGTCGGCACGACGAGCGGCGAGGTGATCGGCTTCGAAGGCTGGTCTTTCCGCACGCGCCTCGACGAGGAGGCGCTCAAGGCGATCGCGGACCTGACCCGCGGCGAGTATTTTTACGCGGGCACCGCGATGGACCTGAAGAAGGTCTACCAGGGCCTGAACGCGAGATTGGTATTCGAGAAGAAGCAGACCGAGATCACCGCGCTCTTCTCCGCGGTGGCTGCCGCCCTGTCGCTTCTTTCCGTGCTCCTTTCGCTTCTCTGGTTCAACCGGATTCTTTGATCGCGTTCGACGGGAGCCTCGGACGAAACACCCGCCCGCCGTGCGCCTTCGTAATGGGGGACGCAGCCATAGAAACAAGTTGCGAGATGAGGCGCGCAGGAGGAACGGGGGCGCTTCCTTCAGACCCACCGGTGCCCGGGACGGCCTCGCAGAGGACCGGGCGGCCCAACCGAATTCCGGCAGCGATCTCTCGGAGCGACCTGGGTACAGAAGGCGGCGGATCGGCGTCGTCGAGAGCGCAGCCGAGCGGGTTCCGGGCCGAGGAGGCGCGGCCGGTTTACGGAAGACTCCGGTGGACGAGGGTGCGGCGACAATTCTAAATCGCCAGAGCCCGGGCCTCAGGACGGATGAGAACCCCGGGGTGGGCAGGAAGAACCGACAGTTGAATCGAGGAATTCCAGGTGGTTACGCATGCAAAGGTGTCCGGTACCTATTTCCGGTACCTATTTCTCCTTGACAATATCAGTACAGCTGTAGTACAAGAGGACAGTACATTAGATTGTAATCTGAGAGGCTCATGATGGTTCAGTATGCTCGCATGGAACGAAGTAGGCTCTATGACGACGTAGCAAGTGAACTCGAGCGGATGATCCATGAAGACGAATTACATGTCGGGCACAAGCTTCCCTCGGAACCAGAGCTCGCACAGAAATTCGGGGTCAGCCGTAACATTCTCCGGGAGGCATTGAGGACCCTGAAGGAGCGGGGCCTCGTGTCTGTCCGGAACGGGGCCGGAACGTTCGTGGAGCGGCCGAAGCCCGAGGTGTTGATCAACGCGCTTGATCGATTTGTCCGCCTCACCGATATGACCGCTCGACAACTCTTCGAGATCAGGAGCGCAATCGAGGTTACGGCGGCCGGGTTGGCAGCCGAGCGCGCCGACAGCACGCACGTCAAGAAACTGGAAGCGATTATTGCCGCCATGCAGGCGCACCAATCGGACGTCCGGCGCTGGACCGAGGAAGAGTTGGCTTTCCATTTCATAATTGCCGAAGCGACCAGGAACCCTCTCTTCCCGTGTCTCATCGAGGCGCTCGCTATGGGGCTCGCTGAACTCTTTGCAACCGGATTCTACAAACCGGGCGGCCACAGGTATGGAATCGAAGGGCACACGGCGATCCTCGCCGCAATCAAGGCGCATGCGAAAGAAGAGGCGGAAAGGGCCATGCTCGACCACCTCAATGACTCTCGGAAGCACTTGTTGCAGGAGCGCTCGTGAGCATAACGCGCCGTCCGAGGATAGCGAAATGTTGTTTGAGGAGGCCAGAGGCATGGCGGGCGCGTGTAGCAAGCTCATGATCGCGGAGTTGGAGGCCAAAGCCAAGCGTATCCGCCGGGACATACTCGAAATGGGGCTCCGAGCGGGGGGGTGTCACCTTGCGCCGGCACTCTCCAGTGCCGACCTCGTGACTGCGCTGTATTTCCGGGTCATGCGGATCAACCCGCAGGCTCCGGAGGACGATCTCCGGGACCGGTTCCTCCTGAGCGCGGGCCACAAATGCGCCGTGCAATATGTGGCTTTGGCCCATGCGGGCTATTTCCCGCTCGAGGTGCTGGGGACGTTTTCGCGATTGCACAGCATTCTTGGGGGACATCCGGGTAGCAAGATTCCGGGGGTGGAGACTCCCACCGGCTCCCTCGGGCACGGGCTGCCGATCGGGGTCGGGTTGGCGCTCGGTGCCAAGCTGCAACAGAAACCCTATCGCGTGTTTGTCCTCCTGGGGGACGGCGAGGTGCCCGAGGGATCCAACTGGGAAGCCGCGGCACAGGCCAGCCAGTTCAAGCTCGATAATCTGGTCGCGATCATTGACCGCAATCGGCTCTGCACGGACGGGACAACCGAAGAGGTGCTGGCGCTGGAGCCACACCGGGAGCGCTGGTCGAGCTTCGGGTGGGCGGTCCGCGAGATTGACGGGCACGCGATGGGGGAGATCGTGGAGGCGCTCGAGGCCGTCCCATATCACCCGGGCCGGCCGTCCCTCCTCATCGCCAACACCATCAAGGGCAAGGGCATCTCCTTCATCGAAAACCGGGTGGAGTGGCACTACCGGATTCCCGCGGGTGAGGAGATTGAGCGGGCACGCAGAGACCTCAGCTAAAGGACGCGGCATGCAGATCAAGAGTCAGACACAAGCCTTTGCGGACGTGCTGCTCGAGATGGCGACGGCCGACCCGCGTGTCTACGCGGTCTCGGCGGACATGGGAAGCCGGATTTTCCCGTCCTTCATGAAGGCCCGGCCGGATCGATATCTGAACTTCGGGATTGCCGAACAGGGGATGGTGGGGGCGGCCGCCGGGCTCGCCCTCTCCGGCCTCATGCCGTTCGTGACGACGCTCTCGGTCTTCCTGAGCATGCGCGCGCTGGAGCAGGTGCGGACGGACATCGCCTACCCGGGACTGAACGTGAAGATCGTGGCCACGGGGGGCGGGCTGTCGTACGGCGCCCTGGGCCCGACGCATCAGGGGCTGGAGGATCTCAGCCTCATGCGGGCGGTGGCGCAGATGGTGGTCATGGCGCCCGCCGACGCGGCCGAAACCCGGTCCGCCCTGAAAGCGGCCGCAGCTTATGACGGCCCGGTGTACATCCGGGTGGGGCGCGGCCCGGTCCCGATGATTCATGCCGAGGACGAGGTGCCCGGGTTCCAGATCGGGCGGGCGATGGAGATGCGCCGGGGGAAGGACGTGGCGCTCCTGGCGACGGGACCCATTCTCGGCACGGCACTGCAGGCGGCCGAGGAGCTGGCGTGTTGCGGAATCGAAGCCTGTGTGCTCAGCTTTCCGACCGTGAAGCCGCTGGACGAGGCGGCGGTTCTCCGGGCGGCGAACGAGACGCGGGGGATCGTGACGCTCGAGGATAACCGGCTGACCGGCGGGTTCGGGAGCGCCATCGCGGAACTGCTCGGCCGCATGCGGCCGACGGCGCTCCGGATGATCGGGATCCCCGACGTCTATCCCGTCGTGGGAAACCCCGAGGAACTATACCGGGAGTATCGGATGGACGTGCCGGCTGTGGTGGCCGCCGCCCTGGAGATGTGCGGTGCGTCCCGAGAAGGGGTGACGGGGTGAAGGCGGCCGTCTACCGGAAAGAGACCGGCCTCACGGTGGAGGATCGGGCGGTTCCCGCGCTCCAACCGGGCGAGGCGCTGATCTATGTGAAGCTCGCCGGTATCTGCGGGACCGACATTCACCTGGCCGAAGGCAAGCGGAAGGACGCGCCGGACGCGCTGATCCCGGGACACGAATTCATGGGCGTGGTGGCCGAGGTAGCTGACACCGCACATCGCGGGCTCGTGGGCCGCCGGGTCGTCGCGGAGCCCATCATCAATTGCGGCCAGTGTCCGACCTGCCTGCGCGGGTACGCGCACGTCTGCGAACATCTCCGCGTGCGCGGGGTGCACGTGGATGGCGTGTTCGCCGAATGTGCCGTGGTCGGGGTGAACCGGATTCACCTCGTGCCGGACGGCCTCCCGGACCGGCTCGCGGCAGCGGTCGAACCGCTGGCCGTCGCGGTCCACGTGGTCCGGCGCGCCCATCCGAACGTCGGCGACAGCGTGATGGTGATCGGGGCGGGTCCCATCGGCCTCCTTGTTGCGCAAGTGGCCCGGCGGGCCGGTGCGACCCGCACCGTGGTCGTTGAGGTGAGCCCGGGCCGGCTGGCGATCGCGCGCCAGTTGGGGTTTGAGGTCCTCGACGCCCGCGATCCCGCGCAGCAGGACACCAGTCTCGGCATGGACATCGTCTTCGAGGTAAGCGGGTCCGTGCCGGGGATCTCCCGCGCCATCCGGTCGGTCCGGCCCCGCGGGACGCTGCTCGTGGTCGGGTTCTTCCCGGACCCGCCGCCGGTCGAGTTGGCCCAAGTCCTCCTGAAAGAGTTGGAGTTGCGCGGCTCGCGGGTGTATGCGGCCGGGGATTTCCCCGCGGCTGTGGCGCTCCTCGAACAAGGCGCTATACAGGCGGAGTCGCTGATCAGCCACGTCCTCCCGCTGTCCCAGATCAAGGCCGCGATGGATCTGTGTGCCGGCGGGACGGATGCGATGAAGGTTCTGCTCGACATGCGGGCGTGACGAAAACACGGAGGGCACATCGGCCATGCGCATCACGAAGCTGGAATCCTTCCTCTGTAACGCGGGGCTTCGGAATTATCTCTTCCTCAAGCTGCACACGGACGAGGGGATTGTCGGGATCTCCGAGGCCTCCCTGGAGTGGCAGGAAGAGGCCACCCAGCGAGTCCTCCACGAGTTTTTCGAGAAACGGTATGTGATTGGGGCGAATCCCTTCGATGTGGAAAGCCTGTGCCATCGGATGGTCCGGGACCAATATCAGGGGGGCGCCGTGGCGATGACGGCCATCAGCGGGATCGAGATCGGCTGCTGGGACATCATCGGCAAGGCGCTCGGCCAACCCATCTACAATCTGATCGGCGGCATCGTGCATCGCGAGATCCCGGCTTACGCCAACGGGTGGTACGGGGGCAAAGCGGATCCCAGGGAGTTCGCTGCGAAGGCGAAGACCGTGGTGGAGAAGGGCTATCGCGCACTGAAGTTCGATCCGTTTGGGACGGCCTCGAAGAACCTGACCCGGGAGGAGCTGGAACTGGCGCTGGACATCGTCACCGCGGTGCACGAGGCGGTCGGCCCCGGGGTGGAGCTGTTCATCGAGGGGCACGGGCGCATGAGCGTACATTCGGCCCTGGAGGTAGCGCATCGGCTGGAGCAGGTCTCGAACATCGGCTTCTTCGAAGAACCGGTGACATCGGAGAGCCTCGATTTGTTGAAAGAGGTCAAGGAGAAGACCCGCATCCGGATCGCCGCCGGCGAGCGCCTCTACACGCTGCCGGATTATTTCCGCTTCTGCGCCATGCGGGCGGCGGAGATCGTCCAGTTCGACGTGGACCACATCGGCGGCATCCTTCCCGCCAAGAAAGTGGCGGCCATGGCCGAGGCGCAGGACATCTTCTTCGCGCCGCACGCCTCGGTGGGACCGGTGGCCGCACAGGCCGCGCTCCACATCGACATCAGCACCTCCAACCTGTTCATGCAGGAGGCCTTTCACGAATTCGACGTTCCCTGGCGATCCGAATTCGTGTGCGGCTACCAGCCGATCGAGCACGGGAAATGGAAAATCCCGACCAAGCCCGGCCTCGGGGTGGACCTGGACGACGAAGCGATCAAGGCGCACCCGGCCATCCCGAACAACTTCCCATCCCTGTGGGACAGGGGCTGGATCACGCATTTCGATCAGAATCGGTGAGCGATTCCACTCATCATAGAGACGGACCGGGATGCCATCGGACTGAGATTGACGACGTGCACCGAGGTGAATCCCGCGCACGCCATGGGCGGGCGGAGCAAGAACACGCTGACCCTGTCCCAGATCTGGGTGTCGGAACCCGTGCTGCGCGACCCGGCGAACCAGGCAAAGCGGGAGTCGCTGACCCCGGTTCAGGCCATGGTGTGTGACGCGCACGAAACCCTGGTGGACCCGACGTGAGGAGGTGCCGGTGGCCTGGCTGAATCGGTTCTTCAACGGGGTACGCAGCGCCAACAAGGCCGTCCTGATCGCGCTCTACGCCGTCATTATCGCGGTCTGCTTTGTGGCGGTGGTCTTCCGGTACGTGCTGAATGACTCGCTCACCTGGGCCGAGGAGTTGTCGCGCTACCTGTTCATCGCCATGGTGTTCTTGGGGGCGGCCCATGTGGTGCCCGAGAATGGACACCTGAGAATGGACGTCATCTACTCCAGCCTGCCCCACAGGTTCCGCCGGGCGATCGATGTCCTTACGGTGTGCTGTGCCGTGTTCTTCCTGGCGTACGCGACGAAAGCCTTGTGGATCGGGGTGGTCCTGGTCGGCCGGCAGCGCTGGAGCAGCTTGCCGCTCCCCATGCGGTGGGCTTACCTGCCCATGCTCGTCGGCGCAATACTGAGCCTCGTGTATCTCGTGGAGATCGTGCTCCAGAACTTTTGGCCTTCATCCCAGGGCATCCAGCGCGGAGACCCGGGACCGATTGACGAGGTCAAACTCTCATGATGGAAATTTCATTCTCGATCTTCTTCGTGCTGCTCCTGTTGGGCGTGCCCATCACCCTGGCCATCGGCGTGGGGGCGTTCGCCGCACTGCTCTATTCCGGCGTGCCGCTCTCGCTTGCAGCCACGCGGATGTTCGCCGGCCTGGATTCGTTTCCGTTGATGGCCGTGCCGTTCTTCATCCTGGCCGGGGAACTGATGAACGTGAGCGGGTTCACGGACCGGATCGTTAAGCTGGCCAACGCCTTGGTCGGCCACATGCGGGCGGGCTTGGCGCAGGTGAATGTGGTCTCCGCCATGATCTTCGCCGGCATCTCCGGATCGTCAGCCGCCGATGTGTCCTCGATCGGCTCCATGCTCATCCGCGCAATGACGCGCGAAGGCTATCCGCGCCCCTTCACGGTATCGCTCACTGCGACCACCGCCTGCATCGCGAACATCATTCCCCCGAGCCTCTTCATGGTGCTCCTGGGCGCGGTCACGGGCATTTCGGTCGGGGGGATGTTCCTCGGGGGCTTCGTGCCCGGGATCATGATCGGCCTGGGTCTGATGCTCTACAATTACTTCTACTGCAGGCGCATGAATATTCCCCCGAAGCCGCGGCCCACGCGGCACGAATTCTGGAAGGCCTGTAAGGAGGCCGGCTTTCCCCTCGGGACGGCGGTCATCATCCTGGGCGGGATCGAGTTCGGGGTTGTCACACCAACCGAGGCGGGGGTGCTGGCGGTCGTCTACATCGTGGTTCTGGCGATGTTCGTGTACAAGGAATTGACCTGGCGGGAATTGCTGAACGTCCTGGCGCGCGCCGCTCGAACGACCGCGATCGCGGTGAGCGTCCTGGCCACTGCCTCCATCTTCAGCTGGATCATGGCGCGGGAGAGCCTGCCGGACCTGATCACCGCCGGGATCACGAAGCTGGCCCACACGCCGCTGATGGCCCATTTCATCATTATTGTCTTTCTGCTGATCCTGGGTTGCTTCATGGAAGCCACTTCGGTCCTGATCATTGTGATGCCGTTCCTGTTCCCGGTCGCAATGAAATTCGGATTCGACCCGATCCACTTCGGGATCACGTGCACCATCGCCCTCGTGATCGGGCTCGTGACGCCGCCGGTGGGCATGTTGCTCTTTTTGGCGTGCGCGATCGGCAAGGTGACGGTGAAGGAGACGCTCTGGACGTTGTATCCGCAGATCGGCATCCTGACCGCCGTGCTGCTCCTCATCCTCGTGTTCCCGCAACTGGCCGTGTTTCTCCCAAAGTTGCTGCTCAAGTAGGCCAAACAACAAGGAGGGTACCGATGGGCAAGCACCTGTGTAAAGAAGGGATTCTCGCCGGGCTATTGCTGCTGAGTCTTCTGGTAACCACTCCCGCGATCGCGCAGCAGAAGGTCGCGCTCAGCGTGGCACATCAGAATCAGGCCGCGAGCGTCATCGGGGTGGCCTTCGATCGGATGGCCGAGTTGGCCAACAAGAGCGGGATCGTGGAAATGAAGGTGTTCGCCGGGGGGACCTTGGGCCAGGAACGCGAGATGATCGAGCAGACCATGGCCGGGGTCATGGATATGTGTATTGCCTCCCCGGGCAACCTGGGGGTGTTCGAGCCGTCTGCGGGCCTGCTGGCGCTGCCGTTCATCTATCGCGATGTGGAGCATGTCCGGATCGTGGCGGACGGGCCAGTGTTTAACAAGATCAACGACCGGCTGATCAAGAACATCGGCGTGCGCTCGCTCACGTCCGGGTTCCCCGGGTTCCGGTACACCTACACCAAGAGCAAGGCGGTGCAGTCGATTGAGGACTTCAAGGGCATGAAGATCCGGGTGCCGCCGTCCGAGGTCCATGTCGAGACCTTCAAGGCGATCGGCGCCAATCCCACCCCGATCGCGTTCGGGGAGATCTACACCTCGCTTCAGACCGGCGTGATCGAGGGGATGGAGAACATCAACGAGTACATCTACGAGCCGAAGCTGCACGAGCAGCTCAAGTTCGCCAGCCGGACCGGTCACATGTTCGAGCCCTGGCAAATCCTCATCAGCGAGAAGTCGTGGCAAAAATTATCGGAAAGCCAGCGGCAGGTGGTCAAAGATGCGGCCGTGCAGGCGTGGAAGGAGCAGCGGGAGAAGCAGGCCGCCCGCAACCTGGAATTCGAGAACATTCTGAAGAACGCCGGGATGAAGTTCAACGACATCAACCGCGAGCCGCTCCGGCAGGCGACGGAGCCGGTCCGACAGAAGCTGGCCGCGAAGGTTCCGGGCGGCGTGGAGCTGGTGAAGGAGATCATGGCGGCAAAGTAGATACCCGTGGATGGGTCCCCGGCAGATGGGCCTTTTCCAGCAGCCTGTTAGAGGCGCAGCCAACGTGCCAGCCGGGGGCGCGTGAGCTCGATGGCGTGGTTGGGGCAGAGCTCGTGGCAGCAGTAACATCGGATGCAGGTGTCGTCATCGATCTGCCGGTGGGGCGGCGCATCCGGATGGATGGCCGCGGGGGACACGGGGCAGCCGTTCGCACACACGTCGCACTGGATGCAGCGTGAGCCGATGATCCGAGGTCTCGCCGTCCACTGTCCCCGGATCCAGTTCAGAAGGCTCTTCGGGAGCGGCACCAGGCGGAGCAGGTCCTCCAGCTCGGACACCTTCTCGAAATCGGGCACCCGCAGCGTGCGCCAGTCCTCCCCGACAATCTCCATCTCCGCCACGCTCGTCGCTCCGATTCCCTGGGTGCGGGCAGCCTCGAGGACGGGCACGAAACGCGGCTCCAGGCCGATCAGCATACAGGCCAGCGCGTCCACCGCCGCCAGATCCCGGCCGGCCAGCATGGCGCCGAGGAAGCGCGGCCGCCCGCCGCTCGGGCCCTTGCCCTCCATGCCAACGATGCCGTCCATGATCGCCAGGGCCGGGCGGGCGATGCGGTGGATGTCCAGGATCAGCGCGGCCAGCCACTGCGGCCGCTGCAAGCGAAAATGCCACTGGCTCTTCAGGGTTCCCGGGATCAGTCCGTACTGGTTCTTGAGCGCCCCCGTGAACGTCATCTGCCCGTGCGTCTTCAGCTTGGGGAGCGTGACGATCACATCCGCATCCGCGACTGCCTTGGCCAGCGTCAGCCGCTTGGCGACCATGTTGTGCGGGCCGTCAAACTCCTGGGGCGTGCTGAAGTCCGCAAGCTCGGCTCCGGTCTCCTCCAGGACGGGCGTCAACCCGCACGCCTTGGCGACAAAAGCGAGGCTCCCGACACCGGGGCTGTCTCCGATGAACACCGTGCCACCGGCTTCCTGCGCAAGGAGGATGGCGGCGCGAACGATGGCGGGATGGGTCGTGACCGCCTTTTCGACTGCGAAGGGACCGAGAAGATTGGGCTTCAGGAGGACCCTCTGCCCGGGCCGCACGAAAGCCCCCATACCACCTAGTGGGGCGAGGCAGTCCTCCATGGCCTCGAGAACCGCCCGGGGATCGTAGGTCCCGACCCGCGTGATGCTCACAAGGCTTCGCATGGGCACTCAAATGGGTGATGCGATCTGGAGGCGGCACGAACCGATCATCCGGAGAGTCGCCAGGGTAAGATAGCAACTCAAGCGTCGCTTGGGAATAAGGTTCGGCAGCCGGCTCTCCCGAACGGCGAGAGGAAAAAGGGGGAGAATGCCAGAGGCTATGGCCTCCACAGATTCTCCCCCGAGGTCCCATCACGCGATCGGACTACCAAAGACCGAAAAGAGTTACGCCCGCCGGGCGAACTTTTGCAGGGTGCGGGCGCCGCGATTCAGCTTGGCGTGTGTCATGGCCACCTCTCCCAGGTACAGGTCGCCCTGGGAATCGACGGTCAGCACGTGTGGAGCGACCAGCAGCCGATTCTCGCTGAGATCTCCGTCGTTCCCCCAGCGCGCCAAGAGCTCACCATCTATCGTGAAGACGCTGATCCGCATGCAGAGCTCGCTCACGTAGACGACGTCGTCCTTGTCGATGCAGACGGCCGTCGGCCGGAAGAGGTCCGTCCACTGGGTGATGAACTTTCCGTCCTCGCGGAAGATCTGGACCCGGTGATTCTCCCGGTCGGCCACCCAGACGCGGTTCGTCTTGTCCACGCACAGGTGGTGAGGCAGCCGGAACTGCGAGGGACCGGGGCCCGGCTCTCCCCAGGACGAGATCAGCTCGCCCTCCGCGGTGAACCGATGCACCCGCGCGTTGCCGTAGCCGTCGGCGATGTAGATCTCCCCCGACGGGGCGATCGCCACCCCCGTGGGCCGGTTGAACGGGGCGCCGCCGTGGGTGATCGACGCGAGGCGCTCGAAGAGGTCCGCCCCCTCCCGGTACCCAGAGTCGGACGGCTTGTCCTTGGTCCCCAGGGTCTTGAGCAGGGTGCCCTCCGGCGTGTACTTGCAGACCGTGTGGTTCCGGTCGTCGGTGCACCAGATCGAGCCGTCGGGCGCGATGCAGCTCCCGTGGGCCCGCGCGAAGATCCCCTTCCCCCAGCGGGACACCACGTGGCCGCCGCGATCGAACACCGTGATCGGATACTCGGTCCGGCTCAGGACGTACACCCGCCCCTGCGGGTCGGTGCAGACCCCGCCCACGTCCATGAACGACTCGCCCGCGGGCAGCTTCGCCCATCCTTCCACCAGCTCATATCGGTACTTGCCCTTTCCGTACACCATTGCTCTCCATGCCTCCTGTTGTTTGAGTCTTCCCGGGTTTCCACAAGGGAATGCAGTGGTATATACACCAGTCATCGGATTCTTGCGAGAAATACCTGTGCCCGCGCGAGCGTGGCCGGTGGATTCCTTTTCGGATCTCCTCTTGACCCCGCCGGGCTAGTGGGGCAAGCTCAGAGCGGTCGCGCGTAGCAGCGGCCGGGAAACGTAACGCCATGCAATCCCATGGCGAAAGAGGAGTTGTCACATGAGCGAAGAATCGCGGGCGGCAAAGGAACATTCTCCTCTCAAGAGTATCGGAGAGTGGGAGGAGGATGTTCTCAGGCGATATCCCGAGTCCGGGAAGACCCCCAAGGCAAAAGAGGAGTTTCGGAACTACGCCGCGCCGCCGAGGGCGACGGTGCGCGAGTTCTATCGGATCAATCACACCTATCAGACCCTCGAGTTCGTGCAACAGAAGAAGAAGCAGTTTCTCTCCCTGAACCGCAAGAACATGAGCACCTGGGAGGCGATGGAGTACTTGAACACGCTGGTCGATGATTCGGATCCGGATACCGATCTCTCGCAACTCCAGCATCTGCTGCAAACGGCGGAGGCGATCCGGGCCGACGGACATCCCGACTGGTTCGTCCTCACCGGGCTCCTCCATGACCTCGGGAAGGTCCTGTGTCTCTTCGGCGAGCCCCAGTGGGCGGTCGTCGGGGACACATTCGCGGTCGGATGCGCCTTTTCCGACAAAGTGGTGTACCCGGAGTATTTTCAGCAGAATCCCGACGACCGGAATCCGGCGTACCGGACGCGACTCGGCGTCTACGAAGAGGGGTGCGGGCTCGACAAGGTGCACCTGTCCTGGGGGCATGACGAGTACATTTACAATGTCGTGAAAGGCCACCTGCCGGAAGAGGGGCTCTACATGCTGCGCTATCACTCGTTCTACGCGGCACACCGGGAGGGGGCGTACACATACCTGATGAACGAGCACGACAAGCGGATGTTCGAGTGGGTGCGCCGGTTCAACCCCTACGATCTCTATTCGAAGAGTCCCGTTCCTCCCGATCCCGTGGCGCTTCGACCCTATTACGATGCGCTGATCGCGAAATATCTGCCGGCCAAGCTCAGACTCTGATCGGCGCCGACGTGGCGAACCGAGCCGGGGCGAACCGGAAAGCAAGCTCCTTCCGCTCACTGGGGTGAGACGAGAAGGCGCCATGGAGGAGGTCATGAGAGTCTGTCGGATCTATGGTGCCCAGGATCTACGAGTAGAATCGGTCCCCGAGCCGGAGCCGGGGCCGGGCGAGGTGTGCATGAAGCTGGGGGCGGGAGGGATCTGCGGCTCGGATATGCACTACTTCCTGCACGGACGCATCGGCAGCTTCCTCATCCGTGAGCCCCTGATTCCCGGGCACGAGATCTCCGGTACGGTGGCCAAGGTGGGAGCGGGGGTGACGCGCCTCAAGGAGGGGGACAAGGTCGCCATCAACCCCTCGCATGCCTGCGGCAGGTGCAAAGCCTGCCGTGCGGGGCGCGAGAACCTATGCGGCAGCATGCGCTTCCTGGGAAGCGCCAGCGTCTTTCCCCACGTGCAGGGGATGTTCCGCGAATACTTCGTGATGGGCGAGCGGCAGTGCACCCCGATCGCCTCGGCGGTCAGCTTGAGCGAACTGGCGTTTGCGGAGCCCTTGACGGTTGCGCTGCACGCGGTCAACCGCGCGGGAAGCGTTCTGGGGAAGAGCGTGTTGGTGACGGGGGGCGGCCCGATCGGCTGTCTGATCGTGATGGCGGCCAGGCTCGCCGGTGCCGCGCAGGTGGTTGTGACCGACGTCGTCGATCGCCCGCTGGCGATGGCCAAGAGCGTGGGGGCCGATCGGACTGTGCGTGCGGACCGGCTGCCGGACGGTGCGGCGAATCTGGCCGACGTGGTGGGCGAGGCGGATGTCGCCTTCGAGGTGTCGGGCAGTCCGGCGGCGGTGATGAGCTGTCTGGCGACCGTGGTACGTGGCGGGCGGATCGTCCAGGTGGGGACGCTGCCGGCGGAGGGATTCCAGTTTCCGGCGAACCAGATCATGGCCCGCGAGATCGATTACGTGGGCACCTTCCGCTTCGGCGTGGAATTCGACTGGTCGGTACGCTACCTGACGGAGCGGCGTGTGGACGTGCAGCCGCTGCTGTCCGCGCAGTTCCCCTTGCAGGAAGCCGAAGCCGCGTTCCGTCTGGCGAGCGACAAGAGCCGCAGCGTGAAGGTGCAGTTGGTCTGCGCGTAACACGGGAGAGGTGAGCCGACGGGCACAGCGGCGGCGGCAGGGACAGCGAGAGCGCTCACCTGCCGATATGCGTCAGCCGATCTGCAGCGAGCGCATGGAGATGGCGCCCAGGGTTACCTTTTCGACGAAGAAGCGGATGGCCTCGTTGTGTTCCCGTAGGGCAAGAATGTAGAGCAGTGGAAGGAAGTGCTCGTTGGTCGGGACCGCGAGGCGAGCGGCCTGGCCCAGGCGCTGGTAGTGGATAATGGCGTCGTGGTCCGCTGCCAGGATCAGCCGCCGCATGGTCTCGTCGAACTCCACCCCCCAATCGTACGCCGTGTCCTGCCAGACGATCCTGCCCAGGTTGTGGACGATGTTCCCGCTGCCGAGGATCAGGACTCCCCGATTCCGCAAGGCCCGAAGGTCCCGGGCAAGCTCGTAATGGGCCTCCGGCGCTCGTCCCCGATCCAGGCTCAGTTGAACCACCGGGATGTCCGCGGCCGGGAACATCCGAGAAAGGACCGACCACGCGCCGTGGTCCAGCCCCCACTCCTGGTCCAGGCGCACCTCGGTCTCGTGGATGCCGGCGCACGCGAGTCGGGCCAGCGCAGGGGAGCCCGGGGCGGGATACTGCATCTCGAAGAGTGCCTGGGGAAACCCGGCGAAGTCGTGGATCGTCTTGGGCTTCCGCATCGCCGTCACGCATGTGCGCTGCGTCTCCCAGTGGGCCGAGACGCAGAGGATCGCCCGTGGCCGGGGCAGCGCGCTGCCCGCCTCGGCCCAGGAGCGGCTGAACTCGTTGTCCTCGATGGCGTTGGTTGGGCTGCCGTGTCCCACAAAGAGGGCGGGCAGCCTGACGTCGGTCTCCGGAAAGGTAGCGTTCATCTCCGCCAACGTGGCGGCAAGATCCATGGCCATCAGGCTCCTTCCGTCCGGCCGCAGGCGGCGCCGGGGATATCCTACTGCGGACGGCGCCAGATCATCAGGGAATGCTCTCCCTCTTGCACGACCTCGGCCCGCTGGTTGATCATCTGCACGTTCTCCCAGATGATCGCCCGATCCGGCTTGGACTTGCTCTCGCGCAGCTTGGAGATTCGGATCTTCAGGTGGACGGTATCTCCGAGAAAGATGGGGCCGGTGAACTTCCAGGTGTATTCCAGCGAGGCGACGTAGCGCGTCCCGGCGAAATCGGGGATCCGCTTCTTCAGTCCCTCGATGATGCACATCCCCAGCATCCCGTGGGCGATCCGGGTCTTGTACGCCGAGGAGTGCTTGGCCCACTCCTCGCTGGTGTGGATCTCGTCGTAATCGCCCGACAGCATGGCGAAGATGGTGACGTCGGCCTCGGTGATGGTTCGGCTGGGCGAGGTCCACTCCTGCCCCACCTGGAAATCCTCGAAATAGACGGCCATGGCTTTCCTCCGGAAGTGTGGGAACCTTGCGATGCGGACGCACGGACTCTAATGCTGCGGCGGCGGGATGTCAACGCCCCGGTGGGCAAAGTGCTTGACGCCTGACGGGCAAATGCCGACAATGAGCCCCTCACGCGGGCGCGCCGGCGCCCGGTCACTCGAAGATTCGGCCGAGAGGAGCGACACGATGAGCCTACCGGAATTCAGCCTGGAAGGAAAGATCGCCTTCGTGACCGGGGCGGGCCGCGGCCTGGGCCGGGCGGGCGCCCTGGCCTTCGCCCGGGCCGGGGCCGACGTGGTGCTGGTCAGCCGGACCCGGAGCCAGCTGGAAGAGACGGCGGCATCGGTGGAGCGGCTGGGCCGCAAGGCGCTGGTGGCCACCGCCGACACGCGGAGTCGACAGGAGGTGGAAGCGGCGGTCCGCGCGGCGGTGGAGGTGTTCGGCCGGATAGACATTCTCTTCAACAACGCCGGGACCAACGTCCGGAAACCAGTGGTGGAGATGACCGACGAGGACTGGCACACCATCATCGAGACCAACGTGAAGGGGGTCTTCGTGGTGGCGCGGGCGGTGGCTCGCCAGATGATCGTCCAGCAGGGCGGGTGTATCATCAACATGTCCTCGGCGTCCGCGGTGGTCCCGGAGTGCGACAAGGTTGTATATGCCTCCAGCAAGGGGGCCGTCATGCAGTTCACCAAGGGGCTGGCCATGGAGCTGGCGCCGCACGGAATCCGGGTGAACGCCATCGCGCCCGGCTACATGCTGACGCCCCTGGTGAAGGGCTACGTGGAGGGGGACGCGGAGCGACGCCAGCGGATCCTCTCCCGGATTCCGCTCGGCCGCCTCGGTCAGCCGGAGGAGATCGGGGGCGCCCTCGTCTTCCTGGCCTCGGGGGCCGCGAGCTTCATCACCGGGGCGACGATCGCCATCGATGGAGGCTGGACGGCCTCGTAACAGGCTGCTGAAAAAGGCCCATCTGCGGCGTTGGCCCGCTTGGGCGCTCGCTGCGGCGTACCTGGAGTACGCCTCTCTCGGCCCTGCGCGCGCCGCCTTGCATCTGGACCTTTTTGAGCAGCCTAGGTGAGAATGTGTCCTTTGGCATCCTGTTAGCGCCGGTGTGCGTCCTCGCGAGGCGGACTCCCCTTTTCGCCGAGCGGGGTGCTGTGATATGTTCCGCGGGCGACATCCGGCTACACGCCTTTCACCTGGAGACCGCAAAGGCGCCATGCACATTCGAGACCTTCTGAGGCAACAACAGCCGTGCTTCAGTTTTGAGTTCTTCCCGCCGCGCACGCGCGAGGGAGCGGAGCAGCTCTACAAGACCATGGTGGACTTGGTCCTCCTGCGGCCGTCCTATGTGAGCGTGACCTACGGGGCTGGAGGGTCCACTCGTGAGCTGACGCACGGTCTCATGATTCGGATCCGCGAGCATACGGGACTGACCGTCGTCTCCCACATGACGTGCGTGGGGGCGACCAAGGCGGATATCGGAGAGATTCTGCGGGAGTACCAGGAACACGGGATTGACGACATCATGGCTTTGCGGGGGGACCCGCCGAAAGGGGAGACGTCGTTCCGGCAGCCTGAAGGGGGATTCGCCCACGCTGCCGATCTCGTGGCGTTCGTCAGGGGGAGCTTTCCCGCCATGGGTATCGGTGTGGCCGGCTTCCCCGAGGGGCACCCGGAAACGCCGAACCGATTGATCGAGATGGACCACCTGAAGGCCAAGGTGGACGCCGGCGCGGATTACATCTGTACCCAGCTCTTCTTCGACAACCGCGATTTCTACGATTTCTGCGAGCGGTGCGAGATCGCCGGAATCACTGTCCCGATCATCGCGGGCATCATGCCGGTCGCGTCCCTGAAGGGGATGCAGCGCATGGCGGAGCTGGCGCTCGGCGCGCGCTTTCCGGCGCGTCTGATCAAGTCACTGGTGCGGGCGAAGGATGATGAATACGTCGAGAGAGTCGGCATCCACTGGGCGACGGAGCAGGTGAGAGATCTCATCGATCACGGCGTCAAGGGGGTGCACTTCTACACGCTGAACCGATCGAAGGCGACCCTGACGATCTATGAGACGCTCGGCCTCAAGTATATGTCCCTGCCGGTGAGCTAGAATCCCGCAGCGCGGTGGACCCTTTCTGCCAAGGGTAAGATCGTGAACTTGGTCATTCTTCTGTGTCTGCTCCTGGGCATTGGCCTGGGAGTCCTGTTGCGCGAGCGGCGGGCGCTCATCGGGTGGGCGGGTCGGGCGACCACCTGGTCGGTCTATCTGCTGGTCTTCTGCCTGGGGGGCGCCGTCGGTGCGAACCGGGCGATTCTCGACAATCTCGGACGGATGGGATGGCAAGCCGTCCTGATCTGCACCGGCGGGATCCTGGGCAGCGTGTGTCTGGTCCGCCTCGTAAGTCCCTACCTGCTCCCCTCCGTGACGCATGAAGAGTAGCCTCGCCATCCTCGGCTGTCTGGTGGCGGGGATCCTGGTCTCGGCCGCCCATCGCCTTCCGGCGTTCCTCTTGCGCTCCGAGGTGGCCGCCGGAGTCCTGTTCGCCTTGCTCTTCCTGGTGGGGGTGGGCATCGGCGGGAACCCGGAGATGCGGGAGCTGTTGCGCAGGCTCGACCCCCGCATGGCGCTGGTCCCGCTGGTGGCGGTGATCGGGACCCTGCTGGGGGTGGGGATCATTTCCATTGCCGTTCCCGGCGTGCGGTTGCGCGAGGCGCTGGCGGTGGGGGCCGGGTTTGGGTACTACAGCCTGTCCAGCATCCTCATCACCCAGCTCCGGGGCGAGACGCTGGGGGTGCTGGCGCTTCTCGCCAACGTCCTGCGCGAGCTCGCCACTCTGGTGGCCTCGCCGCTGCTCGCCAGGTACTTCGGCCGGCTCGCCCCCATCGTGTCGGGGGGGGCCACCGCGACGGACACCACGCTGCCGATCATCGTCCAGTGCGCGGGGGCGGAATACGCAGTCCTGGCCGTGTTCAGCGGCATGGTTCTCTCCCTCCTGGTGCCCTTCCTGATCACGTTTCTCCTGTGACCATTCCGAATTCCAATAAAGTGAGGTAGACTCACCATGACGCCGGAGCAGGTGCTGGCGGTCGTCAAAGAGAGGGCGCGGCTCGCCTGCGCCCTGGTTCCGACGGCGAGAGAGGAGGCTCGCGTCTCGTGACCATACCCATGCTGCCGTGTGCCGCCGAGGCGCTCGTTCGGGGGGAGCCGCCCGCGCTTGCGCGCATCCTGGACCGCGCCCTGGAGGGGCGGGAGCTCACCCGCGAGGAGGGGGTCGCCCTGGCCGAGGCAGGCCCCGAGGCCGTGGGGCCCCTCGCGGCGGTCGCCGACGAGGTCCGTCGGGGTAGCGTGGGCGACATCGTGACCTACGTGGTCAACCGCAACATCAACTTCACCAACGTCTGCGTCATCACGCTGGAGGAGATCGCCGCGCGAGCCGCGGAGGCCTGGCGCCTGGGGGCGACGGAGGTGTGTGTGCAGGGAGGCCTCCCGCGAGAGATGGATGGGTTCCACTACCGGGACATCCTGCGGGCGATCAGACAGGTGGCCCCCGGGATGCACATCCACGCCTTCTCCCCGATGGAGGTCGTCTACGGTGCCGAGAAGACGGGGATGCCGCTCTCCGATTATCTCGCCATGTTGCGCGACGAGGGGCTGGGGAGTCTCCCCGGGACCGCGGCCGAGATCCTGGACGACGGGGTGCGACAACTGCTCCCCCATGCAAAGATCGCGGTCGGGCAGTGGGTGGACGTCATCACCGCGGCCCATCGCCTGGGGATCCCGACCACCTCCACCATGATGTATGGCCATGTGGAAGAGCCGGCGCACTGGATCGGCCAGTTGTGTCTCCTGCGAGACATCCAGAAAGAGACGGGAGGCTTCACCGAGTTCGTCCCCCTTGGGTTCATTCACCGAAACACGCAAGTGTTTGAGGAGGGAAAGTCGCGGCCCGGCCCATCGGTGGAGGAGCATCTGAAGGTGCATGCCCTGGCCCGTCTCTTGCTCCGGGGCCGGATCGACCACATCCAGGCCTCGTGGGTCAAGCTGGGGCGGGAGCTGTCCCAGCGATGTCTACAGGCCGGCGCCGACGACTACGGCGGGACGCTGATGGAGGAGGACATCTCGCGGCCGGCCGGGGCGGCCGAGGGGGAGTGTCTGTCGTCGGAAGAGATTCGCGCCAGGATCCGGGAGGCGGGTCGCATCCCGGCCGAGCGCGATACGCTCTACCGACTGCTGAGAGTCTATCCGGCCGACGGAGAGAGGTAGCGGCTACGAAGAGTTCGGCGGTTCGGCCGTTCGAGAGTTCGATTGTTCGGTCGAACCGCCGAACCGCCGAACCGCCGAACTGCCGAACCACTAAGCGTACGATGCCCAGAAGATGACGGTCCGGGAGATACGCGAAGCGGTTCAAGGCGAGGAGCGACATGGGTCTCGTGGTGCTGACCGGTGGCGTCGGCGGGTCCATGTTCCTCTGGGGGTTGGCTCAGGAGATGGAGCCGG
>JAPLLC010000229.1 GCA_026387775.1 Candidatus Methylomirabilota bacterium | reverse complement strand
TCCCGCCATCTCCCGCACACGCGCCTGGATGTCAGCGGCCGACAGCAGCGTTCGACCCAACCGGTAGTCCATGCCGATCCTCCGAGAACCTCACCTCCGCCAGACAGGCCGCGCGTTCTCCCTGCCATCGGAACGCTTCGGCAATCCGGTACCCCACCACCCAGGCGATCCCCTCCCCCGCGATCAGGAGCGGAATCCGTCCCCGCTCCTGGCGCGGAACCTTGGCATCTACGAAGAAATCCTGGAGTTTCTTCGCGCCCGGCAGGCCGAGCGGCTGGAACCGATCCCCCGCACGCCAGGCTCGAAGGCAGAGGGGTTCATCGAGCAGCCGAAGACTCAGAATCTCTCGGTGGGGATCTCCGCGGTCCAGCCGAATGCCCTGCCCCGTCACCCGCCTCACCCGGACGTCGCACCGGCCGGGCTCCCACCGTGTCCACCCCCCGGGCTTGACAAGCGGCTCCGGCGAGGCCGCGAGTCTGCCCGACCGCGGGAGAGTTTCCGGCGCGGTGCTCGGCCCCACCCAGAGGGTTTTCGTCCTGACCCAGGCCTGCAGCCCGCCCGGCAGGAGAACGATCCCCGCGCCCACCGCCAACTTCATGAGCGCCGCCAGGTGGCGACGCGTGAGCCCGTGCCGCTCCGCGGCCACCCGATGAAACGCCGTGAGCAGCAGCCGACGCGCCACCGCCGCCGGGGCTGCCTGCAAGGCGGAAACGCTCACCCCGATCGTCTGGCCCCGCTCGCGGATGGCCTCGGCGGCCAGCGACGCGGCCTGCGCCGTCAGCGCCTCCTCGTCCTCCCGCGCCTGGGACGCCAGACCGGCCAGAGTCTCCACGATCCGCGGGTTGTACTGGCGCGCCAGGAGCGGAAGAAGCTGATGGCGGATGCGGTTGCGCCGGTAGGCGACCGACGTGTTTGAGGGGTCCTCGCGGAAGGGCACGCCGCGCCGCCCTGCGTATGCCTCGATCTCGAGGCGAGACACGCCGAGCAGGGGTCGCAGGATCTGGTTGCGGACCCGAGGGATGCCGGCCAACCCGCGCGGCCCCGTCCCCCGCAAGAGGTTCAGGAGGATCGTTTCGGCCTGATCGTTCCGCGTGTGGGCCGTCACGATCCACGCCGCCCGGACCCGTTTCCGGACGGCGTCAAGACAGGCGTAGCGCGCCTCGCGGGCCCACACCTGCACCGAGATCCCCCGCGGTCGTGTCGCCGCCACGAGGCGCTCCACGCTCACGGACAGGCCGTGGCGGGCCGCCTCCGCGGCGACCAGGGCCGCGTCCAGATCCGCCGACCGCCCGCGAAGCCCGTGGTGGATGTGCGCGACGTGCAGGTGGAGGTCAAGGCGCGGGCCCAGGCGGACGAGGGCGTGGAGCAGGACCATCGAATCCACCCCGCCCGACACGGCCGCCACCAGCCGGTCCCCCGGCTGCACGCCCGCATCCCGCAGGGCCTCGGCTACCGCACCGATCAGCGCTTTCGGCAATCCGATCCTCTCCGTAAGTCCCGGTCCCCCACCCCGAGGCAGAGTACTGAAGCCGCCAACCGCCGTCAACTCAAATTGCGGTCGAAGAGGTCGTCGCCTCCACGCGCTCCAGCACGATCTCTTTGCCCGAGACGTCCACGCGGACCCGGTCCCCCTCGTGAAACTCCCCCTCCAGCACGCGCCGAGCCAGCGGGTCCTGCACCAGCCGCTGGATCGCCCGTTTGAGGGGCCGCGCTCCGTAGAGGGGATCGAACCCCGCGCGGGCCAGCGACTCCTTGGCCCGATCGGTGACCTCTATCTCCAGCTTCCGCCCCGCCAGACGGCGCTGCAGGAGGCGGAGCTGAATCTCGACGATTTGCTTGATCTCGGCCAGCGACAAGCGATGGAAGATCACGCTCTCGTCGATCCGGTTCAGAAACTCCGGTCGGAAGGCCGTCTTGAGCAGCTCCGAGACCTTCTCCCGGATCACCTCCTCGTCCGTGTCCCCCTCCTGGATGAACTGGCTCCCCAGATTCGAGGTCATGATCACGATCGTATTCTTGAAGTCCACCGTCCTGCCCTGGCCGTCGGTCAGTCGCCCCTCGTCCAGGACCTGGAGCAGGATGTTGAACACGTCCGCGTGCGCCTTCTCGATCTCGTCGAAGAGGATCACCGTGTACGGCCGTCGCCGCACCGCCTCGGTGAGATAGCCCCCCTCCTCGTAACCCACGTATCCCGGCGGGGCGCCGATCAGCCGCGCCACCGAGTGCTTCTCCATGAACTCCGACATGTCCAGGCGGACCAGGGCGCGCTCGTCGTCGAAGAGGAAGCCCGCCAGCGCCCGGGCCAGCTCGGTCTTGCCCACCCCTGTCGGCCCCAGGAAGAGGAACGAGCCGAGCGGCCGGTTCTCGTCCTGGAGTCCGGCGCGGGCACGCCGGATGGCGTTCGACACCGCGATGATGGCCTCCGCCTGACCCACCACGCGCTCGCGTAGCCGGTCCTCCATGGCGAGGAGCTTCTGCGTCTCGCCCTGCAGCATCTTCGCCACCGGGATGCCTGTCCAGCGGGAAACCATCTTGGCGATGTCCTCTTCGTCCACCTCTTCCTTCAACATCCGATTCTGCCCTTCCAGCGCTCCCAGGGCGGCTTGCTCGCCGCCGAGCTCCTTCATCAAACCGGTCAGTGTGCCGTAGCGAATCTCGGCGACCTTCCCCAGGTCTCCCTCGCGCTCGGCCTTCTCGGCGCGAAGCCGCGCGCTCTCGATCTGCTCCTTCAGCGCTCGGATGCGCTGGATGCTGGCCTTCTCCCGCTCCCAGCGGCCCCGCAGCTCGCTCTGCCGCTTCGTTAGCTCCGCCACTTCCGCCTCCAGCCGCTCCAGCCGCTCCAGCGTGTCGGGGTCGGTCTCCCGTTTCATCGCCTCGCGCTCGATACCGAACTGGCGGATCTTGCGCTCGACCTCATCCAGCTCGACGGGCAGGCTATCGATCTCCATCCGGAGCATGCTGGCCGCCTCGTCCACCAGGTCGATCGCCTTGTCGGGAAGAAACCGATCGGTGATATACCGGTTGGACAGGGTGGCCGCGGCTACCAGGGCCGCGTCCCGGATCCGGACCCCGTGATGG
>JAPLLC010000253.1 GCA_026387775.1 Candidatus Methylomirabilota bacterium | reverse complement strand
GGCCAGATAGCCGGGATAGTCGAAGGAGCCCGGGTTGTCGAATCGGCGCGGATGCCGGAGACGGAAGCGGCCCCGGATCTCGTCTCCGTAGTGCAGTTCTGGCAGGGGGGTGAACGCGGTCAGCCGGGCCTGCCCGGTGGCGGCAACCCGCTCACCGCCGAGGTGCAGCGCCGTCACCTCGACCGTGAAGCGCGTCCGCGCCGTCTCTTCCGCGTCGCGAACCTCCGGCGGTCGCGGATCCGGCGGCGTCGTGACCCACCCTTCGACCAAGAGAGAGGCGCCCAGGGCCCCCTCCGACAGGACCCGGATGTCGTGCGGCGGCGCCTCGCGCGCTGCGACGACCATCCCGTGGACGCCGAGACAGCAGAACCCCGCGAGGAGCAGCGGCCAGGCAAGGCGGGATCCCCCGACGGAGGGGGCAAGAGCGCCCAGAAGGAGCAGGATGATGGCCCCTCCGGCCCACCAGGCCGATCCGAGCGGCAGGGCCGGCGCGAGCGCGATCCCCAGGCTGAAGGCCACGGCCAGCGGCACGAGCGGCCGCACGAGAGCGAGGCGAGACCGACCGGCGCCCTGGGCCGTCTCGGGGGTCGCGGCGGGAAAATCCGCTAGGTCACCCCCGCCCGCTGGGGTAGAATGCACGGGATTCTCGCCGCGAACCCAGAAGGACATCCATGCGTCTCCTGGATCGATATATCCTGAAAGAGATGGCCGCAGCCTTTCTGCTCGGACTCATGGTCTTCACCTTCGTCCTCCTCACCAACAGAATCCTCCGCCTGGTCGAGTTGATTGTCAACAAGGGGGTTGGAATCCTCACGGTCCTACAGCTCTTCTTGTATGTTCTCCCCTTCTCCCTGGTCGTCACCATCCCCATGTCGGTCCTGTTGGCCACCCTTGCCACCTACATGCGCCTCAACACGGACGGCGAGATGCTCGCCCTGCGGGGAGCCGGGCTGAGCCTGCTCCGGCTCACCCGTCCTGCCCTGTTCTTCGGCCTCGGAGCCACCGTGCTGACCATGGTCGTCAGCGTCTGGGTCCTGCCGTTCAGCAACCAGGCCTTGCGGAGCAGCGCGTCGTCGTCGCCCAGGACGGACGGTTCACCTCGGATCCGAAGCAGCTTCGGATGGGCCTGAACCTGCGCGAAGGCTCGATCCATCTGTCGGGCGCAGACCACCCAGGCCGGTACCGGATGGTGATGTTCCAAGACTACGCTTTGACCCTCGATGCTGGTCGGTCCTTCTCGTCGGATTCCACCCAGCGCCCCTTGGGCGAGCAGGAACTACCCCTCGGCGAGTTACGCACGCGAGCCGAGGAGCTCCACGCCCAGGGCCAGAACTACCATCCGCTGATCGTGGAGTTCCACAAGAAGCTGGCCATCCCGTTCTCTTGCGCCCTCTTCGTCGTGGTCGGAATTCCCCTGGCGAGCCGGATCAAGCGAGGCGGGCGGGGCCTCAGCCTCACCATCTCCGTGGGATTCGCCCTGGGATATTACATCTTGATCGTTGCGGGCGAGGGGCTGGGCGCCCGGGGCACGGTGCCCGAGGCCCTGGCCATGTGGCTCCCGAACTTCCTGATCGCCGCGAGCGGATGCCTGTTGCTCCTTCGAGCCGAGGCCTTCCCCGCCACCCTGCTCCAGGCGTGGCGGATCGCCCGGGTCCCGCGCCCCGGCCCTCCTGGAGACTGACGGGATGCGTATCCTGGACCGCTACGTCATTCGTGAGTGCCTCAAGATCCTCGGCCTCTGCTTGGTTGTCTTCATGGGGGTCTACCTCGTCGTGGATCTCTTCGAGAAGCTCGGACGCTTTCTGGGGGAGCGGGCGGACGCGGGAATGATCCTCCGCTACTACTTCTTCCGCCTCCCCAAGATCTTCACCGAGGTCCTGCCCGTCGCGGTGTTGCTGGCCGCGCTCCTGAGCGTCGGCGGCATGTCCATGAACAACGAGGTCCTGGCGATGAAGATGGGACATGTGGGCGCCCTTCGCATCGCCCTGCCCTGTATCGGGATAGGACTGGCGGCGAGCCTGGCCTCCTGGATCACGGTCGAATACATCGCGCCACGCGCCAATGAGCAAGCCCTCAACATCGAGCGGACCGAGATGAAGCGCCTCCCCGCGCACCGGATCTCGCGGGACAGCGACATCTGGTATCGCGCCCAGGGGAACCGCTTCGTCCACATCGCCCTCATCGAGCCCCAGGCCGGTCTGATCCAGGGCATCAGTGTCTTCGATCTGTCGCCGCGCTTCGACCTGATCCGGCGGGTGGACGCACGCGAGGCCGTCTGGAGTCCGCAGGGCTGGACGTTCCGCGACGGCTACCAGCTGGAGCTGAACGCGACGCCGATTCGCAGCACGCCGTTCCGGGATCTGCGCGTGCAGCTGGGAGAGCAGCCCGAGGAGTTTGCCCGGGTCGCCCGCTCTCCGGAAGAGATGAGCTACGCTCAGCTCCGCGAGTACATCGACAGGCTGGTGGGGAGCGGCGTGAGCGCCACGCGGTATCTGGTGGATCTCCACGCCAAGGGAGCCATCGCCTTTGTGAGCCTGATCATGGCGGTCCTGGGGGTGAGCTTCGGTCTTCGCACCGGGCGGGGCGGCGTCATGCTCTGGGTGGGTCTGTGTATCCCGATGGGGTTTCTTTACTACGTGCTCTTCTTCCTGGTGGGGATCCGCGTGGGGCGAACCGGTCTGATCCCTCCCCTCCTGGCGCCCTGGCTGGCAAACCTGCTCTACGGCACCGCCGGCGTCGTCTCCCTCTGGCGGCTGCGGGGCTGACCGTCTCCTCCGCGACCCAT
>JAPLLC010000132.1:5966-9040 GCA_026387775.1 Candidatus Methylomirabilota bacterium | reverse complement strand
GCGGCGTGGCGTTGTATCTTCCGCGGAACCGCTCGCTCGCGTCAAGTGGTTTCTGGATCGGGAACCCGGAGCTACTCTGATCTTGACCAGCCCATGGGGAGGAGATAGCGTATGGCCTGCTCCAAGCACGCCGGCACGCGGTCCCACTTCTTAGTGCATGCGGACACAAATTCGATGGCGTATACGTTAGCCGTATAAGTCCAGGTCCCCCGGGCCGACCCGAGACGCCGCGCCACACCCATCCCGGGGATGGGTACCCGGCGAGCCCGTCCCCGGCACGGAGGGCCGCTCCCTGAGCGGACCGACCCGGGGTAAGGGCGCGCCGGCATCGACGAGGCGTTAGGCGTCCGAGGGGCGGTCCGGGGGACCGGCGATACGTCACCGTAAATGCGGGCAGAAGCACTTAGCCTTGAGGCACCCCTTCGATGACTTCGGCAGGCGCGTTGAGGAAGGGCAAGGGCTCCCGGCTGCGCCGGCTTCTCTGGCGAGCACTGCTGGTCGTGGTCGCGCTCACGATCGTGCCCGTCGTCTGCCTGCGCTGGATCCCGCCTCCGACGAGCGCCTTCATGGTGGAACGGCGCGTCGCCAGTTACTTCCGCGGAGACCATCAGGGGGCAATCCGTTACCGCTGGGTTGGCTGGCAATCCATCTCACCCCAGATGCGTCTCGCCGTGGTTGCCGCCGAGGATCAGAAGTTTCCTCATCATTGGGGCTTCGATTTCGACTCCATCGCGGACGCCGTGGAACACCAAGGGGCGAAGGGACGCCTCCGGGGGGCGAGCACGATCACCCAGCAGGTCGCCAGGAACCTGTTTCTCTGGCCGGGGCGTAGCTATCTCCGGAAAGGTCTCGAGGCGTACTTCACGCTGTTGCTGGAGCTGTCATGGTCGAAGCGGCGGATTCTCGAGGTCTACCTGAACCTCGCCGAGTTCGGCGATGGGGCATACGGGGTGTCCGCCGCCGCCCAGACCTTCTTCGGCAAGCGCCCGGCACAGCTACAGACACCGGAAGCGGCTCTCCTCGCCGCGGTGCTCCCGAACCCCGCCCGGCTCCGCGTCGGGAATCCCTCCGCCTATGTGCGCGAGCGCGCCGGCTGGATCGAGGAGCAGATGGCCCACCTCGGCGGCCCCGCCTACCTGCGAAGCCTCTGACTCAAATACGGGGACGTCCCCAGATTGCCTGATCGCCTCACCCTTGGGCTCTTCCTCCGAAGCGAAGATCAAATGATGCAGTCTACCCACGTCCGGGATCTCCACCCTCGCCCTCAGATCGGATCCATTGCTGCTATACCAGTGAACCAGTTCCGGGGGCAAGGTCGGGCTTGACCGGCACGGCGTCCTACAGGATGCTGAAGAACTCACTCTTCGGCAGGCTGCTCAAAAGGGCCCAGATGCTAGGCGGCCCGCGAAGGGCCGAGTGAGGCGTACTTCTGGTACGCCGCAACGAGTGCCCGAGCGGGCCAACGCCGCAGATGGGTCCTTTTCAGCAGCCTGCTAAGCCTTCAGCTTGGTGTCCCCGGGCGTTTGGATGGACAGGTGGGCAAATGCTGAATCCTTGGTGGCCCCATGCGAGTGCGTCTCGTTCGCGGGAATATAGACGATCGTGCCCACCGTGACGATCTGCTCTTCCTGCTCCGTCGCCACCACGCCCGTCCCTTCGGTGACGACCAGGATCTGCTCGCCGGTATGCGCGTGCATCCGGTTTCCGGCGCCCGGGTCGAACTTGACCATGGCGACCACCAGGCCCGCCGTCCCTTTCTCCACCAGGTTCTGCCTCTGCACCTTCCCAAAGAACAGCCCGAGCGGATCAGGCATCACCTGCAGATGGTCCACCCGCATCACTTTCATGGCGTCCTCCTCTCAGTCGCGTGGCCCCGTGTGCCCCATGCGCCGCGAGACGGCATCCTCGGCCCCCGCTTCCTTTCCGCCTGCACCGCTGGCTTCTTACTCGTAGCCGATAAAGCTGGCGAACTCGCTGACCGGAACGCGGTCCGTCCGCAGCCTGTTCGCCGCCGCCGCCCTGTCCTCGTATCCGATCGAGAGGCCGCAGATCACGGTGTGGCCCTCCGGGATGCCGAGATGGGCGCGGATGATCTTGTGATAATCGGCGAAGGCGGCCTGCGGACAGGTGTGCAGGCCGTGGCCCCGCGCGCTGGTCATGATACTCTGAATGAACATGCCGTAGTCGAGCCAGCTACCGATCTCGAGCCGGGCGTCGAGGGTGAAGAACATGCCGACCGGCGCGCCGAAGAACAGGTAGTTCTGCCCCCGCTGCGCCTTCATCTGCGCGTGATCGCCCTTGCCGATGCCGAGCAGGCCGTAGAGCCCCCAGCCGACCGCGCGCCGCCGGCTCAGATAGGGCTCGAAGAGCTCGTCGGGATAGTATTTCCAGGGCCGTGTATGCTCCTCGCCGCCCGCCTCATGGGCGTCGAGGATGGCGCGCGACAGCTTGTCCTTCGCCTCGCCCGCCACCACATGGACGCACCAGGGCTGCATGTTGGTACCGCTGGGGGCGCGCGACGCCACATCGAGGATGTGTTCGATCAGCACGCGCGGCACCGGCGTCGGCAGAAAGGCCCGGACCGACCGGCGCGACGTGAGCGCGTCGTCTACGGTGCGCGCGACGTCGGCGTCGGCCGGGAGTTGCGGAAGGTCGGTCGTAGGGGTTGCAGTCATGGCTCCTCCATTGCGGGTGCCGCGCGATGCCGGCGACCCGGCTGAGTGGTGGCGCGTGCTCGGGGTGGAGTATCCGACGCCCCAGAGGTGACGGTCAAGGGGAAAACCGGATGATCGCCTGCCCCGCAGTGGGGGTGGGTGTGGCGCCTTTCAGTGGGAAGCAGAGCTGCCAATTCAACCCGCTAGCGCAATCGGTTAGGCTGCATGCGGGAGACGCGCGGCCTCGATGGTGCGACCGACGGTCTTCTTGGTGGCACCGAGAACGAGCAGCGATCGGACCAGCAAATCGAGGGTGACCGACGGGTCGCCGGTCTCCATCTTGGCCACGCGGGACTGACTGGATCCCAACTGCTTGGCCACCTGCTCTTGCGAGAGCTTGGCCTTCTGCCGTTGGGCGCG
>JAPLLC010000132.1:0-5933 GCA_026387775.1 Candidatus Methylomirabilota bacterium | reverse complement strand
TGGGCGCGCAGCGCGTCGCTCAGGGCGAGCTTGATCTCGACGAACGCGGCCTCCTCGGGCGTGAGCGCGAGAAAATCCGGCACGGTCCCGACGGCCCAGCCGCGCTTCTTCAGCTTCTCCTGCTTGGGTCGTTTCATATCGAGCGCCTCCTATTCCGCATCGTAGTCGCGCAGCCGCTGTCGGCAGGCGTCGATGACGCGCTGCGGGGTCTTGGTCGTCTTCTTGCGGACTCTTGACCGGTCCGTGGAGCCAGACCAGCGGCTTGTCGGGTGGGCGCATGCGTGGAGGATATGTCGAATCCGACATACTGTCAAGCGCGGAGCCCCCGCTCTCGCGGACACCGATAACTTGAAGATGCATGGCACTCGCAGCGAGACCGAATTGCCGGAGGAATGCCGACGTTTATGCATCGCGATTTCCTTCAGGGGGCTTCGTGTCGGGCTGGGGGTTCGAATCCGCGGCGAGTTGCATCCCCCGGGTTCGAGTCCCAATCTGTTCCCCAGCAAGGACTCGAACTGGCAGGCGGCGGGGACGGCAAACGGGCCGTAATCCGTAATCCGGGACGTTGCCATGTTCAGCACGTTGCAAGGAGGCGCTCCCATGCCGCGGCGGCAGCCCGGCCCAGAGCGGCCGCGCGATAGACATTCTGGGGCTGGACCCCGAGGATGGGGGCCAGGGGCCGGCCGGGGTGCCCGAGGACGGTCTGCCACAGGTATAATGGGGGACGTAGTATTATCTGTATAATCTCCGGCGTCGCGGGCCAGCGGGGGCAGTATGACACGCGCGAGGGGCACGGACAAGAGGAAGGGGTCGGGGGTCTGCGGGGGAACACGCGGCCGGCCGGGCTCGGCCGCGCGCGCCTTCCGAGCCCCCCCTCCACCGAGTGGGATGATCTCGGGAGGAGATATGACAGATAATGGACTGTTGGTCCGATGGGAACAGGACCACCCATTCCGGCGGGGGAATTTGCCCGGCGGTGACACGGACAAGGCCGCGGGAAAGGGAAGCGACGACGCGCGCGCCGTGGTCTGGCCGACCGTCCGCACCGTGGGGGCGGTGGACGATCATGCGATTGCTCAGGTGATGCTCGGGTGGTGTGTTGACATCGTCCATACGCTTCCGTATAGTAGTTGCCTATACAGGAGGAAGGCCATGCGGAACACCAGCACCACGGAACGCGCGGGACGAGGCGTCACGATTAACCTTCGGGCAGACCAGGTCAAGCGGGCGCTGATCGACCGCGCGGCAGAACGGCTCGGGAAAAACCGGTCGGAGTTCATGCTGGAGGCGGCGTGCCGGGCAGCCACGGCCGTCCTGCTGGACCAGCGGTTGTTTCTGCTCGATGACAAGGCCTACAAGCGGTTCACGGCCGCGCTGGACAAGCCCCCGACAGAGAATAGTCGTCTGCGGCGGCTGTTGCGGACCAAGGCGGCCTGGGAGTCATGACCGCCGGCGCTCGGGAGATCCGCGCACCGGAACACCTGACGGCGGCGCATGACGTGTCGGCGTTTGATTCCGGCGTGCCGGATCTGGATGACTGGTTACGAAAGCGCGCCCTGGCGAATGAGGACACCGGGGCGTCGCGGACCTACGTGGTCTGCGCCGGGGGGCGGGTGGTGGGGTATTACGCGCTGGCAAGCGGCGGCGTGGCTCAAGCGCAGGCACCGGGTCGCGTCCGGCGGAATATGCCGGAGCCCGTGCCGGTGATGATCCTCGGTCGGCTGGCCGTGGACCGGAGTTGGCAGGGCCGGACCCTGGGGCGCAGCCTGTTGCGCGACGCGGTTCTGCGGATACTGCAGGCCGCCGAGATCGGCGGGATCCGGGCCATTCTGGTCCACGCGATCTCCGAGGAGGCCAAACGGTTCTATCAGCGGTACGGGTTCGGCGAGTCGCCGGTCGATCCGATGACCTTGATGATGACAGTGGCGGATGCCGAGAAGGCGCTGTCCGGGAAATAGCGATGCGAATGCATTGTCACCGGCCGTACACGAGCCGGGGGAGGAACATGACGAGCGAGGGAACGAACGTGATCAAGAGCAGGATGGCGACCATGGAGAAGAAGAGCGGCCAGACGGCGCGGCAGACGCGGTCCAGACGTTCCTCGGCGATCGCGGTGGAGACGAAGAGGGTCGCGCCCGAGGGGGGCGAGGCGAGACCCATGGACAGGTTGACCACCATGATCACGCCGAAGAACACCGGGTCGATTCCGAGCTTCTTTGCCAGGGGCAGCAGGACCGGCGCAAAGATGATGATGGACGGCACCGTCTCCATCACGGTTCCCGCCAAGAGAAGCAAGGCGTTGACCATGACGAGGAACACCCAGGGGTTGTCGCTCGCGCCGATAAAGGCGTTTGCGAGCTGGAGCGGGATGTTCCACCTGGCCAAGATCCAGCCATAGACGGTCGAGGTGGCAATGATGAACATCACGACGCCGGTGCCCAGGCCGGTCGAGATCAACACCCCGGGAACATCCCCCCATTTGAGTTCTCGATAGACCAGCCCGCCAAGCGCCAGACTGTAGAACACCGCGACGGCCGCCGCCTCCGTCGGCGTGAAGACGCCTCCCAGTATCCCGCCCACGATGATGATGGGCATCAGCAGCGTGAGGAGCGCCTCGCGGAAGGCGGTCCACATCTCCCGCCCGCTCGGAAACGGGATTCCGTCGTAGCCGCGCCGGCGGCTCACCCCATACGAGTGCGCCATCAGGGCCAGGCCCATCAGGACGCCGGGGACCGCCCCGGCGATGAAGAGGGCGCCGATCGACGTCCCCGTCGTCGCCCCGTAGATGATCATCGGGATGCTCGGCGGGATCATGGTGCCGATGGTCCCCGCGCAGGCGATCAGAGCCGCGGCGAAGCTCCTCGCATATCCCTTCTTGACCATCGCCGGGATCATCACCGAACCGACCGCCGCGCTGTCCGCCGCCGCCGAGCCGGAGATGCCGGCGAAGAACATGCTGGCCAGGACCGAGACCATGGCGAGGCCGCCCGTGGCCCAGCCCACCAGGACATTGGCGAAGGTGACCAGGCGGCGGGAGATACCTCCCTTGTCCATCAGGGCCCCGGCTAGCAGGAAGAAGGGCACCGCCTGGAGAACCGTGGAATCCGTGCCGGCAAACATCTGCTGGGGAATCAAGACCAGCGGGATGTCGGTCACCAGCACCAGGAACGCGGCGGAGGTCAGCCCGAAGGCCACGGCCACGGGCACATGGACCGCCAGCAGAAGCGCCAGGAGGCCAGCCAGGATCCCGCTAACCATCCCGGCCTCCGCTCGCGGGCAACGGACATCCCCGCAGCCAGAGGGCAACGCCGTGGAGCAGCATCAACAGGCCGGCGACCGGCACCGCCAGGTACGGCAGGGTCATGCGGAGGCCCAGGCTGGGGGAGCGCTGCGGCCATGTCCGCAGGACCAGGACGCCGCCGTAGGCCATCATCAAGGTAAAGAAGATCAGCGAGAGGACGACGGCGCCGGACAGGACGAGCCGGGCCGCCCGCGACGGGAGGAGACGCACCAGGCTGTCGATGCCCGGGTGGGCGCCGCGGCGCACTCCGACGCTCATGCCCAGGAAGGAGATCCAGATGAGGAGAAACCGGGTCACTTCGTCGGACCAGAACAGCGAATACGAGAAGACGAAGCGGCCGGTGATGGCGAGACCCGGGATCAGGACCATGGCCGCGAGCAGCAGCGCCATGGCCCACTCGGCCAGCTCGTTCAACCTCCGGCTGATGGCTTCCATCGCGCGATCGTCTTCTACTTCGAATTCACGATGCGTTGAACGAGGTCTTTGCCGAATTGCCCCTGGAACTGCTCAAAGACGGGCTTCATGGCCTCGCGGAAAGCGGCTCGGTCGGGGTTCTCGATCACCGTCATCCCCTGCGCCCTGAGCTCCCCAAGTTGCTTCTGCTCCTGGGCCCGGTTCATGCTTCGTTGCACCCTCGCCACCTCCACCGCGGTCTCCAGCACGATCTTCTGCAGGTCGGAGGGCAGCCGGTCCCAGCTCTTCTTGCTCATCAGGACGGGCGCCGGCGAGTAGACGTGGCCGGTGAGGCTCAGGTACTTCTGCACCTCATACAGCTTGAAGGTGGAGATGATCGGGATCGGGTTCTCTTCGCCGTCCAGCAGCCCCTGCTGCAGCGACGTGAAGACCTCGCCCCAGGCCATGGGGGTGGCGTCGGCCCCGAGCTGGCGGAACGCCGCCTGGTGGACCCGGTTCTCCATCACGCGGATCTTGAGGCCCTTGAGATCGCCCGGCCGCTCGATCGCCTTCTTGCTGGTAGTGATATGGCGGAAGCCGTTCTCCCAGAAGGCCAGCCCCTTGATGCCGATGACATCGAACTTGTCCAAGAGGCCGCGGCCGATCGCTCCGTCCAGGACCTTGTAGGCGTGGCTGGCGTCGCGAAAGAGGAACGGCAAGTCCAGGACGTTCATCTCGGGGACGAAGCCGCCGAGCGGACCGGTGGACGTGACCGTGAGGTGAATGGTCCCGAGCTGCAGGCCCTCGACGACCTGCCGCTCGTCGCCGAGCTGGCGCGAGTGGTGGATCTGGATCGCCACGCGCCCTCCCGTCCTGTCCCGGACGAGCTGGGCGTACCGAACCATGCCGAGGGTATAGGGGTGATCTTCGGTGGTGGTGTGGGCCTCGACCAGGTCGAACTCCGCGGCGCGGATATTCGCCGGACCGCCCAGCACCCCGAGGGCCGCGGCCAGGAGCGCCAGGAGCGCGACCCCGTGGGCCCGCAGGACGTGTGGCATCTTGGAATCCTCCGCATGTCGGCGTCCCGCCCCGGCGGACTCACCGCACGCTCGTGCTGCGCTTCCTCCCTTGCTGCTGTGCCCCGATCCTCCGGTAGGGCCGGAATGTGCCCTCCGGCAAACACCGCCATTGGCGTGATGTGGCTTAGGATTTCACAATAGGCGCCCCTGGGTCAACCTAATCCTGCCAGACGCCGCGATTCGAGTCGCCCTCAAGGGCTCCCGGGACTCTTTCGGTCCAAGCAGGCAGCTAGCCTGCCCGCCTCTTCGCAGACCCCTTAGGAGCCGTTACGAAATAACTTGTCCATTCATTGGAATTTCGTTACGGCTCCTTATGCCGTTTCCGGAATTTCTCCGGTCAAGTTATTCTTTGACAACGGCTTACGCTCCCTCCAGCACCCAGGCGTAGAGCGCCTTGGGACCGTGGACGCCCAGGGTCAGCGTCAGCTCGATGTCGGCCGTACGGCTGGGACCCGTCACCAGCACGGCGTAGCTGGAGTCCTTGGCCTCCGCAAACACCTGGTGCAGGTCGGCCCGGAGCGCCTGCGGCGTGAAGATTGCCAGGTGGACCCGCGGCAGGAGCGAGACCACCCGCGGCCGCTCTCCATCGGAGCGCAGAACCAGGGTTCCCGTCTCGGGCAGCACGCCATCCGCCCCGGTCACGCCCAGCTCGCACTGCGCCACCGTGCGCTTGCCCGCCTGGGGCGAGACCAGCTCCACGCCCAGCGCTCGGAGCGTCCCGGCGACGTCCCAGGCCGTGAGCTCCGGCGTCGACCAGAGCGTGGCTCTCTTCACGCCCTCGATCCGGACCAGCTCCGCCAGCGCCCCCGCCAGCGCGTCGCGATTCGGGAGGCGCTGGGCGACGCCGGAGAGCTTGCGGACTTCAGTCAGGAACTGCTCGATCTCGGCGTCGGGGGCCGCCGGCACCCGGGGGGCGATCCGCGCCGTGGCCGGGACGGTCGCCGGAGGCGCCCCGGCGCGCCGGCCCAGCGCCTCCCGCACTCTTCCCAGAATCTCCTCGCGTGCCGCACTCATGTAGTCACCTCGCGATCGTCGCCTGCGGGGGGTCAGCCTCCTAGCAGTCTGCCATAAACTCGCTTTCACCCAGGCTGCTCAAAAAGGTCCAGATGCAAGGCGGCGAGCGACGGGCCGAGTGAGGCGTACACTGGGTACGCCGCAGC
>JAPLLC010000248.1 GCA_026387775.1 Candidatus Methylomirabilota bacterium | reverse complement strand
GCGTTGACCTGCCCGGAGAGACGCCAGGTATGATCCGGCGACCCAAGGGATGGTCGGGCCTCTCGCTCTCGGTGCTGTCGATAGGACAGGAGGTGTCGGTCACTCCCGTCCAGTTCGCCACGGCCTTCGCGGCCCTGGCGAATGGGGGGACCCTGATGCGTCCCCACGTGGTGCGGGGCCTGCGCACGCAGGATGGGGCGTTGGCACGCCAGATCGAGCCGGTGGTGGTGCGGCGCGTGATCTCCGAGCAGACCGCGCGGACCATGCTGGAGATGCTGACCGGCGTGGTGGACGAGGGGACGGGCAAGGAAGCGGCGGTGCCGGGATACGGTGTGGCGGGCAAGGCGGGGACGGCGCAGAAGGTCGACCCCGCCACGGGCCGCTACTCGCACCGGAAGATCGTGGCGACGTTTGTCGGGGCGATTCCGGCGGAGGCGCCGCGGCTCGTCATCCTGGTCACGATCGACGAGCCGGAAACGCTCCGCTGGGGAGCGGCCATCGCCGCCCCCACGTTCCGCGAGATCGCCCAGGATGCCATGAAGTACCTCAAGGTTCCCCCCTCGACGCCGCGCGACGTGCGCTTGGTGCATGCAAACTAGGAGAATGGGGTGCGAATGCGACTAGCGGAGCTCCTCTCCGAGGTGCCGGGGGTACAGGCGATGGGTCCCGCCGAGGCGGAGATCGCCGGTGTGGAGCACGATTCGCGCAAGGTCATCCCCGGCTCGCTCTTCGTCTGCATCCGGGGGTTCCGGCAGGACGGCCACACCTTCATCGCCGACGCCGCGGGCCGCGGAGCCGCCGCGGTCGTGGTCCAGGAAGACCCCCGCACGCTACGCGTTCCCCCGGGGCTGATCGTGGTCCGGGCGGAGGACAGCCGGGCGACCCTGGCGCACCTCGCGGCCCGGTTCTTCGACCATCCCAGTCGACGGCTTCGCCTAGTCGCCATCACGGGCACCAACGGCAAGACGACGACGGCCTACCTGGTGGAAGCCATCCTGCGGGCGGCGGGCCATCGGGTCGGCCTCCTCGGCACCATCGAGTACCGCTGCGGGGCGATGACCTTTCCGGGGGAGCGGACCACGCCGGAATCGAGCGACCTGCAGCGCCTCCTCGCCCGCATGCGAGACCTGGGGGCCTGGGGCGCCGCCATGGAGGTGTCATCGCACTCGCTCATGCTGGATCGGGTGGGGGGCTGCGAGTTCGACGTCGCCGTCTTCACCAACCTCACGCAGGACCACCTGGACTTCCACGGGAGCATGGAGCGATACGCCGAGGCCAAGGCCCGCCTTTTCCAGATGCTGGGGAAGGCTCGGGTGAAGCCGGGAGTGCCCGCCGCCGTCTTGAATGCGGACGATCCCTGGGCGCCGTTCATGGCGCAGGCGACGTCCGCCCGGGTCCTCTCCTTCGGCATGCAGGCGAGCGCCGACCTCTTTCCCCGGACCGCGGCGTTCGACCTCGCCGGCATCCGCGCCTCCCTGAGCTCTCCCTGGGGTCCACTGGAGATCGCCTCGCCCCTCGTCGGCCGGCACAACCTGTCGAACATCCTGGGGGCGACCGGGGCCTGCCTCCAGCTCGGGCTTCCCCGCAAGGTCGTGGAGGCGGGGATCGCCAACCTCGGCGCCGTGCCGGGCCGGTTCGAGAAGGTCGAGGCCGGGCAGCCATTCGGCGTCGTGGTGGACTACGCCCATACCCCCGATGCGCTGGAGCGGGTCCTCGCGGTCGCCCGGGAATTCGCCCGGGGCCGCGTCCTGGTCGTCTTCGGGTGCGGCGGGGATCGGGATCGGGGGAAGCGGTCGCTAATGGGCGAGGCGGCGGCGCGGCTCGCGGATCGAGTGGTCGCGACCTCCGACAATCCGCGAAGCGAGGAGCCGCTCGAGATCCTCAAAGAAATTGAAATCGGAGTCAAAAAGGTATCCACCGGCGGTGTGACTCATGTTACAATTCCCGACAGACGCGAAGCCATCGGTGCCGCCTTGGCAGAAGCGCGGGGCGGAGACGTGGTGGTGATCGCGGGCAAAGGGCACGAAACCTACCAGGTTCTCCGAGACCGCACGACCCCCTTCGACGACCGAGTGGTGGCACGCGAGACGCTGGCGGCTCTGGGCTACAGCGCAGCAGGAGGCGGCCCTGTGTCCGAGGACCGCTGATGGGGCGTTTCTGTGTTGATCCGGATCGGCGGGCTGGATACCTACTGCGGCCTGGAGGGGCAGGGCGACCCGGTCGTCTTGCTCCACGGCTGGGGCAGTTCGAGCCAGAGCCTCGCCGGCGTCGCGGCATCGCTCCTGGGAGCGTTCCGCGTCCTCAGTGTTGATCTGCCGGGCTTCGGGTGGAGCCAGGCCCCGCCCGAGGCCTGGGGAACGGGAGAATACACGACCCACGTCCTCAGTCTGTTGGACGAGACGGGGATCTTTCGCGCAGCCGTTGTGGGTCACTCCTTCGGGGGGCGGATCGCCATTTCCCTGGCGGCGCACCACCCGGAACGAGTGTCTCGGCTTGCGCTGGTGGCGAGCGCCGGGGTCCGGCCGAAGCGGAGCGTGCGATATCACCTCACGGTGGCGACCACGAAGCTCCTCTCGCGGGCTCTTGCGTTGCCGTGCTGGGGTTCTTTGGGGGAGCGGCTCCTGTCCCGATGGCGGGACCGAGTGGGATCGCCGGACTACCGGGCGGCCGGCCGGATGCGGCCGACGCTGGTCAGGGTGGTCAACGAGGACCTCACTCCCTTGTTGCCGATGGTCCAGGCGCCGACTCTCCTTCTGTGGGGTGACCAGGATCACGAGGTTGGACGACACGCGATGGAGATCATGGCTGCGAAGATTCCCCGGGCGCGCCTGATGGTGTTTCCCGGGGCGGGCCATTTCCCCTTTCAGGACGCCCCGGACGAGTTCCGCCGGCGCCTGACGGGGTTTCTGCAGGGGGAGGATCGGGAGTGAAGCTGACGGAGACCGGACTCCCGAACATGTTTCTCGGATGGATGATGGGCCTGCTTCTGCCTTACGGGGGGGTGGTCGTCTCGCGCGGGATGGATTGTCTCTACATCTTGCAGCTTGAACGATACCAGCCGGACCGATTCCGTCTGTGGTTGGCCGATCACCGACAGGCCTTGGTCCCGGGGCGCGAGATCGTCCTGCAGCTCGTGACCGTCACCCTGGCCGG
>JAPLLC010000231.1 GCA_026387775.1 Candidatus Methylomirabilota bacterium | reverse complement strand
TTCTGAGGGCGTTTACGCCTCACGACAACGCGAAGGAAAGAGAAAGGGAGAAGGACGATGATTTATGAGCTGCGCACCTATCAACTCGCCGTGGGTGGGATGCCGGACTACCTTGATCTGATCCGGACGAAGCTTCTGCCCCTGCTGGCCGAGCACGGGATCAAGCCGGTCGGCTTCTGGACCACAGAAATCGGCACGCTGAACGAGGTCGTGCACCTGTGGGCGTTCAACGATCTCAACGAGCGGCAGGCGAAGTGGGGGGCTTGGTTCAAGGACCCGCGCCGGGCCGACATCGTGCCGCGCCTGCGGGCCACGATCGTCAGCCAAAGCAACAAGATCCTCTCGCCGACCGAGTTCTCGCAGTTGAAATAGAGGGCCACGGAAGTCGGCACGCCATCCGGCCAGATTCCGGAACCAGACGGCCAAGAACCCCGAGGAGTCCTCGGGGCTCTTGGTTTTGACGTTTTGTCTCTCTCGTACGTGCCTTTTCCGGCGTGTATGTCCCTGCCCGCCCGTCTCGCCTACCGAGAATCACGCCTGACGATTTCCGGAAGTCCCGATCTTGATCGCGGCCTCTTCCGCGTCATACACGGCCTGGAGGATCTCCCCGGGCTTGGAGGCGTCACCGACCACGTACAGCTCCAAACCGCTCCCCCCGAGATCTTTGGCGAGGCGATTGTCCGACTTCGAGCCGACGGCCAACACGATGGTGTCGAATCCCTCGATCTTCCGTGTTCCCGAGGCGTCCTCCACCAACGCCCATCCCTTCCCCAGCCCCTTCACCTTAGTGGAGGTGAGGACGGTGACCTTCTTCTCCGCCAGCCGAAGCGAAAGGTAATGCTTCAGGTGGACGACAAAATCCGAGGCGATCTCTGCCAGCATCTCGACCAGGGTGACCTCTTTTCCCATCTCCGACAGGTAGTCGGCCGTCTCCGTTCCGATCCCGCTTCCCCCTACCACGAGAACCCGTCTTCCCACGGCGGCCTTCCCTTCAAAGACGGCTTCGGCGGAGACGGCGCCGCTCTCCTGCATTCCCGGCCAATCGGGGATCAGGGGTCGCGCTCCCGATGCCAGGATCACCGCATCCGGCTTCCCCGCTTCCACCATTTCGGCGGTGCACTCCTTCCCCATCTTCAGGGACACCTTCAGGCCCATGACTCTTCGTTCGAGGTAGCCCAGATACTCGTTCAGGACGGCCTTCTTCGGGGGGAGGGCGGCGAATATCACTCGTCCGCCCAGCTTGGTCTCCCGCTCGAAGAGCGTCACTGTGTGTCCCCTCATGGCGGCGATTTCGGCCGCCTTCAGGCCGCCGGGCCCGCCGCCGACGACCCAGACCTTCTTTGGCTGATCGCTCTTCGAGAATCTGAACTGCGCCTCATTGCCCGCCTCTGGGTTGACGGCACACCGCACCGCGTCTTTTCTCAGCGTCTGGATGCAGCGATTGCATGAGAGACAGGGGAGGATCTCTTCGAAGCGCCCCTCCGCAGCCTTCTTCGGCAGGAAGGGGTCGGCAATCAAGGCTCTGCCCATGGAGACAAGGTCGGCCTTTCCCTCCCGAACAACCTGATCGGCCATGACCGGGTTTCGGATTCTCCCGACCGCGATCACGGGGATGCGCACCACCGACTTGATGGCCTCGGCGAGATGGACGAAGACTCCCTCTTCGGCATAATAGGGCGGCTGGTTCAGGTAGCCCGAGGCGGCGTTGCACGCCGACACGTGAATGGCGTCGGCTCCGTCCTTTTCCAGGAGCTGCGCGATTCGCTTTGTCTCTTCGATTCGGAGCCCCCCCTCCAGATACTCGTCGGCGCTGATCCGGCACACGATGGGAAAATCGGAGCCCAGCCGGTTTCTCACGGCAGTCAGGACGTTTCGCGGGAACCGAGACCGCCCTTCGAGATCCCCTCCGTATCGATCGCTTCTTCGGTTGGAGAAGGGGGACAGGAAGGCGCAGAGGAGATATCCGTGGGCCATGTGCAGCTCAACCCCGTCGGCTCCCGCGCTCTTGACCCGTTGAGCTGCCGTGACGAAGGCGGCAGTGATCTCGTCGATCTCTCCCGCCGAGAGTTCCCGCGGGATCTCACTTCGCGTCGGGCAGGAGATTGGGGAAGGCCCCACGATGGGCATCCCCGTGACCGCGGTGGCGGTTTGCCTTCCGGCATGGTTGATCTGGACGACGATCTTTCCGCCGGCGCGGTGGACAGCCTCGATCAACTTTCCGATGGCCGAAGCGTGCTCGTCGGAGCTGATGAGGAGCATCTTCGGACTCGCCTTGCCCTGCTGGAGGATGCCCGTGTGCTCGACGGTGATGTACCCCACGCCACCCTTGGCGCGCTCCACATAGTAGGCGATCTGCCGATCGGTCACCACGCCTTCCGGTGAGGCGTAGTGTGTCGCCATGGGGGGCATCACAATCCGATTCTTGACCTTCATGGATCCAATCGAAAAGGGAGTGAAAAGCGTGTCCAGGCTCATGGGTGCCCCTCCTCTGAATAGGTCCTCTGTGGATGAAGCCATACCC
>JAPLLC010000051.1 GCA_026387775.1 Candidatus Methylomirabilota bacterium | reverse complement strand
GCCTCCTGGCCGCGCGACCCATCCTGGTGGCAATTCAGCGGGCCGAGGAGGTTCTTCCCGAGCTTGGGGCGCGGACCATTCTCCATGCCGGGCCGCCCATCGCCTGGGCCCGGATGTGCGGGCCGATGCGGGGGGCCGTGATCGGGGCCGTCCTCTACGAAGGCTGGGCAAACTCTCCGGAAGCGGCCGCGGCGCTCTGCGACCGGGGAGAGATCGCCTTCGCCCCCTGTCACCACTTCGGGGCGGTGGGTCCCATGGCGGGCATCCTCTCACCGTCGATGCCCGTGGTCGTGGTCGAGAATGCCGGCGGCGTCAACCGCGCCTTTGCCACGCTCAACGAGGGGCTGGGGAAGGTTCTGCGCTTCGGCGCCTATGGGGCAGAGGTGCTCGACCGGCTGCGCTGGATGGCGGAGACGCTGGCACCGGCCCTCGGCGTGGCGCTTGCCGTGCACGGCCCGATCGACCTCAAGACCATCACCGCCCAGGCGCTCCAGATGGGCGACGAGTGCCACAACCGGAACATCGCCTCCACCTCGCTCTTCACGCGGATGATCGCGCCGGCCTTGGTGCGCACGTCCCCGCCCGAGACCGCCGCCCGGGTGCTGGAGTTCCTGGAGGGGAATAACCATTTCTATCTGAATCTCTCCATGGCAGCCTGCAAGGCGACGCTGGACGCGGCTCACGGCATCGCGGATTCGACGCTGGTCACGGCCATGGCGCGGAACGGGGTGGAGGTCGGGATCCGCATGAGCGGGACCGGCGCGGAGTGGTTCACCGCGCCGGCGCTGGTGCCCGATGGACTCTTCTTTCCGGGCTTCGGACCCGACGACGCCAATCCCGATCTCGGGGACAGCGCCATCACCGAGACCATGGGCATCGGCGCCTTCGCCATGGCCGCGGCGCCGGCGATCGTGCGCTTCGTCGGGGGCAGTCCCGAGGACGCGCTCGACTACACCCGGCAGATGTACGGGATCACCCTGGCCAGAAACGCCGATTTCGGGATCCCCGCGCTCGGTTTCGCGGGCACCCCGACGGGGATCGACGCCCGTCGGGTAGTGGACAGCGGCCTGACACCGGTGATCAACACCGGCATCGCCCATCGCGAGGCCGGGATCGGCCAGATCGGCGCCGGCATTGCCCGGGCGCCCCTGGCCTGTTTCAGCGGGGCGCTCCGCGCGCTGGGCGAGCGGCTGGGTCTCGTGACGTGAGCCGACCCGCGGGACCGCCGGCCGTTTCCGCGCCCTTTGCCTCTCACAAGAAGGCGGAGGAAACTATTGTCGCGATCCGATTTCGGAGGTAGAGTCCCCATTGGGTGCGAACCGAGAACGCAGACAGGCAGTCAACCACAAGAAGGAGGCTCGCGTGCTGACCGTCGATGAGCTCGCCCAGATGATCGATCACTCCGTCCTGCTGCCTCAGCAAACCGAGAAAGATCTTGAGGATGGCGTCGCGCTGGCCTGCAAGTACAATGTGAAATGCATGGTCCCGAAGATCTTCCAGATTCCCCAGGCCAAGAAGCTCCTGGCGGGATCTTCCGTGCGACTCTGCGCCCCCATCGCCTTCCCGCAGGGGCTGAACGCGCCGGACGTCAAGCGGTACGAGGCGGAGTGGGCGCTTGGCGAGGGGGCCGTGGAACTGGACATGGTGATCAACATCAGTGCGTTGAAGTCCAAGCTCTACGATTTCGTGGAGCGGGACATCGCCGGGGTGGTCGAGGCGGCGAGCCGGTATGGGGCCCCCGTCAAGGTCATCCTGGAGACCTGCCTGCTGACCGACGAGGAGAAGGTGGCGGGGTGCAAGATCGCCGAGCGGGCCGGGGCGAACTTCGTGAAGACCTCGACGGCCACCCAGCCGGGCGGGGCAACCGTCGAGGACATCCGGTTGATGCGGGCCACGCTGAGCCCGAAGGTCGTGGTCAAGGCCTCGGCCTTTGTGACCGACATCGGCAAGACGCTGGCGCTCTACGAGGCCGGAGCCCGACGGTTCGGCACCGGGTATACCCGGCCGATCCTGGAGGAGCTGAAGCAGCGGCTGGCGGCGGGAGTGAAGGCCTGAGATTCTTGGCGGTGAATGCCGTTGTCCTCTGTGCCGGGTGACTCTTCATCCGGCGCGGACGTCCATCCGCTCCGGAGGATGGCATGAGTTACGCGAAGGAATACCGGGCAAAGCTCGTGACGCCGGCCGATGCGGTCCGGGTGGTGCGATCCGGCGACTGGATCGAGTACGGGCAGTTCGCCGCGCAGGCCGTGGCGCTGGACAGAGCCCTGGCGGCCCGCAAAGATGAGCTGTGGGATGTCAAGATCCGGGCAACGACCCGGGTCGCCGGCACCCCGGAAGTGGTGAAGGCTGACCCGACGGCGGAGCACTTCGCGTATCACAGCCTGCACTTCAGCGCCGGTGACCGGAAGCTCCACGATCAGGGGGTGTGCTGGTTCGTTCCCATCCTCTACCACGAGGTTCCCCGCTACTACCGGGAGAACTGCCGCTTGGACGTGGCCATGCTTCCGACCGCTCCCATGGATGCGCATGGTTACTTCAACTTCAGCCTTTCCAACTCCTTCAGTCGAGCCATCTGTGACAAGGCCAAGACAGTGATCCTCGAGGTGAACCCCAACCTTCCCGTCTGTCTCGGCGGCAGGGAAGAGGCGATTCACATCTCCGAGGTGGACGCCGTCGTCGAAGCCGACTGGAATATCCCCGAGCTGCCCGCCGCCGCGCCGAGCGAGATGGACAGGAAGATCGCGACCCTCATCATGGGCGAGATCGAGGACGGAAGCTGCCTCCAGCTCGGGATCGGCGGCATGCCCAACGCCGTCGGGTCCATGATCGCCCGGTCAAGCCTCAAGGATCTGGGCATCCACACGGAGATGTTCTGCGATGCGATGGTGGAGCTGGCCGAGACGGGGCACGTGACCGGCGCCCGGAAGACCACCGACCGATTCAAGATCGCTTACACCTTCTGTCTGGGGACCCGGAAGGCGTACGAGTTTCTCGACCGCAACCCCGGATGCGCCTCCTATCCCGTGGATTACACCAACGACCCCTTCGTCATCGCGCAGAACGACAAGGTTGTGGCCATCAACAACTGCGTGGAGATGGATCTCTTCGGCCAGGTCTGCTCGGAGTCGTCGGGGACCCGCCAGATCAGCGGTACCGGCGGGCAGGTGGATTTCACCTACGGCGCCTATCGTTCGAAGGGCGGCAAGGCTTTCCTCTGTCTGAGCTCGACTTACGATAAGAAGGGGACCCCCGTCTCCCGGATCAAGCCCCTGCTCACGGAGGGGGCCATCGTGACGATGCCCCGCCCCTTCGTCTCTCATGTCGTCACGGAGTACGGCATCGTGAATCTCAAGGGGATGTCGACCTGGGAGCGGGCCGAGGCGATCATCGGGCTCGCCCATCCGGACTTCCGTGAGGATCTCGTCAAGGCGGCCGAGAATCTGGGCATCTGGCGGAGGAGCGGCCGAGCCTCCGGATAGAGCCTCTCCTGGCCAGACGGTGCGCAGGACGCGGACTGCGCGGCGCCAAAGAAAACACCCGCTCCGGATGGAACCATCCCGGAGCGGGTGTCCGTGTTTTCAGGTTGCTGGAACTGTCTACTTCGCCTTGGCCAGATTCGCCGCCACGAAGTCCCAGTTCACCAGATGGTCGAGGAAGGCCTGGACGAAGTCCGGTCGGCGGTTCTGGTAGTCGAGGTAGTAGGCGTGCTCCCAGACGTCCACCGTGAGCAGGGCCGTCTGCTTGCTGGCCAGGGGCGTGTCGGCGTTGGCCGTGCTGACGATCTTGAGAACGCCCCCCTCCGCGACGAGCCACGCCCAGCCACTGCCGAAGCGGCCGACCGCCGCCGCCTTGAACTGCTCCGCAAACTTCTCGCAGCCGCCGAAGGCCTGGTCGATCTTGCCGGCCAGCGCGCCCTGCGGCTTCCCACCCCCGCCCGGCTTCATGCAGCTCCAGAAGAAGGTGTGGTTCCATACCTGGGCCGAGTTGTTGAACATGCCGACGCGCGAGGAATCGCCGGCGGCCGCCAGGACGATCTCCTGGATCGGCTTGTCATCCAGGGGCGTTCCCGCGATCAGCTTGTTGAGATTGTCCACGTAGGTCTTGTGATGTTTCCCGTAATGGAAACCGATCGTCTTGGCCGAGTAGTGGGGCTCCAGGGCGTTGTCGGCATAGGGGAGTTGGGGCAGTGTGATCGCCATGGCATTCCTCCTTGTGCGTCGGGGGTCCAATCAGGCCGCGGCACGGGACGGGATCATGTGCGTCTCGTGCCAGTTCACTGGACTTGCTCGTGTGCGGTTTCGAGTCGATCTGAAAGAGTATCTCCGACTAGGATGCACCCTGCAAGAGAAATGGAGGAGGCCAGGGCGGCAGGCAACTATTTCCTTTCCCTCCATGATCGGTCTCGATAAAATGCGGTAACAGTTCAGCCAGTGTCGTGGGTCGGAAGTCGGTCGCACACTTAGCCGGGGCCACCAGGGCCTCCATCCGACGCCTGACCCCCGTCGATGCCGGCTCCCCCTTACCCCGGGTCTCCCCGCCCAGAGCGGGGCTCCGTGCCGGGGACGGGGTCGCCGGGTACCCATCCCCGGGATGGGTGTGGGGCGGCGCTCCGGGAGACCCTGGTGGCCCCTGGTGTCGTAGATGAATGCTTACAAAATACGAATCCGTCCGATGAGAACACTCACCATCATGGAGGCGACATGATCACGCGGCCGGCCTTGAAGCTGAACTGGGAAGGGACGAACCGGATCTTGCAGGCGGCGGTGAAGAAGGCGGAAGAGATGGGTATCCCGATGAGCATCGCCGTCATGGACGAGGGGGCGAACCTGCTCGGCTTCGCCCGCTCCGACCAGGGGAAGCTGCACAACATCGGGATCGCCATGGCCAAGGGTCGGGCGGCGGCCTCCAACCGGCGCCCGACCGGGAAGATCGGAACGATGGGCAATCCGATCGACGACCACATGGCCATCGCCATCCCCCTGGCGGCGGGCCCGGAGAACTACGTGACCTTTGGCGGCGGGCTGCCGATCTTCGTGGACGGCCATTGCGTGGGCGGCGTCGGCACGAGCGGCGGGATGGGGGATCAGGACCTGGCCGTGGCCCAGGCCGGCCTCGACGCGCTGGGGGCGTAGCGGCGAGAGCCGAGAGCCCAGAGACGAGAGCCGAGAGCCGAGCCGCGAGCTGCGAGCCGCGAAACGAGAGCCGAGAGCCGATCCGGGGTAGGTGTAAGAAGCACCGGGGGATGGGCAGGATCTGGGGGTCGTGAAACGAAAGAGGGAGGCGTGAGGCGGAGATGAAGCTCCATATCGACTTTCCGCGGCTCAGGCGGGACCTGACGGAGCTGGGGGCCATCGGGCGGACGGCGGAGGGGGGTGTCTCGCGCCCGTCCTTCAGCGAGGCGGACATGCGGGCCCGCCGCTGGCTGCTGGACCGGATTGCGGCGGCAGGGCTCGCGGCGCGCGTGGACGCGGCCGGCAACATCTTCGCCCGGCTGGGCGGGGACGGCCCGGCGGTGATGGTGGGGTCGCACCTGGATACGGTGCCGAACGGCGGGACGCTGGACGGGGCGCTCGGCGTCCTCGCGGGGCTGGAGTGCCTGCGCCGCATCCGGGAGCTGGGCCTTCCGCTGCGCCATCCGCTGGAGCTGGTTGCCTTCACGGACGAGGAGGGGCGGTTCGGGGGCTTCTTCGGCAGCTACGCCCTGACGGGGGCGCTCACGCCCGGGGACATCCCGGGCATCAAGGACACGCAGGGCGAGCGGATCGTGGATGTCATGGCCCGTCACGGGCTGGACGCCATGCAGGCTCCGTCGGCCCGTCGCGACCCGGCGGAGATTCGCGCCTACGTGGAGCTGCACATCGAGCAGGGGCCGGTGCTGGAGGCGAATCGAGTGCCGATCGGCCTGGTGGAAGCCATCGTGGGCATCCACCGGATCGGCGTCACGTTCCACGGGCGGGCCGATCATGCGGGCACCACGCCGATCCCTGACCGCAAGGATGCGCTCCTCGGGGCGGCCGACCTGATCCGGCGGGGGCGGGATCTGGTGCTGGCCGAAGGCACGCCGGCCAGCCGCCTCACGGTGGGGGTGGTCCAGGTGAAGCCGGGCGTCGCCAACATCGTCCCCGCCGAGGTCTTTCTGACCTACGAGCTGCGGGAGGTCAGCGCGGAGATGCTGCGGGAGCTGGCCGCCGAGTCGCGCGCCCTGATCGCGGAGGTCGCGGAGGCGGCGGGGCTGACGGCCTCTGTCGAGACCATCCTCGACATCCCGCCGGTGCCGCTCGCCGACGCGGTCAAGGATGCGATCCTGGCCGCGACGAAAGAGCTGGGGTGTGCCTACATGCGCCTGTCCGCCATGGCGGGCCACGACGCGCAGGTGATCGGCCGGGTGGCCCCGGCCGGGATGATCTTCGTTTCGAGCAAGGACGGCCGCAGCCACTCCCCGCTGGAATTCACCGCCGACGACGAGATCGAGCGGGGCGCCAACGTCCTCCTCCTGACCCTGCACCGCCTGGCCGCGGACGGGGGTTCGTGACCCATGGATGGGTTCTCCTGTTCCCACACCGCGAGAAGCCAAGGGGGTACATTCTGATGCAACATATTCGCTTCGGCCGCACCGGGCTGCAGGTCTCCCGTCTCTGCCTCGGCACGATGACCTTTGGCCTGCAGTGCGACGAGAAAACCTCGCACGCGATCCTGGACGCCGCGGCCGCACACGGCATCACCTTTCTCGACACCGCGGATGTGTATCCGCTCGGCGGCACACTGGAGACAACGGGCCGCACCGAGGAGATCATCGGCCGCTGGCTGCGCGGGAGGCGGGACCAGTGCGTGGTGGCGACGAAATGCGGCGGAAAAGTCGGCCCCGTGCCCTGGCAGCAGGGCACGGAGCGTAAGCACGTGCTCGCCGCCATCGACGCGTCGCTCGCGCGCCTCGGGACCGACTACGTGGACCTCTATCAGGTGCACCAGTTCGACGTCGGCACGCCGGTGGACGAAACGGTGGAAGCGCTCGACGCGGTGGTGAAGAGCGGCAAGGCGCGATACGTCGGCGTTTCCAACTACCATGCCTACCGGGTCGCGCGTGCATTGGGTAGGAGCGAGGCGTTGGGGCTCACCCGGCTGGTGTCCGTGCAGCCTCGCTACAACCTGTTGTTCCGGCAAATCGAGCGCGAACTGCTGCCGCTGTGCGGGGAAGAGGGGCTCGCGGTCATCCCCTACAACCCGCTTGCCGGCGGGCTGCTCACCGGCAAGCACAAGCGCGACGCGCCGCTGCAAGGCTCGCGCTTCACGCTCGGCACGGCCGGAAAAATGTACGTACAGCGCTACTGGAAAGAGGGCGAGTTCNNNNCCCTTGGTCGGCGCGAGCAAGCCCGAGCAATTGACGGCAAGCGTCGCTGCCGTCGAACTCCAGCTCGACCCGACACTCAAAGCACGCCTCGACGATCTCACGCACGACTACCGCATGGGCGACGCGGCGCGCTGAGTGCGCGTCCCGTGTATTCAGCTCACGGCATTGTCTTTGCTGAACTACTCAGGCCGATTCCGGTTCGGTGTCTGGATTTCGCTTGACCGGTCCGGGTGAGCGGCACTAAGGAGCAGCGGATTGTCCGTGAACCTCCCGCAGGAGCCAGGCAGGAGGAGCAAGGGCGATGGTAGGCATCCCGACCGCATCAACGTCCGGCCCTTTGCGACAGCCCAGGTCGCCAAGGGCCGTTGTGTTTTCCGGGCGCGCGCGGCGTGATCGCTGGAGGCCAGGCCCGCCACCGCCAGCCTACGTGCCGCATGAGCCATCCGCACAAACGCACCTGCGGGTGACCGAGCAGGGCGAATTCAGTTGAACGTGTCAAACGTGGCAACGTCCCCCATTACGTCCCCCATTAGAGAGGTGAAACCTAGGATCTTCCATAATAGGGGACCCGACCAAGTACGACAAGTTGCCTTTACCTCGGGTCCTGCGTGCCACGCGGCATTATCTGCCATATCTCCTCCCTAGGCCACCCCGCCGAGTGGCGGAGGGACTCGTAAGGCGCACGGGGCCGAGCCCGGCGGGCCATACGTTTCCTCCTGCAGACCCCACGAGCATTTTCTCTTGCCCGTACCCCTCGTGCTTGCGATACTGCCCCGCTGACCCGAGACGCCGGAGATTATCGGCTGACGCTGCATTCCGTATGATGAACACTTCTGGAAGCTCAGCGGAGGTTTTCCCATGATCTATTCCACCGAAGTCGAGCACATGTGCCGCGTGGCGAAGGGGCCCGAGCATGGTCCCGCACCTATCCCACAGGAGGGCCGTTGGGTCCAGGCCAAGGAGATCAAGGACATCTCCGGTCTCACGCACGGTGTGGGCTGGTGCGCGCCCCAGCAGGGCGCCTGCAAGCTGACCCTGAACGTCAAGGAGGGCATCATCCAGGAGGCCCTGGTCGAGACCATCGGCTGCTCGGGGATGACCCATTCCGCGGCTATGGCCGGCGAAATCCTTCCCGGCAAAACCATCCTCGAAGCCCTCAATACCGATCTGGTCTGCGACGCGATCAACACGGCCATGCGCGAGATCTTCCTCCAGATCGCCTATGGTCGCACCCAGACGGCCTTCTCTGAGGGCGGACTGCCCATCGGCGCCGGGCTGGAGGATCTGGGCAAGGGTCTGCGCAGCCAGATCGGCACCATGTACGGCACCGTGGCCAAGGGGGTGCGTTACCTGGAAATGGCCGAGGGCTACGTGACGCGCATGGCCCTGGACGCGCAAGACGAGGTCATCGGCTACGAGTTCGTGCATCTGGGCAAGATGATGGAGTCCATCGAAAAGGGCACGGAACCCGCCGAGGCGCTGAAGAAGGCCACCTCGAACTACGGCCGCTTCAACGAGGCCGCCCGCACCATCAACCCCCGGCACCAGTAGGAGACCCGCCATGGCTCTGTTTGAAAGCTACGACCGCAGGATCGTCCAGATCGAAAAGGTGCTGGCCCAGTACGGGATCGAATCCCTGGAGGCGGCGAAAAAGCGCACCGAGGCCAAGGGGGTCGATATCTACGGCATCGTGAAGGGCATCCAATCCATCTGCGTCGAGAACGTCTGCTGGGCCTACATCCTGGGCGGCGCC
>JAPLLC010000224.1 GCA_026387775.1 Candidatus Methylomirabilota bacterium | reverse complement strand
CCATGGAAGTCACTCTGATCCAGCCCATCGCCATGGAGAAGGAGCTCCGCTTCGCCATCCGCGAGGGCGGCCGGACCGTGGGCGCCGGGGTGGTGAGCGAGGTGCTGGAGTAACCGGGGCGGCGGGCCTAGCGCCTCCGGTGCGAGGCGGGGCTGCACCAGACGGAGCCGCGATGCCGGCTCTGGAGCGAGACGATCATGCGAGACACGATCACCCTGGCGTGCGCCGAGTGCAAGCGCCGGAACTATTCCACGACCAAGAACAAGCGGAACACGACCGACCGCGTGGAGCTGTCCAAGTACTGCCCCTGGTGCCGGAAACACACTCCGCACCGCGAGACCAAGTAGTCTGGGGGTGCGGGATCCGGCGCGGACGGCGGCAGCCGGGCTACCAACAGGCCTGTAGCTCTAACTGGTAGAGCGGCGGACTCCAAATCCGTAGGTTGGGGGTTCGAATCCCTCCAGGCCTGCCAACTTGGTGGGGTTTCGGTCGGACGGTTTCTGGAGCGCAAGGGCACCGTCAAGTGCCCGATGTCCCACGGGCGACGAGAGAGGGCTGGACGACATGACGGCAGTGGCGGAACGGTTGCAGAACGTGTGGGGGACGACGGTCCAGTTCGTCAAGGAGGTCCGGGTCGAGCTCAAGAAGGTCACCTGGCCCCAGCGGAACGAGATCATCGGCTCGACGGCGGTGGTCATCGTGGCCAGCTTCGCGGTGGCGTTCTTCCTGGGGTTCGTGGACCTGATCCTCCAGAAGGCGTTGGGACTCATCATCAAGTAATTCGGGCGTCCGAGACCGAGGGGAATCATGGCGGAGCAGAATGCGAGCGGTGCCACGGCTGAGGCCGGGGCGCCCCAGGAATCCGGGGCCGAGTCGGCGGCGGTGCCGTCTTTCGCGGCCGCCACGGCCGCGGTCGAGATCGCGGCCAACCCTGCGCACCACCAGTGGTTCGTCATCCACACCTATTCGGGGTTCGAGAACAAGGTGAAGCAGAGCATCGAGCAGCGAGTCTCGGCGCTGGCCCTCGGCGAGGTCGTCTCCCAAGTCATGATCCCCACCGAGACGGTGGTGGAGCTGAAGAAGGGGAAGCGGCGAGAGGCCTCGCAGAAGTTCTTCCCGGGCTACGTCCTGATCCGCATGGAAATGTCGGACGACCTCTGGTACCTGATTTCGTCGGACCCGGCGTCCGGCCGACCCCGATCCCGGAGGAGCAGGTCCGGGCCATCTTGCAGCAGGTGGAGACCGGTGCGGAGCGCCCAAAACATCGCATCCTCTTCAGTCGAGGAGAGAGCGTCCGGGTTATCGACGGGCCGTTCTCCAATTTCACCGGCGTGGTGGACGAAGTGAAGCCCGAGAAGGGCCGGCTGAAGGTCATGGTCAGCATTTTTGGCCGTCCCACCCCTGTGGATGTCGAGTTCCTCCAGGTCGAACGCGTCTGACCAGGGCGGGGCGGGTAGCTGTGCGCGACCCGCGGTCCTGCTCTTGTGTCCATGTGAGGAGGTTGCATGACGAAGCGCATCGGCAAGAAGGTTACCGCCCAAGTGAAGCTCCAAGTTCCGGCTGGCAAGGCGAACCCCTCGCCGCCGGTGGGGCCGGCCCTCGGACAGCATGGCGTCAACATCATGGAGTTCTGCAAGACCTTCAACGCCCAGACTCAGGCTCAGGAAGGGTTGATCATCCCGGTGGTGATCACCATCTACGCGGATCGTTCTTTCACTTTCATCACCAAGACGCCCCCGGCATCGGTCCTGCTCAAGCAGGCCGCCGGGATCGCGCAGGGCTCTAAGGAGCCGAACCGGGTGAAGGTGGGGAAGGTCACGCGGAAGCAGGTGGAAGACATCGCCAAGACGAAGTTGCCCGACCTGAACGCCTTCACCCCGGAGGCGGCGGCGAAGATCATCGAGGGGACGGCCCGCAGCCTGGGGGTCGAGGTGGTGGGGTAACCAGGTGGAGTGGCAACTGAAAACTGACAACTGATAATACAAAACCGGCCAATGAGACGGATGCTGCTCTTTGGGTGGTTTCAGTTGTCCGGTTTTTGATTGTCGGTTTGTCATTTTTCATTTTCTTGAGTGGTGGACGACGGCCAACCTCATCCGTTGTCCGGGACGCGAGAAGGAGGGAGCCTAATATGGCGAAAGTCGGAAAGCGGTACGCGAAGGCCGCGGAGGCGGTGGAACAGGCCATCGGCCAAACGGGCGAGATGGAGCTCGGGAAGGCGGTCGAACTGGCCAAGGCCAACGCCGTGGCCAAGTTCGACGAGACCCTGGACCTGGCGGTGCGGCTGGGGGTCGATCCCAAGCACGCCGACCAGATGGTCCGAGGGACGGTGATCCTTCCTCACGGGACCGGGAAGAAGGTGCGCGTTCTGGTCTTTGCCAAGGGGGAGAAGGAGAGGGAAGCCCGGGAGGCGGGGGCCGACTATGTGGGGGCCGAGGATCTCGTCGAGAAGATCCAGGGAGGCTGGCTGGACTTCGATCGGGCCATTGCCACCCCCGACATCATGGGTCAGGTGGGTCGCCTGGGCAAGGTGCTGGGCCCCAGAGGGCTCATGCCCAACCCCAAGACCGGCACCGTCACCTTCGAGGTGGGTAAGGCGGTGCAAGAGTTCAAGGGGGGCAAGATCGAGTTCCGGGTGGAAAAGGCAGGCATCGTGCACGTTCCCTTCGGCAAGGCCTCCTTCACGCCGCAGCAGTTGACCGAGAACGCCGTGGCGGTGCTGGAAGCCCTCCTGCGGGCCAAGCCGGCCACCAGCAAGGGACGGTACGTCAAGGGTGTGTTCATCTCGTCCACCATGGGTCCTGGGATCCGGGTTGATGCCAACGCCGTCCAGGCCTTGGTGAAAGTCTAGGGAGGAGGCTCCAGTGGGGCGTGCAGAGAAGGGCACCAGTATCGCGGAGTTTCGTGAGAAGCTGAGCGGTGTGCGGGGTGCGGTGCTGACGGATTTTCGCGGTCTGAGCGTGGCCGACATCACCGAGCTTCGAAGCCTCCTCCGCAAGAGCGAGGTTGAGTACAAGGTCGTCAAGAACACCCTGGCCAGGCTGGCCGTGAAGGACACCGGGCTCGAGGGCTTGACCGCCTATTTCGAAGGTCCCACGGCCATCGCCATCAGCCGGAAGGATGCGGTGGCCGCGTCGAAGGTCCTGACTACCTGGGGGAAGAGCCGGCCGACCTTCACCATCAAGGGCGGGGTCGTCGAGGGCCGGGTCGTCGGGTCGGCCGAGATCGCGGAACTGGCCGCGGTCCCGCCGCGGGAGGTATTGCTGGCTCGGATGGCGGGAGCCTTGCAGGCGCCGATCACCGGGCTGGTGCGGGTGTTGGCCGCCCATCTCTTGGGGCTGGCCTGCGCCCTCGACCAGGTCCGACAGAAGAAGGAAGGGGCGGCGTAGCTCGCGCCGTCCTGAGACGTGTTCGCGCGTTCCGTTTCCGATTTCCGAACGAGGCATTCAGAGGAGGCTGCAATGGCAAAGGTCACGATCGACGACGTGTTGGAGTCCATTGATTCCTGGACGGTCTTGGAGTTGAACAAGCTCGTCAAGGGGATCGAGGAGAAGTATGGGGTGTCGGCGGCGGCCCCGATGGCCGTGGCGGCGGCGCCGGCGGGCGGCGGCGCGGCGGTGGAGGAGAAGACGGAATTCAGCGTCATCCTGGCTGCCGTCGGCGAGAAGAAGATCCAGGTGATCAAAGAGGTCCGCGTCATCACGGGGCTCGGCCTGAAAGAGGCCAAGGACCTGGTGGACGGGGCCCCCAAGCCGGTGAAGGAAGGTGTCTCCAAGGCCGAGGCGGACGAGATCAAGAAGAAGCTCGTGGACGCTGGGGCAACCGTCGAACTCAAGTAGCGAGGGAAAACACGCATGGCCGTTGTGAAGAGGGCCGGAGGCGAGGATCGCGTCAGCTTCGCCAAGATTCACGAGATCATCGGAATCCCGAATCTGATCGAGATCCAGCAGCGCTCGTACGAGCAGTTTCTCCAGGCACGCGTTTCCCCGCAAGAGCGGGAGGATTCCGGACTCCAGGGGGTGTTCACCAGCATCTTCCCCATCACGGACTACAATGACTCCGCGTCGCTGGAGTTCGTGCGGTACGAGTTCGGCGATCCCAAGTACACCTCCGAGGAGTGCTGGGAGAAGGGGATGACCTATTCGGTCCCTCTCAAGGTGACCCTCCGCCTGGTGGTCTGGGACAAGCAGGTTGGGAGCGAGGCTCGGAGCATCCGGGACATCAAAGAACAGGAAGTCTACCTGGGCGAGATGCCCCTCATGACCGAGCACGGGACCTTCATCGTCAACGGCACAGAACGCGTCGTGGTGAGCCAACTGCACCGGTCGCCGGGCGTGTTCTACGACCATGACGGCGGGACCACGCACAGCAGCGGCAAGACGCTGTTCTCGGCCCGCCTGATTCCCTATCGCGGGTCGTGGCTGGAGTTCGAGTTCGACGCCAACGACGTGTTGCACGTCCGGGTGGACCGCCGGCGCAAGTTCCTGTCCACGATCTTGCTCCGAGCGCTGGGGTACAACAGCAACGAGGTTATCCTGGGTCTGTTCTACGACCGGGACACGCTGCACCTCTCCAAGCGGGACGTACTGTTGGAGCTCGGCTCTCCAGGGGTCCCGGGGTACCGCGCCGCCAAAGAGGTTGCGGACGGAAAAGAGACGGTGCTCCAGGCGGGTAAGCGGATCAGCAAGAACGGGCTGAAGCGCTGCCACACCCTGAAGATCAAGCAGGTCGCCGTCTCGCGGGAGGACGTCGTCGGGCGATTCCTCAGCCGGGACGTGGTGGATGGGACGACCGGCGAGGTCCTGGGGGAGTGCGGCCAGGAGGTAACCGGCGAGCTGCTGGAGCAGTTCCAGGAGCACGGGGTGGAGTCCTTCCAGGTGCTGTTTGGTCCGGATAACCGCGAGTTGTTCGAGATCCGCGAGACGCTCCAGAAGGACAGCACCCGGGGGACCGACGAGGCCCTGGTCGAGATTTACCGGCGCATGCGCCCGGGCGATCCCCCCACGCTGGAGAGCACCAAAGCGCTGCTGGACAACATCTTCTTCAATCCGCGCCGGTACGATCTGTCCAAGGTCGGCCGGCTCAAGATGAACAAGAAATTGGGCATGAGCGTGCCCTTAGAGGAGCGCGTCCTCCGCAAGGAGGACATCCTGGAGGTGATTCGCTACGTCCTCAAGGCAAAGCGGGGCGAGGGCCAGGTGGACGACATCGACCACCTGGGCAATCGCCGAGTGCGGGCCGCCGGCGAGCTTCTGGAGGACCAGTTCCGCATCGGGCTGTCCCGGATGGAGCGGGCCGTGCGCGAGCGGATGAGCACCCAGGAGCTGGAGACGCTGATGCCGCACGACCTAGTGAACGCGAAGCCGGTCACGGCGGCCCTGAAGGAGTTCTTCGGTTCCTCGCAGCTTTCCCAGTTCATGGATCAGACGAACCCTGTGGCCGAGCTCACCCACAAGCGGCGTCTCTCGGCTTTGGGCCCGGGGGGTCTCTCCCGCGAGCGGGCCGGATTCGAGGTGCGCGACGTGCATCCGACCCACTACGGGCGGATGTGCCCCATCGAGACCCCGGAAGGACCCAACGTCGGGCTCATCGCCTCGCTCTCCACCTATGCCCGGGTCAACGACTTCGGGTTCATCGAGACCCCCTATCGGAAGGTGCGGGACGGCCGGGTCACCGACGAGATCGAATATCTGACGGGGGATGAGGAGGAGTTGCACACGGTCGCCCAGGCCAACGCCGAGTTGGACGGGCGCAACCGATTCGTCGCCGAGCGGGTCGCGGCGCGCGCCGCCATGAACTCCGTTATGGTGACCCCAGACGCCATCGAGTACATGGATGTTTCGCCCAAGCAACTGGTGGGAATCTCCACCTCGCTGATCCCCTTCCTGGAGCACGACGACGCCAACCGCGCCCTGATGGGGGCCAACATGCAGCGGCAGTCGGTGCCCTTGCTCCGGCCCACCGCCCCCGTGGTGGGGACCGGCATGGAGTACGTGGCTGCCAAGGACTCGGGGGCCGTGGTGGTCGCCAAGCGTGGCGGCGTGGTGGAGGCGGTGTCGGCGGAGCGCATCATCGTGCGGGGCGACCCGAAGGAGCCGCGCTCCGACGGCCAGACCAACGGCACGGGCGTGGACATCTACACCCTGATGAAGTTCCGGCGCAGCAACCAGAATACCTGCATCAACCAGAAACCGATCGTGGCCAAGGGACAGCAAGTGGCGAAGGGCCAGGTGATCGCAGACGGACCGGCCACCCAGCAGGGAGAGCTGGCGCTGGGTCAGAACGTCCTGGTGGCTTTCATGCCCTGGGGGGGCTACAACTTCGAAGACGCCATCCTCATCAGCGAGCGGCTGACGAAGGACGACCGGTACACCTCGATCCACATCGAGGAGTTCGAGATCGAGGCCCGGGACACCAAGCTGGGCAAGGAAGAGATCACCCGGGACATCCCCAACGTGGGCGAAGAGGCCCTGAAGGACCTGGACGAGAGCGGGATCGCCCGTATCGGGGCCGAGATCAAGCCGGGCGACATCCTGGTGGGGAAGGTCACCCCAAAGGGGGAGACGGTCCTCACCCCCGAGGAGCGACTGCTCCGGGCCATCTTTGGCGAGAAGGCGGAGGACGTGCGGGATGCGTCCCTCACCGTCCCGCCGGGGATCAGCGGGACGGTGGTCGACGTCAAGGTCCTCTCCCGCAAGGGAGTGGAGAAGGACGAGCGGGCGAAGTCGATCGAGGACGAAGAGGCGGCCCGCCTCCGCAAGGACTTCGAGGACGAGATCCAGATCATCGCCGCGGAGCGCGACGCCAGGATCCGCGCGCTGCTCGAGGACCGGGTGGTCGGTCGGGATGTGAAGTCTCGCGGCGGCCGCAAGCTGATCATCGCCAAGCGGCACAAGCTCAGCGCCGACCTCTTGGCGGAGTTCAGCCCCGAAGACATGCTGGAGGCGGCCTTGGCCCTGGACGAGAAGACGGGGACGGAGGTTCATCGCCTGATCGAAGAGGCCAACGACCAGGTCCACGCCCTGGAGATGTTGCTGGAGGAGCGCATCGAGCGGCTCAAGCGCGGGGACGAGCTGGCGCCGGGCGTTCTCAAGCTGGTCAAGGTCTTTATCGCCATGAAGCGAAAACTCTCCGTTGGGGACAAGATGGCCGGGCGGCACGGCAACAAGGGGGTCATCGCCAAGATCCTCCCCGAGGAGGACATGCCGTACCTGCCCGACGGGAGTCCGGTGGAGGTGGTCCTCAATCCTCTGGGGGTGCCCTCGCGCATGAACGTGGGGCAGATCCTGGAAACCCACCTCGGGTGGGCTGCCCATGCCCTGGGGGTCCGCGTGGCCTCGCCGGTCTTCGACGGGGCGGCGGAGAAGGACATCAAGATGATGCTGAAGCGAGCCAAGCTTCCGCAGTCGGGGAAGGTCGTCCTCTGCGACGGGCGGAGCGGGAGGCCCTTCCATCAGGAGGTCACGGTCGGGTACATCTACCTGATGAAGTTGGCCCACCTGGTGGACGACAAGATCCACGCCCGCTCCATCGGCCCGTACTCGCTGGTGACGCAACAGCCCCTGGGCGGGAAGGCTCAGTTCGGGGGTCAGCGCTTCGGCGAGATGGAGGTCTGGGCCCTGGAGGCCTACGGGGCCGCCCATACGCTGCAAGAGATCCTCACGGTCAAGTCCGACGACGTGATCGGGCGGACCAAGATGTACGAGTCGATCGTGAAGGGGGAGAACGCCTTGGAGCCCGGCCTGCCCGAGTCCTTCAACGTACTGGTGAAGGAGCTGCAGAGCCTGGCCCTGGACGTGGAGCTGGTCAAGGAATAGAGAGCAGCGGTCAGCGGTCAGCGTTCAGCTTTCAGCCGGGCTGCCGGGGCTGATAGCCGTGCGCTGATATCTGATGGCTGTCTTGAAAAAGGAGTCGTCCGTGGAGAAGTTTTTCGGGTTCTTCGACGAGAAGCCCATCGACCCCACCAGCTTTCGGGCCATCCGGATCGGCCTGGCCTCTCCCGAGAAGATTCGGAGCTGGTCGCACGGCGAGGTCAAGAAACCCGAGACCATCAACTACCGGACGTTCAAGCCTGAGCGGGACGGCCTGTTCTGCGCCAAGATCTTCGGACCGACCCGGGACTGGGAGTGCAACTGCGGCAAGTTCAAGGGCATCAAGCACAATGGGGTCATCTGCGACAAGTGCGGTGTCGAGGTGATCCGGTCCAAGGCCCGTCGCCAGCGGCTGGGCCACATCGAGCTGGCCTCGCCGGTGGTCCACATCTGGTTCTTCAAGTCCATCCCCAGCCGGATCGGGTACCTCCTCGACATGCCGCTACGCGACCTCGAGAAGGTCCTGTACTTCGAGGAGCACGTGGTCCTGGACCCGGGAAAGACCAAGCTGCAAAAGAAGCAACTCCTGAACGAAGAACAGCACCGCAAGATCGGCACCCCCTATACGCTCCGCATCGAGAACGGAGAGGTGCTGCTGGATCTGGACTGCCTGTGGGCTGCCGAGTTTCGCGTCGGTCGCGATGTGAAAGAGGGGCGGGAGACGCTGGCGAAGGCAGGAGAAACCCTGGATCTGTCCTTGGTGAAGCGCCTTCAGGCCGCGGGCAGGCGGGAGATCCCCGTCCGGCGCGAGGACCTCGTGGGTCGCGTTCTGGCCGCGAATATCACGGATGGGCATTCGAAGAAGATCATCGGAGCGCAGTGGGAGGACCTGACGTCTGATTTGCTGAAGCGTTTGGAAAGTCATGGGGTTGAGCACTTCCAGGTCTTCCATTTCTCCATCGAGGCCTTCCGCGACGGGATGGGGGCCGAGGCCATCCGGGAACTGCTCGAGGATATCAACGTCAAGGAGGACGCCGACAAGCTGCGGGAACGGATGAAGAAGGAGACGTCCCAGCAGAACCGGAAGAAGATCACCAAGCGGCTTAGGATCGTCGAGGCCTTCCTGAATTCCGGCAACAAGCCGGAGTGGATGGTGCTGGAGGTGGTGCCGGTCCTGCCGCCGGAGTTGCGGCCGCTGGTGCCGCTGGACGGGGGCCGCTTCGCCACATCGGATCTGAACGACCTCTACCGGCGCGTGATCAACCGGAACAACCGGCTCAAGCGCTTGATGGAGCTCCGCGCCCCCGATATCATCATCCGGAACGAGAAGCGGATGCTGCAGGAGGCGGTGGACGCCCTCTTCGACAACGGGCGCCGCGGGCGGGCGCTGAAGGGTCAGAACAACCGACCCCTCAAGTCCCTCTCCGACATGCTAAAGGGGAAGCAGGGCCGTTTCCGCCAGAACCTGCTGGGCAAGCGCGTGGACTACTCGGGCCGCTCGGTGATCGTGGTCGGGCCGGAGCTGAAGTTTCACCAGTGCGGGCTGCCCAAGAAAATGGCCCTGGAGTTGTTCAAACCCTTCATCTTCCGCAAGCTCCTGCGGGACGACGAGCACGTGGCCACCATCAAGAGCGCCAAGAAGATGGTGGAGCGCGGCCGTCCCGAGGTCTGGGACGCCCTGGAGCACGTCATCAAGGAACACCCGGTGATGCTGAACCGGGCCCCCACGCTGCACCGGCTGGGCATCCAGGCCTTCGAGCCGATGCTGGTGGAAGGGGAAGCGATCAAGATCCACCCCTTGGTGTGCTCCGCCTTCAACGCCGACTTTGACGGCGATCAGATGGCGGTCCATGTGCCGCTCTCGCCCGAGGCCCAGCTGGAGGCGCGCCTCCTGTTGTGGGCCCCGTACAACGTCCTGTCGCCGGCCAACGGCCAGCCCGTGGCGGCGCCGAGCCAGGACATCGTCATCGGCTGCTACTACCTCACCCGCGAGAAGCCCGGGCAAAAAGGCGCGGGGATGCGATTCGCCGACATGGACGAGGTGCGGTGCGCCTACGACGCCGACGAGGTGGGGCTCCTGGCCGGGATCAAGCTGCGCTGGAACGGCGAGATGATCCAGACCACGGTGGGACGCGTTCTCTTCAACGAGATCCTCCCGGCCCAGGTCCGCTTCGTCAACCAGGAGATGAACAAGCGCGAGCTTGGCCGCCTGGTCTCCCAGTGTTACTACCTGCTGGGGAACAGCGAGACCGTCAAGCTCCTGGACGCCCTGAAGGATCTGGGGTTCCGCTACGCCACGCTGGCCGGCATCTCCATCGGGGTGGATGATCTGCTGATCCCGGCCAGCAAGCCGGCGATCATCGAGGAGGCGAACCACGAAGTAGTCAAGGTCGAGAAGGAGTACCAGGACGGCCTGATCACCAAAGGGGAGCGCTACAACAAGAGCATCGACATCTGGACCCACGTGACCGAGCGGGTCTCGGACGCGATGTTCAAGGAGATCGAGCGGAAGGACGAGGGGGAGTTCAACCCGGTCTTCATGATGGCCGACTCGGGGGCCCGCGGCAGCCGCCAGCAGATCCGGCAGCTCGCCGGGATGCGCGGTTTGATGGCCAAGCCGTCGGGAGAGATCATCGAGACCCCCATCACCGCCAACTTTCGCGAGGGCCTCACGGTCCTCCAGTACTTCATCTCGACCCACGGCGCGCGCAAGGGGTTGGCGGACACCGCGCTCAAGACCGCCGACTCCGGCTACCTCACCCGCCGTCTGGTGGACGTCGCCCAGGACATGATCATCGCCGAGCTGGACTGCGGGACTATCAACGGGATCTGGGTCACCCCGCTGATCGAGGGGGGCGAGATCATCCAGCCGCTGCGGGACCGCATCCTGGGGCGGGTGCCGCTGGAAGACGTGGTGGACCCGTTCACCGGAGAGATCCTGTCGCCGGCCGGCGGGGAGATCGTCGAGACCCTGGCCCGGCGCATCGAGGATGCGGGCATCGACCGGATCCGGATTCGGTCGGTCCTCACGTGCGAGGCGCGGCGCGGTGTCTGCGTGAAGTGTTACGGTCGAAATCTGGCCACCGGCCGTCTCGTGGAGCTGGGCGAGGCGGTGGGCGTTTTGGCGGCCCAGTCGATCGGCGAGCCCGGCACGCAGCTCACCATGCGGACCTTCCACATCGGCGGGACGGCGACCCTCCGGGGCACCGAACAGACCCAGATGGAGAGCAAGTATGCGGGGACCGTCCGGTTCAAGAACCTGCGGACGGTCAAGACAGTCACGGGCGATTTGGTCGTGATGAACCGGAACGGTTCCGTCGAGATCCTCGACGACAAGGGGCGCCCGCGGGACTCCTACGATCCGGTCTATGGGGCGCGCCTGAAGGTCGAGGACGGTCAGCGCGTGGCCGCGGGCCAGCTGCTGGTGGAGTGGGATCCATTCACCACCTCGATCCTGACGGAGTTCGCCGGGACCGTCCACTTCCGGGACGTCGCCGAAGGGGTCACTGTCAAGGAGGAAGTGGACGGGGTCACCGGGCTCAGCCAGAGGGTCATCGTGGAGCCAGGCACGAAGGAGGAGTTACAGCCCCGCTGCTCCATCAAGGACGCCAATGGCACCACGGTGTTCAAGTCCCAGCTGCCGATGGGGGCCCACCTGATGGTGGTGAACGGCCAGCAGATGGCGGCCGGCGACGCGATCGCCAAGATTCCGCGCGAGACAACGAAGACCAAGGACATCACCGGCGGTCTCCCCCGCGTGGCGGAACTGTTCGAAGCTCGCAAGCCCAAAGATCCGGCCATCATCTCCGAGATCGACGGCCGCGTGGAGTTCGCCGGTACCACCAAGGGCCTGCGGAAGATCGTCGTCCACGGGGAGGCGGAGGACGCCAAGGAGTACCTCATCCCCCGAGGCAAGCACGTCACGGTCCTGGACGGGGATGAGATCAAGGCGGGCGAGCCCCTCATGGACGGGCCCATCAATCCCCACGATATCTTGCACGTCAAGGGGTCGGATGCCCTGGAGAAGTATCTGGTGAACGAGGTCCAGGAAGTCTACCGCCTGCAGGGGGTGGGCATCAACGACAAGCACATCGAGGTGATCGTGCGCCAGATGCTGCGGCGGGTCCGGGTCGAGAGCGTGGGGAACACCACCTTCTTGGCGGGTGAGCATGTGGACAAGGCCCTCTTCGAGAAGGAGAACCGGCGCGTGCGCGCCCACGGTGGCTCTCCGGCCACGGCCGAGGCCCTGCTGCTGGGGATCACCAAGGCCTCGCTCAGCACGGATAGCTTCATCTCGGCCGCCTCGTTCCAAGAGACCACCAAGGTGCTCACCGAGGCCAGCATCAACGGGGCGCGGGACGAGCTGCGTGGGCTGAAGGAGAACGTGATCATGGGTCGGCTGATCCCGGCGGGGACGGGACTGCGCTGGTACCGAGAGACGCGCATCGCCACCCCCGAGGCACAGGCGCCGCAACCGGAGCCGGAGGCGGCGACGCGTGAGACGGCCGTCGAAATTTTGCAGGCCATGGACGTGAATCTCGCGTAACCAGTCAGAAAGCCCTTGACAAAAGGGGGAGTCCAACGTAAACTCCCCCGGTTCATGCCTGAAACTATGGCGCAGAAGAGGACTCATGCCAACGATTTCACAGCTTGTCCGGCGGGGGCGCAAGGCGCTCCCAAGAAAGCAGAAGGCGCCGGCCCTGCAAAACTGCCCGCAGAAGCGCGGGGTCTGCGTACGCGTGTATACAACCACGCCGAAGAAGCCGAACTCCGCCTTGCGCAAGGTTGCCCGCGTCCGGTTGACTAACCAGATCGAAGTGACCACCTATATTCCGGGGGTCGGCCACAACCTCCAAGAGCACTCCATCGTGCTCATCCGGGGGGGACGCGTGAAGGATCTGCCCGGGGTGCGTTACCATGTCATCCGGGGCGCCCTGGACACCGCTGGGGTAGCGGATCGCCGGCAATCGCGATCCCTGTACGGAGCCAAGCGACCGAAGGCAAGTTAACGAGACCGGCACTGGGGAACCGGGGCTAGCCTCCGCCCTCCAGTGCCGGTTTTCTTCTCTCCGAGCGTCCGCGAAATCGCGGATCGTGTTGTAAGGAGCTGGGGATGCCGAGACGAAAGGTTGCCGAGAAGCGCGAGGTCCTGCCGGATCCCGTCTACGGCAGCAAGCTGGTGACCAAGTTCGTGAACTCGATGATGGCCAAGGGGAAGCGGAGCCCGGCGGAGCGGATCTTCTACGGCTGCATGCGCCTCATCGAGGACCGGACCAAGCTGGATCCGCAGAAGCTGTTCAAGCAGGCGATCGACAACGTCAAACCGGTCCTGGAGGTCAAGTCGCGGCGGGTCGGCGGCGCAACCTATCAGGTCCCGGTAGAAGTGCGGCCGGATCGTCGGACGTCCCTGGCGCTCCGCTGGGTCATCGGGTTCGCCAGAAACCGGACGGAGAAGACGATGCAGGAGCGATTGGCGGCGGAGCTGATCGAGGCGGCCAACAATCGCGGCTCCTCGGTGAAGAAGCGCGAAGATACCCACAAGATGGCGGAAGCGAACAAGGCGTTCGCCCACTACCGGTGGTAGGACTGCTGGCCCTTCTCGCCGGCTCGCAAGGATCTCAACGTGGCTGAAACTCCTTCTCTGGAACGAACCCGGAATATCGGACCACCACGACTGAGCGGATCTTGTACTATACCGGCAAGACCCACAAGATCGGCGAGGTGGACGAGGGTTCGACCGAGATGGATTGGATGGAGCAGGAGAAGGAGCGGGGGATCACCATCACCTCCGCAGCCACGACCTGCTATTGGAACGACTACCGGATCAACATCATTGACACGCCTGGCCACGTGGACTTCACCGTCGAGGTTGAGCGGTCGCTGCGGGTGCTGGACGGCGCGGTGGCGGTCTTTGACGCGGTGGCCGGGGTGGAGCCGCAGTCGGAGACGGTCTGGCGCCAGGCGGATAAGTACGGTGTTCCGCGGATCGCCTTCATCAACAAGATGGACCGGACCGGCGCGGACTTCGAGCGGTCGGTGGCGATGATCGCCGAGCGGCTGGGGGCCAATCCGGTGTGCGTCCAGTTCCCCTACGGCAAGGAAGACAAGCTGAAGGGGATCGTGGATGTCACCGAGATGAAGGCTTACGTGTGGGAAGAGGAGACGCTCGGCGCGGAATACCATGAGGAGCCGATCCCGGAGGAGCTGCAGGCGGCAGCAGCAGCGGCCCGAGAGCGGCTGGTGGAGGCCGTGGCAGACCAAGACGAGCGGCTGATGAAGAAGTATGTCGCGGGGGAGCCGGTCGACTCGGCCGAGATCAAGGCCGCGCTCCGGCACGCCACGCTGAAGCTCGCGACGGTGCCCGTCCTGTGCGGTTCGGCCTTCAAGAACAAGGGAGTTCAAGCACTCCTGGACGCGGTGGTGGCGTATCTCCCGTCTCCGCTCGACCTGCCTCCGGTGGAGGGGAAAAATCCCAAGACCGGGGAATTGGAGCGGCGCGAGGCCACGGAGAACGTCCCGTTCTCGGCGCTGGTCTTCAAGATCATGGCCGACCCCTTCGTCGGGCAGTTGGCCTTCTTCCGGGTATACTCTGGCGCCTTGGAATCTGGCTCCTACATCTTCAATTCCAGCCGGGGAACCAAGGAGCGGGTAGGCCGCCTCCTCCGGATGCACGCCAACAAGCGCGAAGACGTCAAGCGCGTTGCGGCGGGTGACATCGCGGCGGCGGTGGGACTCCGGAACGCCAAGACGGGAGACACGCTCTGCCTGGAGGCGAAGCCGATCGTCCTGGAGTCGATAGAGTTCCCCGAGCCGGTCGTCTCGGTAGCCATCGAGCCCAAGACCAAGGACGGGCAGGAGCGGCTGTCGATGGCGCTGGCCTCCTTGTCCAACGAGGATCCGACCTTCCGGGCGATGACCGACGAGGAAATGGGACAGACCATCATCTCGGGCATGGGGGAGCTCCACCTGGAGATCATCGTGGATCGCCTCCTCCGGGAATTTCGGGTCGAGGCCAACGTGGGGAAACCCCAGGTGGCCTACCGAGAGACGGTGACGGTGTCCGTTCCGGCGGAGGGTCGCTTCATCCGGCAAACCGGCGGGCGCGGGCAGTACGGCCATGTGAAGATTCAACTCGAACCGCTGCCCGGCGGCGGGTTCGAATTTGTGAACAAGGTCATCGGCGGGACGATCCCCAAAGAGTATATCCCGGCGGTGGAGAAGGGGATCCGCGAGGCCATGGAGGGGGGAGTTTTGGCGGGCTATCCGGTGGTGGACACGCGGGTGGTCCTGCTCGACGGCTCCTACCACGAGGTGGACTCGTCGGAGATGGCGTTCAAGATCGCCGGCTCGATGGCGTTCAAGGATGGGGCACGCCGGGCGAAGCCGACCCTCCTCGAGCCGATCATGCGCTTCGACGTGATCATGCCGGAGGAGTTCGTGGGGCAGGTGATCGGCGACCTGAACTCGCGGCGGGGACGGGTGTTGGAGATCGAGGCGCGGCCGGCCGCGCAGGTGGTCCGGACCGAGGTGCCGCTTGCGGAACTCTTCGGGTACGCCACCGATCTTCGCTCCGCCACGCAGGGTCGGGCCAGCCACACCCCGTTCCAGTTCGCCCGGTACCATCCGGTGCCGACGCAGATTGCCGAAGAGATTGTTGCCAAGGTGGGCGGCCGCGCGGGCGCGTGACCGTGCGGGCACCCAGACGGGTGCCGCAGTAGGGTTGCGGCCCGGTATGATGGCCTCCGGACAGGAGGCCTGCGCAGGGAGACACTCTCATGGGGAAAGCGAAGTTCGAGCGGACGAAAGAGCACATGAACGTCGGGACCATTGGCCACATCGACCACGGGAAGACGACGCTG
>JAPLLC010000105.1:1763-31696 GCA_026387775.1 Candidatus Methylomirabilota bacterium | reverse complement strand
TAAGGCATGCTGGAGGAGGCCCGAGAGCCGCAAGACGGTCTGTCGGGCATGGGAGATAACCTTCCCGACGGTGTTGAAGAGCAGGAAGCGCAGCCGCTTCGGGCGGGCGGTCCGGAGATCTCCGGGTAGGGTCAACCGCTTGAGGGCGGTGAGCAGGTTGTACGTGAGCACGTTCAGGCGGAACCAGGCGGCGTTCGCCCCGAACTTCCCGCTGGGGAGCGCGGCCGCCGCGAGTTCGTTCTTGAGGACGTGATGCGCGTGCTCCACGGTCCCCGCTTTCTGCCGATGCCACTGCAGGAGAGCCAGGCCATTCCCGTCTCGATTCGTGACCACCGCAAAGTAGTGGACGCTGCTCCCATCCGCGAAGAGACTCCCTTGGCGCTTCTGGTTCCGGATTGCGAGGTACCGCCGGATGCAGGGCCGATTCTTCCGGTGGTCGCCATCGCTCGGGACGTAGGGCACCTCGGCCCAGGAGCGGATCGCGTCGGGGTCTTCCCGCTCGACCTGCCAGGCCGCCTCGGGGAGGCGCAGAATCTCGGCCTTCAGGGGCTCGGACAGGTCGGCGCTGATGGCGTACGGGATCTGGCGCGCCTCGCACCACTGGAGCACGGCGGTTTCGTACAGGGCGCTGTCGGCGCGCAGCCGGATCTCCGTGATCCCTTGGGGCAGATTGGCCACGGCCTGTTCCAACACGCGCACGTTCCCACAGCCGGCCGGCACATGCCCATCGCGGAACTGGTCGTGCAGGATCACGTCCTGCTCGGCCCAGAGGACCACCACCGGCTGATAGCCGCGGGTGCCGTCATAGGCCACGGTCGCCGCGTCCTTGTGGCTCTCCACGAGCGTCGCGTCCACATCCAGCGTGGCCGTCCGCGCCCGCGCCCCGCGCTGGAGCCCCGCGACCAAGGTGCGATTGGCGGTCCCCAAGCCCACCAAGGGGGCGGACTCCAGGGGGATCGTGGCCGCGGGCCCCGCCGCCCACAGCGGGCCATCCTCCACGTGGAAGGCCTCGAGGAAGTCCCGGACCGTGGTCGCCGCGGGCAGGGGGTGCCCGAGGAGCGTGGCCAAGGCCTGGTCCTCCCGGAGCGTCGTGAGATCCTGACAGCGGTCCCCGCCGCTCGCCCAGAGCACGATGAGGCTCTCGACCAGCTGCGAGGGCGGGAGGCCGCGCTGACGCTGCTTGATCGCAACCTCGGCATCAATCGTCTGGGCGACCCCCAACTGCCGGAACAGCTCGATCACGAGCGGGACCCCCGCGCGGCTCGTGACCAGCGTCGGGTCAATCGTGTCGTCGATCTCGAACGGCAACCGTGGCGTCTCCTGCGGCATCGTGTGCCTCCGTGTATGGGTTGCACCCACTGGGTGAACGGAAGCAAACCCGATGCCATCCTCGCCGACCGCATGCGCTGCGGCTCGCGGTGTGATTCGGGGCGTCGCTCAACTTCTTAGCCGGCGATTAGGGCGATACCATTCCCGACTATTCCCCGCAAGGGGCCGGTTCCCGTATACGAGGCTGACCCTGCTGAAGAATTCGACTTGGGGAGTCTGTCCCTCCTACATAAGTAATGGGGGGCGCAGCATTATCTGTATGATCTCAGGCATCTCCTGTCAGCGGGGGCAGTATGGCAAGCGCGAGGGGTAAGGGCAAGAGAAAGCGGCCGTGGGGGTCCGCGGGGTGGAGGCACGGCCCGTTGGACCCGGGCCCCCGCACCATACGAGTCCCTCCCCCGCACCGCGTAAGTGGTCTGGAGAAGCGATATGACAGATAATTCTACGTCCCGTATTACGGTTGTTCACCGTTTGCCTCCTGCTATCATTTTGTGCTAGCATACCAGCATGAACGTCAAGCAGCGACGGACACTCACGGCGGTCTTTGCCGTCCCGACTCGCGCCAAGGTCCGCTTCGCAGACATCGCGGCCCTGATCGCCGCACTGGGAGGGGAGATCCGCGAAGGAGCGGGCTCGCGAGTGGCGTTCGAGCTGAAGGGGAAACGTGTCTACCTGCATCGGCCCCATCCGGGGCGCGAAGCGAAGAGGTATCAGGTGGAAGAGGTGCGTGAGTTCCTGCGCTCGCTGGAGATTCAGCCATGACGAATACCATGACCCACAAGGGCTATACCGCGCGCATCGAGTACGATCCACGGGACGAGATTTTCGTCGGCCGCGTGCTGGGGATCGAGGATCGCATCACGTTCCACGGCGCCACGGTCAGCACGCTCCGTCGCGATTTCCGCGCCGCCATCGATCACTATCTGGTCGACTGCGCCGCGCGCGGCCGGTCACCGCAGAAACCCTATTCGGGGAAGATCTTGCTCCGCGTGGCCCCCGAGGTCCATGCTCGCGCCGCGCTGATCGCCGAGGCACAGGGAAAGAGCCTCAATCAGTGGGTGGCGGAGGTGCTGGCTCGCGCGAACTGACCGCCGCGAAACGCAAATGATCCGAGACATTGTTTTCGAGTATACCCTAATCTCCGGCTAAGCTGGGGCAAGCCGGGCGATCTTGCCGCGCGCCCGAACCAGTAAGGCATGTTGCAGGGCGCCCGAGAGGCGCAAGACGGTCTGTCGGGCATGGGAGATAACCTTCCCGACGGTGTTGAAGAGCAGGAAGCGCAGCCGCTTCGGGCGGGCGGTCCGGAGATCTCCGGGTAAGGTCAACCGCTTGAGCGCGGTGAGCAGGTTGTACGTGAGCACGTTGAGCCGGAACCACGCGGCGTTCGCGCCGAACTTGCCACTGGGGAGGGCGGCCGCCGCGAGTTCGTTCTTGAGGACGTGATGCGCGTGCTCCACGGTCCCCGCTTTCTGCCGATGCCACTGCAGGATCGTCAGGCCGTCGTCGGTCCGGTTCGTGACGACGGCGAAGTGGCGCACACTGCTGCCGTCGGCGAAGAGACTCCCCTGGCGCGTCTGGTTCCGGATCGCGAGGTACCGGCGGACGCAGGGCCGGGCCTTCCGGTGATCGCCATCGCTCGGGACGTACGCGACCTCGGCCCAGGAGCGGATCACGTCGGGGTCTTCCCGCTCGACCTGCCAGGCCGCCTCGGGGAGGCGGAGAATCTCGGCCTTCAATTGCTCGGACAGGTCGGCACTGATGGCGTAGGCGATCTGCTTGTCTTCGCACCAGCGGAGGACCGCGGTCTCGTACAGGGCGCTGTCGGCGCGCAGGGCGATCTCCGTGATCCCCTGGGGCAGATTGCCCACGGCCTGTTCCAATACCCGCACATTCCCGCAGCCCGCCGGCACATGCCCGTCGCGGAACTGGTCGTGCAGGATCACGTCCTGCTCGGCCCAGAGGACCACCACCGGCTGATAGCCGCGGGTGCCGTCATAGGCCACCGTGGCGGCGTCCTTGTGGCTCTCCACCAGCGTGGCATCCACATCCAAGGTGGCCGTCCGCGCCCGCGCCCCGCGCTGGAGGCCCGCGATCAGGGTGCGATTGGCGGTGTCCAAGCCCGCCAAGGGCGCGGACTCCCGCGGGATCGTCGCCGCGAGCCCGGCCGCCCACAGGGGGCCGTCCTCCACGTGGAAGGCCTCCAGGAAGTCTCGCACGGTGGTCGCGGCGGGCAGCGGATGCCCGAGCAGGAGGGCCAAGGCCTGATCCTCGCGGAGCGTCGTGAGATCCTGACAGCGGTCCCCGCCGCTCGCCCAGAGCACGATGAGGCTCTCGACGAGTTGCGCGGGCGGGAGGCCGCGCTGGCGCTGCTTGATGGCAACATGGGCATCGATCGCGGCCGCGACCCCGAGGTGGCGGAACAACTCGATCACGAGCGGGACCCCCGCGCGGCTCGTGACCAGCGTCGGGTCAATCGTGTTGTCGATCTCAAACGGCAACCGTGGCGTCTCCTGCGGCATCGTGTGCCTCCGTGTATGGGGTGCACCCACTGGGTGAACGGAAGCAAACCCGATGCCATCGTCGCCGACCGCATGCGCTGCGGGTCGCGGCCTGATTCGGGGCGTCGCTCAACTTCTTAGCCGGAGAACGGGGGTATACTTGTCACCTTGTGAGAAACAACGCCCCCCGCACGCTTTCAAGGCTGTCCCTCTTTCAGTGACTCGACATTCAGGGCTGACTCCCGTCTCCCTGGCGGACATCGTGACGTCATGACTTCCCACCGTGACAACCCGGACCGAGATTTGTTGGAACTGACCCGTCTGAATGGAGAAATCGAGCGGGCCTGGGCGAGCATGCATGCCGACCGTTCCCCAGCGGCGGCGTATTCGGATCTCAAGGAGTTCCTGCATGACGCCATCGCCCTGGCGGAACGGCTGGGGCTGCGGGACGAGCGGGATCGCTTCAAAGCCCGCCTGGCCGAAGCCAAGGCCGTTTTCCGTGGCCAGATGTCCGGATAAGTCCGAGCGGAAGTGTGTCAGCCCGCACCCTGTGGCTCCCGACAACTGGCTATCCTGCCGTTCCGACTCGCTCTTAGGGGAAACAGCTTCCGATGAATGCAGAGCAGCCTGCACGGCCATCAGTCAGCGAAGGAAGGAAGCCGGGGCGACGCGGAGGGCGGCAGCAATGGGCAAGCCGAAGTGAGTCCCGGGTCACCGTCCGCCTCCGATGAGCACGCGCGACCACCCCGGGGTGCTCCCGTCGACAGCGGCCATCGCAGGGTTCGAGTCCAAGCTGCTCCCCCACCAAGGGCTCGAATGCTTCCTCTGCGGAGGCGGCCCTGATGATGCGCGCCGATGCTTCTTGGGGATAAGCCGTTGTCAAAGAATAACTTGACCGGAGAAATTCCGGAAACGGCATAAGGAGCCGTAACGAAATTCCAATGAATGGACAAGTTATTTCGTAACGGCTCCTAACCTTCGTGTGCCACTTCTCTCTTAGGAGAAGTGTGCCGTTCGATGTAGAATTCCTCCTATGGGAGATACTGAAGATAGAAGAACCTTCGGCTGGTTTCTGCTCCTCTTCTTCCTCTTGAATGTCGCTCTGGGCGTCTTTCCACCTCTCCTCCCGCAGATCATGGACGACCTGCACTTGAGTTTCGCCGCCGCCGGCATGCTGGGCACCGCCTTCGGTCTTTTCCGGTTTCTGGTCGATCTGCCGACGGGAATCCTTGTCGAGCGCCTGGGAGTGTCCCTCATTCTGCATAGCGCGGCCGGGCTTCTCCTGGTGGGGACCGGGCTTTCGGCGTGGGCCTCTTCATTCTGGACCATGTTCGCGGCGCGCGCCTGTCTGGGGGCGGGGTCCGGCATGGCCATGGTCTTCGCGATCCTCTATCTGATGCGGCGGGGACCCGCCGGCAATCGCAACCGACGGGCAAACCTGTACGAGGGCTCGGTCATCGCCGGGATGGCGGTCAGCTCGCAACTGGGAGGCATGATCGCAGGCCGCTGGGGATGGCGCTGGAGCTTCGGCGTAGGCTTGCTCATCCTTGGGCTCGCATGGGCCGTCGTGACGTGGGGGGTGCTCCCGGGGGTGCGGGATCTCATGAAGGAGGGCGGACCGCCGGCCGCAACCGCGTCCCGCGAACGGTCCGCGGCGTCGCTGGGGCCAACGTTCACCATCTACCTGCTGATCTTTGGCCAGGCCTTCGCCTGGGGCGGGGGTATTTCCACGCTCCTACCCCTCTTCGGGGGGGAGGCCCTGCGCATGACGCCCGAACTCATCGGGCGGGTGATGGCCATCGCCTTCTGGGTCGAAGTGTGCCTGCTGTTCCCGGTTGGTTGGGCGGCGGACGTTCTGGGGAAAGTCCGGGTGATCATCCCGGGGTTTCTTGCCATGCTCGTCGGGATCGTCCTCGCCCCCCTCACGCAGGGAGCGTGGAGCTACGGCGCGGCCTTTGCCTTGCTGGTGAGCGGGATGACCGTCTGGATGGCGGCGCCCGCGCTGCACGCGGAGCGGCTTGCCGGGGGCTTCCGCGGGAAGGCCGCCGGGCTTTACCGGCTGGTGACGGACCTCGGCTTCATCATTGCCCCCGGGACCGTCGGATGGCTGATCGGCCAGGTCGGGTTCAAGACAGGGGCGGGGTTGATCGCGGCAGTGCTCGTCGCGGCCATCACCGCGAGCTTCTGCTGCCTCCGCAGCCCACGCCCACCGGCCTGATCGCAGGTTGAGTATTTTCTCCAGTCGAGGGCTAGCGTCAATACTGTTCACTTAGGCCGTCAGCCGGATGAAATCCCCCCTCGCCCCCCTTTAGCAAAGGGGGGTTGGGGGGATTTGCCCGAACGCTCTCGTCAGTGCCAGACGCTATGTGAACAGTATTGGGGCTAGCGCGCCAGGACCTCTGGGTTCACGATGCCGTCGGGCCGCTCGCCGGTTAGGCCCCGGACCAGATTCTCCGCCGCCATGCGCCCCGAGCGTGCGCGCGCGTCCGTCGTGGACCCGGCGGTGTGGGGGCTGAGGTAGACGTTCTCGAGGGACCGCAGCGGGCTGTCGGCGCGAAGCGGCTCCCCTTCGAACACATCCATGCCCGCCCCGGCGATCCGCTTGGCCCGCAGCGCCTGGGCGAGGGCCTCGGTGTCCACGATCCCACCCCGTGCGGTGTTGATCAGGAAGGCCGTCGGCTTCATCAGGAGAAGCCGCTCGGCGTTGATCAGGTGGCGGGTGGCCGCATTCAGGAAGCAGTGGATGCTGACGAAGTCGCTCTGCCGCAGGAGATCCTCCAGCGGGACATAGGCGATCCCCTGCCCTGCGGCGAATGGGAGGTCCTGGACGAGATCGAAGGCCAGCAGGCGCATCCCGAAGGCCTTCGCCCGCTTGGCGACCTCCTTGCCGATGGTTCCGAGCCCCACCACCCCCAGGGTCTTCTCCGCCAGATCCATCCCCTCGTGACGCGCCCATGCCCCGCGCCGGACCTCCGCCAGATTCTCCGGAACCTTGCGGGCGCAGCAGAGGATGAGAGCCAAGGCCCAGTCGGCCACGGCGTGGCGGTTCACCCCCGGGGTCGTGGTCACGATCACGCCACGCTTCGTGGCGGCCGGGACGTCCACGGCGTCGTACCCGACCCCGGTCCGAGAGATCACCCGCAGCCGATCGGCGGCCTGGATGACCCGAGCCGTGAACGGGTCGGTCGAGACGATGGCGCCGTCGATCCCCCGCAACAGGTCGATCAACTCCTCCTCGGTCCGGCCTCCGTGCCAGGGGCGATAGACCGGCTCCATTCCTTGCGACGTGAGATACCGATCGACGTCGTCGCCCGCCTTGAGGAAGAGGCTCGTGATCAGCACGCGCGTTGTGGTCATGTATTTGTGCTCCTCATTGGCGATCACCCTTTATGGACAGAAACGGCCGATGGATCTTTGATCTAAGCGGACGAAGGCTTCGATTCGGGTCCAAGTACAGGGGCTCGTGCCCGCAGGATTCCTCACCGGCTTGTCCCGCCACGGCGGACTACCCAAGCGATGGCATCGCGGCAGGCCTGGGCGAGATCATCGAGGGCAGCCCCGAAGAAGTGGTCCGTGGCCAGGACGCGGACCCATGGCGTGGCGGGCAGGGAGAGGTAGAGCGCCTCGAATCGTGCCGGCTCGCAAAACTCGTCACCCCTGGCCCCGATCAACGCCATGCGGCAGATCGCCTGGCGCAGGAGGCCGAAGTCGTAGTGATTCAGCGGTGGGGCGATGCCCAGATAGAATCCCACGCGGGCATCAACGGCTGCGGCCGCCGCCCCGACGTAGCTTCCGAAAGAATAGCCGGCGACGGCCTGGAGCTTCGGGCGGCTGCCAAGCGTCTCCTCGAGAAACGAGAGCGCTCCCGCGACGTCGGCGACTTCGGCCCGGCCCTCGCCGTAGGCCCCCTCGCTCCCCCCGACTCCCCGGAAGTTGAACGCCAGCGTGGTGTACCCGGCCTCCTGAAACGCCTGCTCGGCGGTCATGATCACGGGGGTCAGCATGGACCCACCGTAGAGCGGGTGGGGATGGCATAGCACCGCCGCCCGCTCGGGCGCACCCCTGTTCAGGCGTCCTTCCAACCGCAGACCATCCGATGAAATGAAGTGAACCAGCGTCGCGTTGTGGGACAAGCGAATGGGCATTCGGCTTCACCCTCCTGACAGGCTGCTGAAAAAGGCCCATCTGCGGCGTTGGCCCGCTCGGGCACTCGTTGCGGCGTACCCAGTGTACGCCTCACTCGACCCCGGGTACCCATCCAAAGGATGGGTGCGCCGCCTTGCATCTGGGCCCTTTTGAGCAGCCTGGGCGAGAACGGGTTTTTCGGCATTCAGCTAGAGAAGAATCTTACGATCATTCTACTGGAATCGAATCTATCGGGGAAGCCATGAAGTGGCGAGAGATTCCTCAGCTTGGGGTATCGCAGCGTCGGAAGTTGCGCCGTAGTCGCCTTCCTGATATAGAATGCCGCAGTACCCGGGGCATCGCCCTGGGTGTGTTCGTCGGACAGGACAATCAGCAACGGAAAGGGTAGATCATGGCGGCCAATGACGTGCGAGTGAAAGCAGAGGATCTGAAGCGATTCATGAAGGCGGTCTTCGAGAAGGCAGGATTCACGCCCGACGGGGCCGAGGCCCAGGCCGACGTGCTGGTGTGGGCGAATCTCCGCGGGGTGGATTCCCACGGGGCGCAGCGGATCTCCTGGTACCTGGAGCTGGTGGACAAGGGACACATGAAGCCTCGGCCGAACATCCAGATCCAGAAGGAGACGCCGGCCACGCTGTTGATCGATGCGGACTTCGCGCCGGGGCCGGTGGTGACGGTCCTGGCGATGCGGAAGGTCATCGAGAAGGCGCGGAATGTCGGCATCGGCTGGGCGGTGATCCGCAACACCCTGCACCAGGGGGCCATGGGGTACTACTCGCTGATGGCGGCCAAGGAGGGCATGGCCGGCATCTCCATCGTGTGCAATCCCCCCAACACGGCGCCGCACGGGGCGCGGGCGGCCGGCGTCCACAATAGCCCCATCGCCATCTGCGTGCCGGGGAAGAGGCACCGCCCCCTGATGCTGGACATGGCGACCAGCGTCGCGGCGCGCGGGAAGCTCGACGTGGCCGAGGACAAGGGGATCTCCATCCCGCTCGGCTGGGCGCTGGACAAGGACGGGAAGCCGACCACCGATCCGAAGGCCGCCGCGGTCCTGCTGCCGGCCGGCGGGGGGAAGGGGTCCGGCCTCGCCATGATGTTCGAGTGCCTGACCAGCCTGTTCGTTGGCAACCCGCTTCTGACTCCCGTGTTCCAGGGGAAGCCGGGCGCCCAGGTCCATCGCCAGAACAGCGTCGTGGCGGCGATCGATATCGCGACGTTCACCGACCTGGAGCAGTACAAGGCCAACGCGGACGAGATCGTCGAGGGGATCAAGGCTCTGCCAACGGCAGAAGGCTTTACGGAGGTCCTAGTTCCCGGCGAACCCGAGGACCGGGTTCAGGAGGAGCGCTCCCGGAGCGGGATCCCGCTCCCGGAGGGAACGTTCCTCAAGCTGAAGAAGGCCTCCGAGCGGTTCGGCGTGCCGCTGCCGGCGGGACTGTGAAAGACTGACAGGGATAGGGACAGCGAGGCTGCGGAGGTGCAGGGGGGCGTGGGCGCAGAGGGGATCGGGTCCCCCTTGCCCCCATGCCTCCCGGCATTTCGGCGCCTTCCGCTAGCTGCGAGAAGCGTATCTCGCATTTCGAGGTGTACGCGATGAAGACCGTGCGGCTTGGAAGGACAGGGCTGACCGTCTCCAGGGTGGGATTCGGAGGCATCCCCATCCAGCGCCTGACGGACGACGAGGCGGTCAGGGTGGTGCGGCGGTGTCTCGACCTGGGGGTCACGCTCCTCGACACGGCCACCGGCTACTCGACCAGCGAGGAGCGGATCGGCAAGGCCATCGCCGGCCGGCGGGCAGAGCCGGTCATCGCGACCAAGACACCCGCGCGGGACAAGGCGACCGCCCTGCAGCACCTGGAGCTGAGCCTGAAGCGCCTGAACACGGACTACATCGACCTCTGGCAGCTCCACAACGTCAGCACGGCCGAGGCGTACGAGCAGGTCCTCGGCCCCGCCGGGGCGATGGAGGCGGCGCGGGAGGCCTTGCGCGCGGGCAAGATCCGGCACATCGGCATCACCAGCCACTCGCTGGACATGGCCTTGAAGGCGGTCCCGTCCGGCCTTTTCGAGACGATCCAGTTCCCGTTCAACTTCGTCACCGACGAGGCCGCCAAGGATCTCTTGCCGCTGGCCCGGACGCACGACGTCGGGTTCATCGCCATGAAGCCTTTCGCCGGCGGGATGCTGAACAACGCCAGGCTGACCCTCAAGCACCTGCTCCAGTTCGAGAACGTGGTGCCGGACCCGGGCATCCAAACTGTCGAGGAGATCGAGGAGATCGCGGATATCGTCATGGGGCCCTGGGAGCTCACACCCGAGGAAATGCGGGAGATGGAGCGCACCCGTGCGGAGGTGGGGACGCGCTTCTGCCGGCGCTGCGACTATTGCCAGCCGTGTCCGCAGAAGGTGCGCATCTCCACAGTGCTGACCGTGCAGAGCTTCTGGAAGCGGTTCCCCCCGCATCGGTTCTTCACCGGGTTCGTGGCGGATGCCGTCGCGGGGGCGCGACTTTGCGCGGATTGCGGCGAATGCGAGGGGAGGTGCCCCTATAACCTGCCCATCCGCGAGATGCTCACCGAGAATCTCGCGTTCTACGACAGCGTCGCGCCCAAAGCCGGCGAGCCGCGCTGACCCGACCAGTCCACCTGCCGGAGAACCCGCTTTCGCCAGGCTGCTCAAAAAGGTCCAGATGCCAGGCGGCGCGCCGGGTACCCAGCCGAAGGCAGGGTGCAGGCGCGAGGCGTACTTCGCGTACGCCGCAGCGCCGCGCGAGCGCGCGGGGTACCCATCCGGGGGATGGGCCCCCGCAGATGGGCCTTTTTCAGCAGCCTGTTAGCTGTCGGAGCATCGTCTCGGCGTCAGACACCTCGAACTTGCCGGGCTGCTCGAGGTTGAGCGTCTTGACCACGCCGTCCTCCACCAGCATGGAGTATCGCTGGGAGCGGATGCCCATGCCGCGGGCAGTCAGGTCCATCTCCAGGCCGAGGGCCTTGGCGTAGGTCGCGCTGCCGTCGGCCATCATCCTCACCTTGCCCGCGCACTTCTGCTCCTTCCCCCACGCGCCCATCACGAACGCGTCGTTGACCGCGACGCACCAGACCTCGTCCACCCGCTTGGCCTTCAGCATGTCGAAGCCGGCGAGGTAGCCTGGCAGATGCTTGGCCGAGCAGGTCGGCGTGAAGGCCCCGGGCAGGCCGAAGACGACGATGCGCTTGCCCTTGACGAGCTCGGACACCGTGAAGGCATTGGGGCCGAGCGTGCAGCCCGGCGTCTCGGTCTCGATCAATTCGGTCAGGGTCCCGTCGGGTAGTCTGTCACCAACCGTGATTGCCATAAGAATCCTCCTCGATTGCGGTCCGCTAGGTCAGGTGGAACAGCGTGACCTCTGGTGGAGCGTTCAGCCGAACCGGGGTGAACGTGGTGCCGATTCCCCGGCTGACGTACAGATGGGACGCATTGATCCGGTACAGCCCGACGGGATAGGGGGTCCAGAGGTGGGCCAGGCTGAGATCCCCGCCCGGCAGGCTCAGCTTCACCTGTCCCCCATGATAGTGGCCCGACAGGGTCAGCGGGATTCCGCGCGCGGCGGCCTGGGGGAAGATTTCCGGGTGATGCGACAAGAGGAGCGTCGGAATGGTAGGATCGAGGCCGCGCAAGGCGGCCTCGATGTCGGGCTGTCCGAAGACGAGGTCGTCGATCCCGGCGACCGCGAAGGGACCCTGCTCCGTCCGGATCACCGTGTGGGCGTTGGTCAAGAGTTGAATCCGATGCTGCCGAAAGATCGCCGGGATTTCGCCTACCGTTCCCCACATGTGCTCGTGGTTCCCCAGCGTGGCAAAGGTGCCGTACCGGGCGCGGACCCGGGCCATCTCCTCCACGCAGCCCGGGAGGAACGCCATCGAGTTGGAGATGAAGTCCCCGGTGAGGACGAACAGATCCGGCCGAAGCGCGATGACCTGATCGGCGTAGCGCCGCATCTCTTCACGGTTCATATAGATGCCGGCGTGAATGTCGCTGAGCTGGACGACCCGGAGCGATCGGCCGAAGGGAAGGGTGAGTTCCTCGACGTCATAGGTCTTGCTGGCATATGCGGCGCCGTAGCCGGAGAGCAGAATGGGGGCTGCGGCGAGTCCGCCCACCCCGGATTGGAGAAAGCGACGACGGCCGGGGTTCACGGGAGCGTGGGCAGTCCGGCCGACCATCCGCCACAGTCGACCCGCGACCCGCGTGAGGAAGAGGAGCAGGGCGGAGAAGAGCGAGCCGAAAGTCCACGCGGCGACAGGATAGAAGAGGCCGATCTGCGCCGCCAGCGGCGGGTAGACCCAGGGGATGTAAATGAACACGAGGAATGCGTTCAGCGCGAAGAGCAGGCCGATGGCCGCGCCCACCAGGCCGATAGCCCGGGATTTGAAGCGATCGGATCGGCTCGAAGAAAGAATCGCGCGCCGTATGCGAACAAACAGGTAGACCTGCGCAAGCAGCACGAGAGCGAGGATGATCAGGCGAAGTCTGGGGACCCGTGTTCCGAATATCATGGGGTGGTCTCAGCCGCGGCAACGACCGTTAGACGAAGACAGATGGTACTGGACGTAGCGAAGGCCGGCAAGCGCCTTCCGTCTCGCGGGCGCGTCACCCCCGCCTATTCGGCGGATGTCGGGCGCGTCAGTTGTCCCAGGACGATGTCTCGGATGGAGAGAAGGTCCAGGGTGCGCGTAGTGGCCATGAGCCCCACTCCCGCGTCGGCGGGGTTGCGGCCTGCGGCTCGGGTGCGGGAGGGGGCGAGGTGTCCTGCCGGGGGGATGATGGAGGCGTGCTCTCCGTGTCTCCCGCGCGATCCTGGATCTCGGCGGTGACGCAGGCGATCAACGAGGCGAGAGGGCCCAGGCCGATCTGGTCCGCGGAATTCGCGAAGCGGACGGCGAGGTCTCGACAGGCATCGGAGGGGTTGGCATGGGCTGGATCGGCTCCCCAGGCTGTCAGCCAGAGAGCCGCGAAGGCAAGAGAGATGCGGATGCGAGTGCCCGTTCTCATGTCTTGGACCCTTCCTTCCGCTTAGCTGTTGCGGGCCGAACCCATATCCGCATGCGAAGGCTGCAAGAGGGATCGCATGCGCCACAGCGCGCCGCATTCGATTGTACCGGAAGATCGATTCAAACGTAAGACGGGAATACGGGATTCGGGGAGCCGCGCCCTGCGTCGCACGGCGAGTTGTCTCGGTGGGCCGGCCATTGGGAAGCCGGCCACGATTCGGATTGACTCTTCACCCGTTATGCCAGCAAAATCCTACTGGCATGCTTGATCCAGCGAGCCTTCACAGCGATCGCGCCAATCCAGCGATTCGAGAGAAAGGAGTCGGAGAATGGGGGCCATCCACAGGAAGATAGCGGGAAAGTACGAGTGGGAGAACACCGACCTTGTGACCTATGACAATCCAACGGTGAAAGGGGTCTCGAAGCGGGTGCTGATCGGTCCCAAGGACGGGGCCCAAGGAATGGCCATGCGGTACTTCGAGGTGCAGCCGGGAGGAAACTCGGCCTTCGAACACCACCCGGAGATCCACCAGGTGTACGTGCTGCAGGGCAAGGGGCAGGTCCTCCTCGGAACGGAATGGCATGCGATTGCCGAGGGGGATGTGATCTACATTGCACCCGAGGAGCAGCACCAGCTCCGGGCCGCGCCGGACACGCCGCTGGGGTTCGTCTGCGTTGCGCCCAAGGCATAGCAGGCTGCTGAAAAAGGCCCATCTGCGGCGTTGGAACACTTGAGCACTCGTTGCGGCGTACCTGGAGTACGCCTCACTCGGCTCTGCGCGTTCCGCCTTGCATCTGGACCTTTTTGAGCAGCCTGCCGAAGAGTAGGTCTTTCAGTTTCCTGATAAGGCCGCCGCCGCTTATGCTGCCAGCAAGTCGCCGCGGATGCCGATGGTGATATCGGTGAGGGGGATACCGCTCTCCGCCTCGGCCAGGGCGTGCTCGGCGATCCGGGTCAGCCCGGAACAGCAGGGGACCTCCATGTGGATTACCGTGAGGCTCTTGGGCCGGGCCGCGCGGACGATCCCCGCCAGCTTCGTGATATAGGACTCGGGCTGGTCGAGCTTGGGGCAGCCGATGACGACCGGCTTGCCCCGCAGGAACCGCTGGTGAAAATCGGGCAACGCGAACGGGACGCAGTCCGCGACGAGCAGGATATCCGCGCCCCGCAGGTAGGGGGCGCCGGGCGGGACGAGGGTGAGCTGCACCGGCCAGTTGATGAGCTCCGAGGCGACAGGGCCGGCGGTCTGAGCGGACGCCGCTCCTGCCCGGCTCCCCAGGCTCCTGGCCATCGAGCCGGGGCATTGGTGGTGATGCGCTGCGGCCGGCGGGAGCGGGGCAGGGTGGGCGGCCTGCCCGGAAAGGCGGGCCAGGTGTTTCTGCGTCTCGGCCTCGTCGAACCCCGCCGCCTCGCGCTCCTCGACAGTGATGGCGTCCTGGGGACAGTGCCCCAGACAAGCGCCCAGGCCGTCGCAGTAGGTCTCGCTCACCAGCCGCGCCTTGCCGTCGATGACCGCGATGGCGCCCTCCGCACAGCTGGTCACGCATTCGCCGCAGCCGTCGCATTTCTCCTCGTCGATCCGGACCACCTTGCGCAGTGCCATTCTCGTTGCTCCTTCGCGTGTGACGTATCCACTGTCAGGACGCTTTGCGTCCGTGCTCGGCTGTCCTATAATGCCCCGGCATGGCAGCCCTGGTCCTTGATCTAGATCAATTCGACGCGCCGGGCGATCCGGCAGGAGAGTGGATCGTTGAACATCGCTGACGTTCTCGCCTCGTGTTCTTTCTTCTCGCACGTGGACGACGCGAGCCGGAAGCGGTTGGCCCGGATGGCGGTCCACCGGGACTTCAAGAAGGGGGAGGTGATCTTCCGGGATGGCGAGCCGGCCCCCGGTGTCTTCATCGTGGCAAGCGGCCTGGTCCGGGTGTACAAGCTGGCGCCAACCGGCAAAGAACACGTCCTGCACCTGGCGAGCCCAGGCATGACCTTCGCGGAGGTTGCGGTGCTGGGGGACTTCCCCTGCCCGGCTTTTGCCGAGGCCCTGGAAGAGACGGCCTGCGTCCTCCTGCCGGTCAAGCCTTTCACGAAGGCGCTCCGGGAGGACCACCGGCTGTGCCTCCAGATCCTCTCGGGCATGGCGATGTGGGTGAAGTCTCTGGTGTCGCTCCTGGAAGGGATCGTCCTGCGCGACGCCTTGAGCCGGGTGGCCGGGTATCTCCTGCAAGCCCAGGCGGACCAGGGGGCGGTGATCTCCCTGCCCGGTCTGAAGCGGCACGTGGCCAGCCATCTCAACCTGACCAGCGAGACCCTGTCGCGCACGCTGCGGCAGCTCCGGGAGGAGGGGCTGATCAGCGAGGGCGAGAACGGTCTGGTCATCAAGGACGTGAAGGGGCTGGAGCGGCTGAGCGAGGGCTATTATCCGCGCATCTGAGCCCAGCCCCGCGCCGGGCGGCCTTCGTGAGCGAGGAGGAGAGGTCGGAATGATGACACAGGGAAAGGCCTTCCGCGAGACCTGCCTGGGATGACTGCCGGCCAAGCTGCTTCGACCGCTTCGCCCTCCGAGTTCCGGGGACGCGTCCGCCTGGTGGCGGCCAGCGCGACCCTGATGTCCATCTCGTCGGGAGTCTGGTACGCCTCCTCCGTCTTCTTCGTGGCCCTGATCCAGGAATTCCACTGGGGCTATGGCTCCACGGCGGGGATCTTCTCCACGTTCATCGTCATGTATGGGGTCTGGGGCGTCCTGGCCGGTCTGCTCCTGGATCGGTTCGGGCCGCGGCGTGTGATCCTGGCCGGCGGGGTCCTCCTTCCCGTGGCGCTGGCAAGCAGTGGCCTGGCCACCGCCTTGCCCACCCTGTATCTCACTCACGGAGTCATTACCCCCCTGGGGCTGTCCCTCATGTCGTACGTGCCGGTCTCCGTCCTGCTCACGCGCAACTTCTACGCACGCCGGGGGCTCGCCCTCGGCTTCGCGTCGGCCGGGGTCGGGGTGGGGATCCTGATCGCGGTCCCGCTGACCCAGTTCCTGATCGACCGGGCGGGATGGCGCATGGCTTACTTCGGCCTCGCCGCCATTGCCGCCTCGGTGGTCCTACCGATCGCGCTCTTGGCGATTCGGGAGGAGAAGTCGCAAATCGCGGGATCCGCCCGCCCACGCCCCTCAGCCGCGTCGTCCCTTGCGTCTCCGAGCGACCGGCCGGAGTGGACCCTAGCCTCGGCGATTCGCAGCCGAGAGTTCTGGCTGGTGACGGCCACCTTCATGTGCCTGAACAGTCCGATCCAGCTCGTCCTGACGCACCAGATCGCCCATCTCGTGGAGATCGGGCACTCCAAGGTCCTGGTGGCCGGGATCGTGGGGCTGGTCGGCCTGGTCAGCATTCCCGGGAAGATCTGGTGGGGATATCTGGCGGATCGGGTGTGGCTGGAGTGGATCTACCTGGGCGGGAGCGCTTGCGTCATGGCGGGCATCGCCATCCTCTTGGGGATCGGGCCTGGGTCGAGCCTCTGGAGCCTCTACCTCTATGCTGCCCTCATTGGTATCGGCTATGCGGTCTCACCCGCCATGACCCCCATCATGTGCGGGCGGTTCTTCGGGGGGGCCCACTTCGGCATCATCTTCGGGGCCCTCAATACCCTGTACCACGCGGGCGGCGCGGCCGGGGTCTGGCTGGCCGGGTACGCCCACGACCTGACGGGCAGCTATCGGCTCCCCTTCTCCGCCTCCATCGTGAGCGTCGCGTGCACTATCGTCTTGGTCTGGCTGGCCGCCCCCCGCCGCATTCCGCCTGCCGAGAGCCGAGAGCCGAGAGCCGAGAACTGAGAGCCGAGGGGGGAATCCGCCGCAGCAAACGCGGATTCTCCTGAACGACTTCCCGCGTGAAATCGGCCAATCGGCTACGGATCCTTCAGTTCTTCTTGGCTCCCCGGCGGCAAATCCTCAGGGAGAAGGGGTAAGCATGGACTCGTGCGCCCGATCCGCCTTGGCCGCCAGGTAGAAGTCGCTCTCGGTCAGGCCGTCCACCTTGTGCGTCCAGACCTCGACCTTGCACTTCCCCCAGGCGACGTAGAGGTCGGGGTGGTGGCCCTCGGCCTCGGCGATCGCCCCCACCTTGTTGGCGAACTCCAGCGCCCGGGCGAAATCCGGGAACTGATAGAGGCGCTCCAGGTGGCCCTGGGGGCTGAGGTGCCACCCGGCCTTGAGCTGATAGAGCATCTCCTGGATCCGCGGCCACGCCAGCGGGGGAATGCCCCCGCGGCAGGGTACACAGGAATTATCTGCGAGACTCATCACCGCTCCTTTGCGTTTCCATGGATGTGATATGCTTGTCTCCTTCCCGGCCAGGGCTGTATCCTAGCGGATCAAGGACGCGAGGTGAAGGCCCACGGCCCCGCAAACAAAATTCTGCACTGGACAACGGAGGGAGACGGATCATGGCGAAGATTTCGGCGAAAGACGCGCAGCAACAGGCGGTGAGAGCGGCGGCAAGCTTGATGGCGGCGGCGGCGCGGACGGCGCCCAAGACCCGGGGCCTGGATTCGACCGAGACGCTGATCCTGGATGGAGAGGATCTCGAGATCCTGGCGAAGGCCATGGAGGCCAAGGTGGCCGAGAAAAACAACAAGATCCCAAGCTTCGCCCGGGATGCGAAGAACATTCGGGGCGCTTCGGCGGTCCTCTTGATCGGGGTCACCGGCGATCCGAAGAATCCCAAGGTCCCCCTGGATTGCGGCGCCTGCGGCTACGCCGGCTGTGCGGAGTTCCTGGAGGGCGAGAAGACCGAGGGGGAGGACTTTCGCGGGCCGCTGTGCGTGTTCCAGGCCATGGACCTGGGCATCGCCCTGGGGTCGGCGGCCAAAACTGCGGGCATCCTGAACATCGACAACCGGATCATGTATACCATCGGGGCCGCCGCCCGGAAGCTCAAGCTCCTGGACTCGGACATCATCATCGGCTTCCCGCTCTCGGTGTCAGGCAAGAGCCCGTACTTCGACCGCTGAGCAGCTGTCACAGCTCGTTACACGGGGAGGGTCGAATGAAGAAGATCACGGTCGGTAATCCTGTCGTGGAGCTGGACGGCGACGAGATGACCCGGATCGTCTGGAAGATCATCAAGGAAAAGCTCATCCATCCATATCTCGAGCTTGACATCAAGTACTACGATCTCGGCATCGAGAGCCGCGACCGCACCGACGACAAGGTCACGGTCGAGGCCGCCGAGGCGATCAAGCAGTACCATGTCGGCGTCAAGTGCGCCACGATCACCCCCGACGACAACCGGATGAAAGAGTTCACCCTCAAGCGGATGTACAAGTCCCCCAACGGGACCATTCGGAACATCCTGAACGGGACAGTCTTTCGGGAGCCCATCGTGTGCAAGAACGTCCCCCGCTTGGTTCCCAACTGGACGAAGCCCATCTGCATCGGCCGCCACGCCTTCGGCGACCAGTACATGGCGACGGATCTCGTCATCGAGGGCAAGGGGAAGCTTACCCTGACCTTCACACCCGAGGGCGGGGGGGAGCCGAAGCAGTTCGAGGTCTACAGCTTCAAGGGCGGCGGCGTGGCGCTGGCCATGTACAACACGGATGAGTCCATCCGCGGCTTCGCCAACGCCTGTTTCAACCAGGCCTTGATCAAGAAATGGCCGCTGTACCTGTCCACCAAGAATACGATTCTCAAGAAGTACGACGGGCGGTTCAAAGACCTCTTCCAGGAGATCTACGCGAAGGACTACAAGGCGCGGTTCACGGCGGCCGGGATCACGTATGAGCACCGGCTGATCGACGACATGGTAGCGTCTGCCCTCAAGTGGAACGGCGCGTTCGTGTGGGCCTGCAAGAACTACGACGGTGACGTGCAGTCCGATACGGTGGCTCAGGGTTTCGGCTCGCTGGGGCTGATGACCTCCACGCTCATCACGCCCGACGGGGGCACGATGGAGGCCGAGGCGGCCCATGGGACCGTGACACGGCACTACCGCGAGCACCAGCAAGGCAAGCGCACCTCGACCAACCCTATCGCCTCCATCTTCGCCTGGACGCGCGGCCTTGAGTTCCGCGGGCGACTCGATGGCAATCAGGAGCTGGTCGAGTTCTGTGCGACCCTTGAAAAGGTCTGCGTCGAGACGGTGGAGTCCGGCAAGATGACCAAGGACCTTGCCCTATGCATCTACGGCAAGGACCTCAAGCCCGAGCACTACCTCTACACGGAAGAGTTCCTGGACGTCCTGGACAAGAACTTGAAGGCAAGACTGGCGTAGGACCGCCTGGCGAGATGCGAAGACCCCTCGGCCTCCGGGGGGTCTTTTTCTGTCGGTCCTCATAACAGGGGACGTTGCGGCTTATGTGGCTTTTCGCCTCGGCTGCCCGCTACCCTCAGGTCACGCCGTTCCGGCTCGGTCTGCGGGTGATTCGGTGGCCCACGGCGGAAACTGTTCGTCGGCGATCTCGATCACCATCTCCTTGTGGAGTTCCTGCTCGAACTGGACGCCCAGGGCCCAGCCGGGAAAGCCAAGCTGAGGTTGGGACCACACCACCTTTCCGGTCAGGACGAGCTGAGGGCGATGGCGGAAGGTCAGGGTCACCCGGATGGGCATCCCTGGAGCCTTCGCAGAGCCGAGTCGAAGGAGGATTCCGCCTCGGCTAAGGTCCAGAGCGAGCCCGATTTCAGGGGAGGCAGCAGGCTCTGATGTCAGGACGGCAGCGGGGACCTTCACCGGGAATCGCGAGTGTCCTTGGTGCCGGCGGTTCTCCACGATCCCACCCCTTTCCACGGCGCACAGGCATTGCGGGGGGCACGGCAAGCGGCGACGCCAGAACTCTCCGGGTAAAGACGGAAGAAAATCCGGTACGGGGAGGTAGAACCCACCGATTCTGCCATACAATCTCGTGAGAGAAAATAGTACGCCGCCGCCCATGCGTCAAGGGGTATTGTCCTCAGGCAATGTGCTGATTGACGAAGAAGGAATATTGTGGTAAGTGTTTACTCACCAATGCTTCGAGTCGCTCCTCTGGCCTTCTGCTCTCTGAACCCCTCACCCCGTGGGACGCCGACTCGCCCGCGTGCAGCGAACCGACAAGACGATGCCGATACCCCGGAAGACGAAGAGCAAGCGGACGCGACTCTCCGGCCCCGTCCGACGTGCGCAGATCATCGAGGCGGCGGCGACCCTCTTCTCAAAGAAGGGGTTCAGCGGCACCACGACCCGCGAGGTGGCGCGGCGCGTGGGGGTGAGCGAGGCGGCCGTCTTCAAGTACTTCGCCACGAAGAAAGAACTCTACGCGGCGATCATCGAAGCGAAGAGGCAGACCTGGGCGATTCTGGAGGTTGCGATCCCCGTGGCGGGCGAACGGGACGACGCCCGGTTCCTCACGACCCTGGCACGTGAGATGATCGCGCGGACTCAGGCGGATCCGACTCTGATGCGGCTGCTGTTCTTCAGCGCCCTCGAGGGGCACTCCCTGTCGGATCTGTTCTTTCGCTCCCAGTTGAAGAGTATCGATCTCTTTCTCAGCGAGTACATCGCTGACAGGGTTGCCGCCGGAGCGTTCCGGCCCGTGGAGCCGATCCAGGCCGCCTGGAACTTCATCGGCATGGTGGCCCACCACCTGCTCCTGCGGGAGCTCTTTCGCCAGGAACTGCCGCCGCATCTGACCGTGGACCGCGTCGTGGATGAAATGGTGACCCTGTTTCTGCGAGGGGTGAGAGTCTGATCCCGGACGGCGCATTACAGAGGTGACGCATGCTACGTATCGCAAACATGAATGAACGCGGCAACCTTCTTGTCGTATCGATCGTTCTAGCGGGTGGCCTCCTGCTGGGAGGTTGCGACACTTCGAAATCCGCCCCGCCTCCTCCCCCCGTACCGGAGGTGGCCACCGTGACCGTCCAGACGGAACGGGTCGTGCTCACCACCGATCTGCCGGGCCGGACATCCGCGTACTCGATTGCGGAGATCCGTCCGCAGGTGGGGGGTATCATCCAGAAGCGCCTGTTCGAGGAAGGCTCCGAGATCAAGGCGGGCCAGGTGCTCTACCAGATCGATCCCGCCCCGCTGCAGGCTGCCTATGACAATGCCGCGGCGAATCTCGCCGCCGCTCGGAAGGCTGCCGACCGGGCGCGGGCGGGCCTGGCGGGGAGCCGTACCGGCGTAGTGCGGCAACGGGCCGTCGTCGAGAACGCGCGCGTGAACCGCAAGCGGTTCGAGGATCTCGTCGCGGAGGGGGCGGTGTCCGCCAGCCAGCGCGACCAGGCCGTGACCGAAGCCGACGTGGCCGAGGCCACCCTCCTCACCACCGAAGCGCAGGTGGAGAGCGACCGGGAGGCGCTGGGCGCGGCCGAGGCGGCCATCCAGCAGGCGGAGGCGGCCCTTCAGACCACCCGGATCAACCTCGGGTACGCCCGCCTCACCGCGCCGATTGCCGGTCGCATCGGAAAATCCAACGTGACCGTGGGGGCCCTGGTCACGGCGGGCCAGCCCACCCCCCTCGCCACCATCCAGCAACTGAATCCCATCTATGTGGACGTGACCGAATCCAGCGCCAATCTGCTCCGCCTCAAGCAGAACCTGGCGAGCGGCCGGCTCAAGAGTAATGGTTCCCAGCAGGCCAGAGTGAAGCTGCTCCTGGAAGACGGCACCCCCTATCCCCTGGAGGGTGTGCTGAAGTTTTCCGATGTGACCGTCGATCCCAGCACCGGCTCGTTCATCCTGCGCACGCAGTTTCCGAATCCCCAGCATGTGCTCTTGCCCGGCATGTACGTGCGCGCCATCATCCAGGAAGGGGTGGTCGAGCAGGCGATCCTGGTGCCGCAGCAGTCGGTCTCCCAAAACCCGAAGGGGAATCCCGTCGCGCTGGTTGTGGCCACGTCGGACAAGGTCGAGCAGCGGATCCTCACGCTCAATCGCGCCATCGCCGACAAGTGGCTGGTCAGCGAGGGATTGAATCCGGGGGACCGGCTGATCGTGGAGGGGGTCCAGAAGGTGCGCCCCGGCTCCTCCGTGAAGGTCGTCCCATTCCAAGCCGCCCAACCGGCTGCTCCGGGCGGCGTGAAGCCGGTCCAGCCACCCGCCAAAGCGAATTAGACGGAGGCCGCCGATGCTCTCGAAATTCTTCCTGGATCGACCGGTCTTCGCCTGGGTGATCGCCATCGTCATCATGCTGGTGGGCGGCCTCGCCATCTACAGTCTGCCCATCTCGCAATATCCCCCCATCGCTCCCCCGTCGATCTACATTCAGGCCTCGTACCCTGGGGCCTCGGCCGAGACCGTGGAGAACAGCGTCACCCAGATGATCGAGCAGAAGATGACCGGGCTCGACAAGTTGCTCTACCTGTCCGCCACCAGCGATTCGGCCGGGGGGGCCCGCCTCGAGCTGACCTTCGCCCCGGGGACCGATCCGGACCTCGCCTGGACCAAGGTGCAAAACAAGCTGCAGCTGGCCATGACCAGCCTGCCCGAGGCGGTCCAGCGCCAGGGGGTCACGGTCGGCAAGGCCACCCGGAACTACCTGATCATCGTGGGCTTGATCTCGGAAGACGGCAGCATGGACGGCAACGACCTCCGCGACTACTCCCAGTCCAACCTGGAGAAGGTCCTGGCGCGGGTGCCCGGCGTGGGCGAGGTGGAAAACTTCGGCGCCCAGTATGCCATGCGCCTCTGGCTGAACCCCGACAAGCTGACCGACTACCAGCTGACGATCGAGGACGTGGTCACGGCGCTCAAGGCCTACAATGCCGAGGTCTCGGCCGGCCAGTTCGGCGGGGCGCCGGCGGTGCCGGGGCAGCGCCTGAACGCCTCCATCATCGTGCAGAGCATGCTGAAGACCCCTGACGAGTTCGCCGCCGTTCCCGTCCGCATCAATCCGGACGGCTCCGTCGTCCGCATCAAGGATGTGGGCCGAGCGGAGCTGGGGACCGACTCCTACGACATCGAGGCCTTCTACAACGACCGGCCCTCCGCCGCCATGGCCATCCGGCAGGCGGCGGGCGCGAATGCCCTGGATACGGCCGATGCGGTCAAGGCCAAGATGACGGAGATGAGCCGGTACTTCCCCCCCGGAATGAAGGTCGTCTACCCCTACGACACCACCCCCTTCGTCAGGGTGGCCATCAACGAGGTGGTCAAGACCCTTTTCGAGGCGGTGCTCCTGGTCTTCCTGGTCATGTGGCTGTTCATGGGGAACCTCCGAGCCACCCTGATTCCGACCATCGCGGTGCCGGTGGTGCTCCTGGGGACCTTCGCGGTCCTCTCGTTCTTCGGCTTCTCCGTCAACATGCTGACCATGTTCGCCATGGTGCTGGCCATCGGCCTCCTGGTGGACGATGCCATCGTCGTGGTGGAAAACGTCGAACGGATCATGAGCGAGGAGGGGCTTTCGCCCAGGGAGGCCACCGCCAAGTCCATGGAGCAGATCACCAGCGCCCTGATCGGCATCGGGCTGGTGCTCTCGGCGGTGTTCGGCCCCATGGCCTTCTTCGGGGGCTCGACCGGCGTCATCTATCGCCAGTTCTCCGTGACCATCATCGCCGCCATGCTCCTCTCGGTGGTGGTGGCCCTGATCCTGACGCCGGTCCTCTGCGCCTCGCTCCTCAAGCCGGTTCCGGCCGGGCACGAGCCCGCGGAAAATGCGATCTGGTTCCTGCGCCCGTTCTTCGCCTGGTTCGATCGGGTCTTCTTCCGGCTGCGCGACCGCTATGTCGGGACGGTCGGACGCTCCTTCTCCAGGAAGCTGCGCTACGCAGTCGTCTATGTTCTGATCGTGGCGGCCGTGGGAACCGTCTTCTATCGCCTACCCACGTCCTACGTTCCCGACGAAGATCAGGGGATCCTGCTCTCCATGATCATGCTGCCCACCGGCGCCACCCTGGAGCAGACCAAGCAGGTCGTGTCCGACGTGCAGCGCCATTTCCAGGAGAACGAAAAAGAGGCGGTAGAATCCTGCATGACGATTTCCGGGATCGGCTTCTCCGGGCGGGCCCAGACCAATGGCCTGGTCTTCATCAAGCTCAGGGATTGGCACCTCCGCAATCGGTCGGAGCTGAAGGTGAAGGCCATCGCGGAACGGGCCACCAAGGCCTTCTCCAAGATCCGCAGCGCCCTGGTGTTCGCCTTCCCGCCCCCGTCGGTGATCGAGCTGGGTACCGCCACCGGCTTCGACTTCCAGCTCCTGGATCGGGGGGGGCTCGGCCACGGGAGGCTGATGGAAGCCCGGAACCAGCTCCTCGGCATGGCCGCAAAGGATGCGCGCATGACCAAGGTCCGGCCCAACGGCATGGAGGATGTGCCCGAATATCGGCTGGACGTGAACTGGGAGCGGGCGGGCGCCCTGGGCGTCCCCATCACGTCCATCCACAGCACGATCTCGGCGGCCTTCGGCAGCAGCTACGTCAACAACTTCATCCAGGCGGGGCGGGTCAAGCGGGTGTTCTTGCAGGCGGACGCCCCCTACCGGATGTTGCCCAAAGACGTCGAGAAGCTCTACGTGCGGAATACTTCGGGAAAGATGGTCCCGTTTTCCGCCTTTGCCTCCGCCCACTGGTCGGCCGGTGCGCCGAGGCTCGAGCGCTTCAACGGCTTCCCATCCATGAACATCCAGGGGGAGCCGGCGCCGGGGAAGAGTTCCGGTGAGGCGATGACGGCGATGGAAGAGATGGCCGCGAAATTGCCCCAGGGGATCGGGTTTGAATGGACCGGGCTTTCCTATCAGGAGCGCATGGGAAGCTCGCAGGCGCCCTTGCTGTACGCATTTTCCGTTATCGTCATCTTCCTGTGCGTGGCGGCCCTGTACGAGAGCTGGCCGATCCCGATCGCCAATCTGCTGATGCTGCCGCTGGGGATATTCGGTGCGGCGCTGGCCACCTGGGCACGGGGGATGCACAACGATGTCTACTTCCAGATCGGGTTTCTCACCACGCTCGGACTGACGACCAAGAACGCCATCCTGATCATTCAGTTTGCACAGGAACGGATGGCACGTGGAGAAGGACTGATCGAGGCGACCCTGGGGGCGGTCCGGGTGAGATTCCGACCGGTCATCATGACCTCGCGGGCGTTTTTCTTTGGTGTCCTGCCGCTGGCCATCGCGACAGGTGCGGGGGCCGGCGCCATGAACGCCATTGGCACCGCCGTGACCGGTGGGATGCTCTCCGCCACATTCATCGACCTGTTTTATATCCCGCTGCTCTTTGTCGTCGTCTCCCGCAGATTCAAGGCTCATCGACCCGCGCCCACCCTTCCGAAGGAGCCCGAGCCAATCAGTGGCTAGTGTCCTGATGCCCTAGTTTCTCCGAACGCGCAGTGACCGGGATGGGGACGAGCCATACAACGCGCCTCTGCGCCTGCTTCAGGATTTCCGCAGCCGCCCCCAGATGATCTCGATGGTCCCCGCCGCGGACGGACGACTGGTTCCGCATCGCCAACGGCCGCCGCTTCGGACGCTGATCTCGCGGCGCGCGCCTTTCAGGCAAGATCAAAGAGCAATTGCCCTTCGGGAGCGATTGGGCTACTCTTTTGGTGTTCGGCGGCCTTCGAAAGCCAGCAGGGAGACGCAGCCATGGCGACGCGCGCGAAGAAAACCGCTCCCGTGACCCGGGAAGACACGCGCTTGCGGGAGGCGCGTGAACAGCAGGTCCCCTGGCGAAAATGGGGCCCCTACCTCTCGGAGCGGCAGTGGGGGACCGTCCGGGAGGACTACAGCGATAACGGCAACGCCTGGGACTATTTCAGCCACGACCAGGCGCGCTCGCGGGCCTACCGCTGGGGCGAGGACGGCCTGGGCGGGATCTCGGACGACAAGCAGCGACTCTGCTTCGCCCTCGCGCTCTGGAACGGGAAGGATCCGATCCTCAAAGAGCGGCTCTTTGGGGTCACCAACAGCGAGGGGAACCACGGCGAGGACGTGAAGGAGTACTACTTCTACCTCGACAGCACGCCGACCCACTCGTACATGAAGTACCTCTACAAGTATCCCCAGGCCGCCTACCCGTATGAAGATCTCGTCAGAACCAATCGGGAGCGCACGCGGGACGAGATGGAGTACGAGCTGCTCGACACGGGCGTCTTCGATGACGACCGCTACTTCGATCTCTTCGTCGAGTACGCCAAGGCCGACCCCGAGGATATCCTGATCCAGATCAGCGTGGCCAATCGCGGCCCGGAGGCGGCCTCGCTCCACGTCCTCCCCACGCTGTGGTTCCGCAACACCTGGTCCTGGAAGGAGGGGACATCCAGGCCGGGGCTGGCCCAGGGACCGGGGGGCGCCGTGATCGAGGCGACTCACGCCGAACTGGGGGTCCGCCACCTCGTGTGCGAGGGGGACGTGCCGCTCCTCTTCACCGAGAACGAGACGAACCGGGAGCGGCTCTTCGGCGCCCCAAGCCGCACGCCGTATGTCAAGGACGGGATCGACAACTACATCGTGCACGGCAAGGCCGACACCGTGAATCCGGATAAGGCCGGGACAAAAGCCGCGGCGCATTATCAGATCATCGTCGGGGCGGGGGAGACACAGGTGATTCGTTTGCGGCTCGGCCCCGCGGCGCCCGTTGCCGCCAAGGGGGCCAAGGGGCCGTTCGGGAAGAGCTTCGACAAGGTGCTTGCAGACCGACGCAAGGAAGCGGACACGTTCTACGCCTCGATTGCACCGCGCAGGATCGGGACGGATGCCGCCAACGTCATGCGCCAGGCTCTCGCCGGGATGCTCTGGAGCAAGCAGTACTACGCCTTTGATCTCGACGAGTGGCTGGCAGAGCACGGCGCCCACCCGCTGACCGGCGGCCAGCGCCGCCAGATCCGGAACCGCGAATGGGTTCACATGGTGAATGACGACGTCATCTCCATGCCGGACAAGTGGGAATACCCGTGGTACGCGGCGTGGGACCTGGCCTTTCACACCGTCGCCCTCTCTCTGGTGGATCCGGATTTCGCCAAGCAGCAGCTCACGCTGATGCTGGATGAGCTGTACCTGCACCCGAACGGACAGATCCCCGCCTACGAGTGGAACTTCGGGGACGTCAACCCGCCGGTCCACGCCTGGGCCACCTTGTTCCTCTACAATCTGGAGAAGCAGCGCACCGGCACGGGCGACGTCGAGTTCCTCAAGGGGGCCTTTCAGAAGCTCTTGTTGAATTTCACCTGGTGGGTGAACCGGCAGGATCAGGGCGGGCGGAACCTCTTCCAGGGCGGATTTCTGGGGCTGGACAACATCGGGGTATTCGACCGAAGCGCCCCCCTGCCGACCGGAGGCTACCTGGAGCAGGCGGACGGGACCGCCTGGATGGCTCTCTTCACCCAGAACATGCTCGGACTGGCCTTGGAGCTCGCTCTTCATGACCCCATGTACGAGGATATGGCACTCAAGTTCGTCGAGCACTTCTTCTGGATCGCCGGGGCCATGGATCGGGTCGGGGAGAATGCGGACGAGCTGTGGGACGAAGAAGACGGGTTCTTCTACGATCTGCTCCGCCTCCCCGACGGCACGGCCATGCGGCTGAAAGTGCGCTCACTGGTAGGACTCCTTCCTCTCTGCGCGACGGCGGTGATTCCGCCCGAGTTCCTGGAACGATTCCCGCGAGGGATGGAACGGGTACGCCATTTCCTCCAGAAGCACCATGAGTTGGTGGCCAGCTTGCCCTCCCCGACCAAACCGGGGGTCGAGGGCCGGCGCCTTCTGGCCATCCTGGACGAAACCAGGCTGCGCAGCGTCCTCGCACGGATGCTGGACGAGGAGCGGTTCTTGAGCCCCTACGGGATCCGCTCGCTCTCGCGCTGGCACAAGGATTACCCCTTCGTGTTCCGCGTCCACGGCGAGGAGCACAAGGTCGAGTACCTGCCGGCGGAGTCCAACACCGGGATGTTCGGCGGAAACTCCAACTGGCGCGGCCCGATCTGGTTTCCGCTGAATGCCTTGATCATTCGCGGGCTGCTCGTCTTCTACCAGTACTACGGCGACGGCTTCACCATCGAATGTCCCACAGGCTCTGGGAATCAGATGACCTTGTTCGAGGTCGCGAGCGAACTGGCCAGTCGCCTGACGCGCATCTTTCTGCGGGACGCGCAGGAGCAACGGCCCGTGTACGGCGGCACGGCGAAGTTCCAGACCGATCCGCACTGGCGGGATTACATCCTGTTCTACGAGTACTTCCATGGCGACAACGGGGCCGGCCTCGGGGCGAGCCATCAGACGGGCTGGACGGGCCTGGTGGCCCGCCTGATCCAGCTCTTTGGATACCTGGACTCCACGACGGTTCTCGATGCCGGCGCGCGGGCGAAGACGCTGGTCTAACGAAAGGATGGGTCGGCATGAATCCCTGGCCCAAGCACCCGGTCATCTACGAGATCAACGCCTGGACCTGGCTGCACGAGCTGAGCCGGCGACACCGCCGGCCCATCACGCTGAAGACGGTCCCGGCGGAGGAGTGGGACACCCTAGCCGCCTGGGGCTTCGACGCCGTGTGGCTGATGGGAGTCTGGGAGCGAAGCCCGGCCGGCATCCGGGTGGCCAGAGGGCACCAGGGGCTGCAGGGCGATTTCCGTCGGGCGCTTTCCGACTTCACGCCGGACGACGTCGTCGGGTCGCCCTATTGCGTGCATCGGTATGTGGTGGATAAACACCTGGGCGGGCCGGAGGGGCTGATCGCCGCCCGGTGGGCGCTGGCGAACCGCGGCATGCGGCTGGTCCTGGATCTTGTGCCGAATCACGTGGCGCCGGATCATCCGTGGGTCCTGGAGCATCCCGAGTACTTCATCCAGGGGGGCGCAGAGGATCTGTCCCGGGCGCCTGCCGAGTATTTCGAGGCCGGCGGGCGCATCATCGCCTGCGGGCGCGATCCGTTCTTTCCGCCCTGGACGGACGTGGCGCAGCCCAACGCCTTCGACCCGGGCCTGCGCCAAGCCGTGATCGACACCCTGGACGCCGTGGGGAAGCAGTGCGACGGGCTGCGCTGCGACATGGCGATGCTGCTCATCGGCCATGTCTTCGAGCGCACCTGGGGAGAGCGGGCGGGTGCGCGACCTGCCGAGGAATACTGGCGCGAGGTGATCGGCGCCGCGCGCGCGCGCCACCCCGGTCTCCTGTTCATGGCCGAGGCGTACTGGGACCTGGAGTGGGAGCTGCAACAGCAGGGGTTCGACTACTGCTACGACAAGAGACTCTACGACCGGCTGGAGCACGAGAATGCCGAGTCGGTACGCCTGCACCTGTCGGGTGATCCGGGTTACCAGAACAAGCTGGTGCGGTTCATCGAGAATCACGACGAGCCGCGCGCTGCCGTGACCTTCCCTTCTCCCAAGTCTCGTGCGGCTGCGGTGACGATCGCCACGCTCCCAGGCGCAAAGCTCCTGCACGAGGGGCAGTTCGGCGGGAAGTGCGTCCGGCTGCCCGTGCAGCTGAGGCGCCGTCCCGAGGAGCCGGACGATCCGGACCTCGAGGCGTTCTACCGATCGCTGCTGAGTGCTGTCCGCGCGCCTGCGCTCCGGGAAGGGGAATGGCACCTCTGCGAGAGGAGCGGCTGGCCGGACAATCCGAGTTGCATGAACCTGGTGGCCTGGTCTTGGCGGAAGGGGGAGGAAAAGCACCTCATCATCGTCAACCTCTCGGACTTCCGATCGCAGGCGCGCGTCCGGCTGTCCTGGGACGACCTCGTCGGCCGCTCGTGGCGGCTTACTGATGCGCTATCCGAGGCCGCATACGACAGGGATGGAGATGAGATGTGCGATCCCGGGCTCTACGTGGAGCTAGAGGCCTGGGGGTATCACTTCTTGACTTTGACGGTAGCCCTTCCTTCCTGCGCGGTCATGAACTGCACGGCAGGTCTTTCTCGATCCAATAACGTCACGCCGAGAGGATTGACCTCCTGTCCGTGAAGTAGCGCGGTTATCGCGGTTATCTCTGTTATCGCGGTTATTGTCAGTGGTCTGCCCATACTCAGCC
>JAPLLC010000105.1:0-1712 GCA_026387775.1 Candidatus Methylomirabilota bacterium | reverse complement strand
TCGGATTACCTGTGACCCTATTGCTGGCTGGCGGAGCCAGCCGTGCATGCATTGGTGCGCCTGGAGCCGGCCGTGGAGGTGGTGTGGCGGGCATTCGAGCTGCGCCCGGAGCCGGTTCCGACCCTCGACCCGAAGGGCGACTACCTGCAGAGCGCGTGGAAACACTCGGTGTACCCGCTGGCCGAGCGATTGGGCGTGAAGATGAGGCTTCCTCCGCTGCAGCCCCGCTCCCGGCTGGCACACCAGGCGGCGCACTGGGCCCGCGGCCAGGGACGCTTCGAGGACTACAACGCCGCCGTCTTTCGCGCCTTCTTCGAGCGGGGGGAAGACATCGGCGACATGGGGATCCTGGCCGGCCTGGCCGCGGAGCTGGGGCTGGCGGGTGACGCATTGCGCCAAGCGCTCGAGCGGCGGGAGTTCGAGCAGAGCGTGCTCGAAGACGAGCAGACGGCAGCAACGCTCGGTCTCCGTGGGGTTCCGGCGTTCGTCGCGGACCGGAAAGCTGCGCTCAGCGGCGTGCAGCCGGTCGACAGTCTCAGGAAGCTGATCGAGCAGGTCCGCGCGTGACCGATCGACAACTCAACAACCCCCTGCACGGCATCACCCTGGAGATGATTCTCTCCCGGAAAGAGATCGCGGGCCAAGAGCGCGTGAGCAATGGCGTATGGGGGCGGAGGAGGCGACGTCCCCAATCACACAGCACAGAAAGGGAGCCATGAGCACACAGGGGAAAGTTGCCATCGTGACGGGTGCGGGCAGCGGTGTCGGCAGGGCGGCTGCGATCGGGTTGTTCAACGACGGGTATCGGGTCGTGCTGGCCGGGCGACGGGCAGAGCGACTGCAGCAGACCGTGAAGGAGTCGGGGGCGCCCGAGTCCCGCATGCTGGCGGTCCCCACCGACGTCAGCGACCCGGAGTCGGTGCGGGCCCTGTTCGCGAAGACCCGGGACGCCTTCGGCCGGCTCGACCTGCTGTTCAACAACGCCGGCGTCAGCCCTCCGGGGGTCCCGCTCGAGGAGTTGACCGTGGCGCAGTGGCGGGCGGCGGTGGACACCAACCTGACCGGCGCCTTCCTCTGCACCCAGGAAGCGTTCCGGATGATGAAGAGCCAGACCCCGCGGGGCGGGCGCATCATCAACAACGGCTCGGTCTCGGCCATCGCGCCGCGCCCGAACTCCGCCCCCTATACCGCGACCAAGCACGCCATCACCGGGCTCACCAAGTCGACGGCGCTGGACGGCCGGAAGTACGACATCGCCTGCGGCCAGATCAACATCGGCAATGCGGCGACCGAGATGGCGGCGAAGATGGCCCAGGGGGTCACGCAGGCGAACGGGACGATGGCGATCGAGCCACTCATGGACGTGACGAATGTCGCCCGCGCGGTGGTCCACATGGCCAGCCTCCCCGCGGAGGCCAACGTCCTGTTCATGACGGTGATGGCCACCAAGATGCCCTTCGTCGGCCGGGGGTAGTCCTGGCTCCACCATCACCGAGAGAGGTCGTAGTCGTTCAAATCCACCCGGATGTACTGCGCCAGGAGCGGGTGCACCCGCTCCAGTTCCCGGTAGACCTGCTGGGCGATGGAGCGGTACGAGACGTGGCCCTGCCGGCCGGAGCGAAGCTGGACGAAGTGGTGGATCTCGCGCAGGTTCCAGGTGAAGAGGACGCGCTTTCTGAAGGCGAGCGGGAGGACGTACTGCGCCTCCCGCG
>JAPLLC010000242.1 GCA_026387775.1 Candidatus Methylomirabilota bacterium | reverse complement strand
TTGTCAGGTAAACCGGAGAAAGTATGACAAACCTCTGGCGCGAAACGATATTGTCCCAACCGGCGCCAATCCCTGTGCCATTTCCCGCAGACACCCGCCACCCGATCTCGGAAAACTTCTCTTTCTATTCGGGACGGTTAGCGTGCTAGATTAAGAACGGTTGTCCTTACGACATGAGGAAGAACCCTCGAATGAAGACGAACCTGCTTGGAAGGTTGCTTGGTCTGAGCCTTCTCCTGCTCCTCCTCGCCTCGCAGGCATCCGCCGAGATGCTGTCGGACATCTTCCGCCTGCCGGTCACCGAGCGCACCCTGACGAACGGCATGCGCCTCCTCGTCGTGGAGCGGCGCGAATCCCCCACCTTCTCCGCCTACCTCCGCTTCCGGGTGGGGAGCGTCAACGAGGCGGTCGGCCAGACCGGACTGGCGCATCTGCTCGAACACATGATGTTCAAGGGCACCACCCTGTTCGGCTCGACCGACCCGGGCCGCGAGCTTCCGCTGCTTGCCCGGATGGACCGAGTGTATCTCGATCTGCAAGCCGAGCGGCAAGCGGCTCGGCTTCCCGGAGGGAACGCGACCCCCGAAAGGCTGGCGGCGATCGAGAAGGAATTCGCGGCCCTGCAGGAAGAGGCAAAGCCCTTCGTGATTCGAAACGAGCTGTGGGAGATCTACCGGCGAAACGGTGGCATCGGTCTGAATGCCTCCACCTCGCGGGACGGAACGCAGTACTTCATCAGCCTGCCCAAGAATCGTCTGGAACTGTGGGCGCTGATGGAATCCGATCGGATCCGCGACCCGGTCTTCCGGGAGTTCTACACCGAGCGAGACGTCGTCCAGGAGGAGCGGCGACAGCGGGTAGATACCAGCCCGCGAGGTCAGTTGATGGAAGCCGCCCTCGCCACGGCTTTCATGGTGGTCCCGTACCGCCACCCGGTGTTGGGATGGCCGGGCGATCTGGAGAATCTGACTCGCCCCCAGGCGGAGGCCTACTTCAAGATGCACTACGCGCCGAACAACGCCGTGGCCGTCCTGGTGGGAGACCTGGACTCGGCCGAAGTCATTCGCGTCTTCGAGCGATATTTCGCCAATCTGCCGCCGCAGCCAACCCCACCGCCGCCACTCTCCGGCGAACCCGCCCAGCTCGGGGAGCGCCGCGTCCGCGTCGAGTTCCCGGCAGAGCCGCAGATGCTCATGCTGTATCAGGCCCCGCCGTTCGGACACCCCGACACCTACCCCCTCACGGTCCTCGGGAGTCTGCTCGGGGAAGGCCGCACCTCGCGCCTGCACAAGCGACTGGTGGAAGAGAAACGGCTCGCCCCGAGCGTCGGGGCGGGACCCTGGTTTCTCCGGTCCGCCGGGCTGCTGATGATCCAGGCGACGCCGCGCACCCCGCATACGCTGGAGGAGGTGGAAACCGCCATCGAGGAAGAGATCGCCCGGATGCAGTCCGATCTCGCCAGCCCGCAGGAGCTCCTCAAGATCCGAAACCAGATCGACGTGGAAGCGGTGGGCTACCTCGACTCCAATGCCGGCCTGGCCTCGAACTTGGGCAATGCCTGGGCGCTGGCCGGCGACTGGCGCAGCCTGTTCTCGGACCACGAAAAGCTGAAGGCCGTGAGCGCGGAAGCGGTCCGCGACGCGGCACGGCGCTACCTGATCCCCCGGCAGCGAACCGTGGCGTCTCTGGTTCGCGGCGAGGCACCGGCGCGACGCGCCACGGCGCCGTCCCGTACGCCGACGATCCGGCAGCCCTGGGAATAAATAACCAATGACCAAATCCCAATGACCAAGTCTCCGACTCCGTTCATTAGTCATTTTTCATTTGTCATTGGTCATTGGTAGGTCATTGGTCATTTGCACTCGCCATTCGCTCCTGAAGGGTTCAGCTCGATGCTTAGAGACATAGCCCGAATTCGGATCTTCCTGATTGGCGGCCTGCTGCTGTCTTGCGTCCTGGCCGGGTGCGCCACGGAAGGACTTACCTCGCAGGAGCAGCCGCGCTCTCCCGGCTCCGCGCTGGTCCGGGAGATGGTCTTCCCGCCGCTCCAGCTCACGATCCCGCGCGTGGGGCGCGAGGTCCAGCGGCGCCTCCTGCCGAATGGAATCGTGCTCTACCTGGCCAGCGATCCGTCCCTCCCCGTCCTCAACGCCTATGCCGTCTTCCGCGCGGGCAGCCTCTACGAGGCGCCAGCCAGCCCCGGTGTCGCCCGGTTCACCGCCTCGCAGCTTCGCGCCGGGGGCACGGTGACCCTGTCGCCCGAAGCCCTGAACGAGGAGTTGGAGGTCATGGGCGTCTCCATCGAGTCCTCCGTCTCGTCGGAGACGATCTCCGTAACCCTGAACGCACTGGCCAAGGATGCGGATCGGGCGCTGCAGCTCTTCGCGGACGCGATCCGCCGCCCGGCCTTCGACCCCGCGCCGCTCGAAACGTACCGCGGGCAGGTGGTCGAGGATCTCCGGCGCCTGGCGGACAGCCCGTCCCGTCTCATGACCCAGGAGTTCGCCCGCATCATGTACACCGAGAATTATCCCCTGGGCCGTCCCCTCACACCGATGCAGGCGCGCGCCGTCCAGCGGGAGAGCCTCCTGGCCTTTCACCGGCAGTTCGTGCGTCCGGACAACATGTACGTGGCAATTGTGGGCGATTTCAGCGTAGAGGAGCTGGAGGCGAAGATCCGGGCCCGGTTCGGCGACTGGAACCCCGCCGGGCCGCGCGATCTCCCCCCGCTGCCAAAGGTGGATCCCAAGTCCGAGCGCGCCGTCTACGCTCTGGCCCGGGATCTGGTCCAGTCCAGCGTCATCCTGGGCCACTTCGGCATCGACCGGACCAACCCCGACCGGTTCGCCATTCAGATCATGGACTACATCCTGGGTGGCGGCGGCTTCACCAGTCGGATCATGGAGCGCGTGCGAACCGAGGAGGGCCTGGCCTATTCGGTTGCCTCTGTGTTTCCCACCTCCACGCGGGACATCGGCCTCTTCCGGGTGACCGTCCAGACCAAGAACGAGAATGTGCCCCGGGTCGTGGGCGTCATCCTGGAAGAGATGCGCCGTCTGCAGGAGTATCCGGCGACGGCCGAAGAACTCCGCGGGGCCAAGGACGCCTTCATCAACTCCTTCGTCTTCCGCTTCTCATCCCGCTTTCGCACCGTGACCCAGCTCCTCGTGCTGGAACTGGACGGCTACCCCCCGGACTACTACGAGACCCTGCTGGATCGATACCGCGCGGTCACGGTCGAGGATATCCAGCGGGTCGCCGGCCGCTACCTTCGCCCGGATGCCACCACCATTCTCACGGTCGGAGACGTCGAAAAGTTCGAGTCGGCCATGGAGGCCTTCGGCCCGCTGCACCGCCTCCCCGCCCCCACGACCGAATG
>JAPLLC010000286.1 GCA_026387775.1 Candidatus Methylomirabilota bacterium | reverse complement strand
GTCGGCCGTCGAACGATCGCGACGCCCAGACGCCCACACGCCGCCCGGTCCACCGCGCCAGACGACCGCTGGAAGTATCCCAGCGACACGGTCGGCTCGCGCCACCCGTAGAACCTGAGCGTGGATGGAACCCGGCCCTCGCCCACGGCCCGGGCGACGGCCTCGTCTATCGCCATGTTCCAGGCGCCGTGGCCCGGAGGATCTCGGAGGAGGCGCCAACGCGAATCGGACATACGCTTCACGCCACTCGCGCGTCTATTCCGGCTCTCCGAAACGACCCTCGACCAGCTCCGCCAACGCTTGCAGGGCCGCCAGGCTGTCCGGCCCCGCCGCGCGGAACCTGAGCGTCGTCCCCTGCCCCGCAGCCAAGAGCAGCAACCCCATGATGCTCTTGCCGTTCACCCGTTGCGATCCGACCTCCACCGTGATCTCCGCCTGGAACTTCCCGGCCGTCCTCACAAACTGGGCGGAGGCGCGTGCGTGCAGGCCCAGGCGGTTCTGGATCACGACTTCCCGGCTCACCGTGGGGGCGGTCATACCGGGGGGGCCTCTCGCGTCTCGACCTCGAGGGTGAGCCGCAGCTTCGTCCCCTCCGCCGGCCCGCCCAGCGGCCAGGCGGGCAGCAGACAGATCTGCTGCGGCACCCGCTCGTAGCCCGACTCCGACTGGGATATGGTCTGCACCGGGAAGCGCCAGAGGCGGGCCGCCGGCGTAAGACCGATCCGGACCGCCAGGCCCAGCCAGTGGTCCGCAATCCGAATCGCGCGGACATCACCCGCCTCCTCCACGGCGAAGAACGACGGATCCGGGGCGGGCTGCCCGTTGATCTCGACGGTGCGGTCGGGGGGCGGCCCCATGTAGAAGGCCAGGTTCAGCTCCACCCCGAACCAGGTCGGCGTGGCCAGGCCCTCCGTCTGCAGGCGATAGTCCGCGATGAGACGCGGCCCATCCGGGGCCAGCCGGAATCGCTTGCGGATCCGTAGCCTGGCGCCGTACTCGCTTCCCGTGGCCTCCAGCTCGAGGGCCGGCGCGCGTCCCATACGCACCACCCGCGACGCGTAGGCGGTGAGCGCCAGGGCGGCCGATCCGCCGGCACGGGCCGCCTCGGCCAGCGTCTTTTCGGTCGGCAGCCAATGGTCGACGAAGTTCCCCCGCCGATACGCGTCGTAGGACAACAACTCGGCCAGGCCCTCCTCCTTCGCCCCGCGCTCTTCGTGGATCGTCGCCGCCCCCTCGGCGGGGCTCGCCCCCCGGAGTCGCAGCTTCCGGTGATAGGCCTCCGGCCGTCGGGTCATCGTGTTTCCAAGGCTGAACGGCACAGTCCGAACGTCCAGCTCCACAACGCTGCCGCCCCGCGCCGGCTCGACCATCAGGCCGAGGTGGGCAGATTGCAGGAGGACCTCCGGGCTCCCGTCCCCGTCCCAGTCCTTGGTTTCCACCCGCACCGACCCCCGGTCGCCGTGCGGCTCTTCGGCCGCCCGCTCTGCGCGAATGAGCTGCTGGGAGACCGCGTGCCGGAGGTGCGGGAGATAGAGTCCGCCGAAGACCCCGTGCCAGTAGGCGTCATTGCACTGCCCCTGCCAAAGCGCCGTGAGCGCCCGCGCCCGCTGCCGGCTGCGCGGCGGCAGGCCGTGCACCGCCGTGCTCACCCGCAGCATCTTCTTGTGGAGAGTATTGGCCTCGGGGTACTTCGCCAGAAAGTTGCGCCAGAACCCCCCGCGCAGGAACGGCCTGATCCGTTCCGCATCCGGGAGGGCGTCCACGCGCGCCTGCGCCTCTTCGAAGGCGACGCTCGACTCGGCGGGGAGGGCCCACGCGGCCATCTCGGTATAGGACTGCGTGGGGAGGTAGACGCGTCCCCGAGGCGGGTCCGCCAGGGCGCGGCCGAAGGTCGTGAAGTCGAGCCAGTCGGCGTTCTCCTGCAGGGCCTGGAGGAAGCGCCTGAGCCACCCCTGCCGGTACACCCAATCGTGGGTCCCGGGCCACCCGCCGAACTTCTCGGCGTCGTCGGCCATCACCGCGATCGCCCCGGGGGTCACCGCGGCCCGTTGCCGGAGGTAATCCAGGGTCTCCACGGGCTCGCGAAACGGGATCAGGTATCTGAGGCGCTGGCTGATGGGAAACAGGGCGAGCGAGGCCCCCTGTTCCTCGGTGAGGTAATAGCCGGTCAAGGCCTCGTCCGAAAGTCCTGCCGACCGGAAGTGGTTGTCGTCCAGGATGACATACTTCACACCCGCCTCGACCAGGGGCTTGGCCAGGTGGGGCTCCCACACCCGCTCGGCTAGCCACATACCGCGCGCCGTCACGCCGAAACGCCGCTTCAGGTAGGCCGTCATCCGCTCGATCTGGCCGATCTTGTCCGCGTCGGGGATGGCGGCCACGATCGGCTCGTAGTACCCTCCGGTGAGGAGCTCCAGCTGTCCGCGGGCGACGAGCCCGGCCAGGCGATCGAGATACTCCGGGTGCGCCTGCTCCAGCCAGTCAAACAGGACTCCCGATATGTGATAGGCGAACGGGATCTGCGGGAACTCGCTCAGAACATCCAGGAAGGGGACGTAGGAGCGCCGGTAGGCCTCGGAGAAGACCTCGGGGAAATTGCCGACCGGCTGATGCGCGTGGACCCCCAGAACGAATCGAACGCCCGCCATGCGCGTCTGCTCCTGCCGGCACCCATGCTCGCTCCCTGGAGGGGCGGGTCTCAATGGGTGGGCGTGGCCGGCTTCCCCTGCTTGGCGAGAAACTCGCTGGCCACCAGGATGTTCCGCTGGCCATACTTCGCCAGATTATCGGCCAGCGCGCGAAGATCGCGCTCCTCCCGAAGCGACGGCAGCTTCATGAGCATCGGCAGGTTCACGCCCGTGACGACCTCGAGCCGCCCCGCTTCCAGATAGGAGAGTACGAGATTCGAAGGGGTGCCCCCGAACAGGTCGGTGAGGATCAGGACTCCGCTCCCATCGTTCACTCGATGGAGCGCCGCCTCGATCTTCTTCCGGGCCTTCTCGATCTGTTCCGAGGCCTGGATGGACACGGCCTCGACGCTGGGAAACTTGCCCACGATCTCCTGCGCCGTGCGCAAGAGCTCCGTCCCGAGCTCTCCATGGGTGACGATCACAATTCCAATCATGGCTCAGTCCCGCTCCACATCGCGATGCCGCACGGAGACCTCGTGGCCCGTCTCGCGCATGCGCCGGGCCAGCTCCTCCACCAGCACGACGGACCGGTGGCGGCCTCCCGTGCAGCCGATCGCAATTGTGAGATACGCCTTCCCCTCGTGCACGTAGAGGGGAAGCGCAAAGGTGAGAAAGTCCCGGATATGATCGAGGAAGGCCCGAGACTGGGCCGATCCCAAGACGTAATCCGCCACCCCCGGTTCGAGCCCGGTCAGGGGTCGGAGGTGCTCCACGAAGTGCGGATTGGGGAGACAGCGGGCGTCGAAGACCAGGTCCGCATCCACGGGAAGGCCATGGCAATAGCCGAACGACAGCAGCGCCAGGACGGTCCGGAGCGGTGCGGGCAGGTCAAGAAACGAGGTGGCCAAGAGCTTCCGGAACTCGTGGACGGTGAAGCTCGAGGTGTCAATAACGAGGTCCGCCTTCGCCTTCAGGTCGGCCAGACGGGCCCGCTCGGTGCGGATCCCCTCCGTGGCCGAACCGCCGGGGGCCAGCGGATGGGGACGACGGCTCTCGCTGAATCGGCGCACCAAGGCCTCGTCGCTGGCGTCGAGGAACACCACCCGCACCTGATGGCCATCCCGACGGAGGTCCACCATGACATCGAAGAGGACGTCCAGGAACCGTCCTTCCCGCGCGTCCACGACGAGGGCCACGCGCTCGATCCGCTTCTCGGACTGGGCGCACAACTCGGCCACCTTGGGGATCAGGGCCGCCGGCAAATTGTCGATGCAGAAGAACCCCAGGTCCTCCAGACACCGGCTGGCCGCACTCTTCCCCGCCCCCGACATGCCGGTCACCACGATGAAGTCGAGTCCGCTCATGGGCGCACCGACGCGTTCCTCCCCTCCGCCCCGGCCAGGCCGGTCCGGTCCCTCTCAGACGACATCTTCCCGGTCGGGGTCAAGATCTCCCCCGACCGGAGCGCCATCCGCTCGCGGGGGGATCCCCCCTGCAAATGCCCGCGCCGCATGGATCCCCATCCGCTTGAGCAGATGGTTGCGTGCGGCCACCTCGACCAGGATGGCGACGTTCCGCCCGGCGGAAACGGGGACCCGCAACACGGGAATCTCGATCCCGAGGAGAGGAAGCGTAGACTCCGTCAGGCCGAGACGATCGTATTCCTTGTCGGGCTGCCAGGCCTCCAGTTGGATCACCAACTCGATCCGCTTGCGCTCGCGGATCGCCGCCACACCGAAGAGATCCTGGATGTTGATGATGCCCAGCCCCCGGATCTCCATGTGGTGGCGGATCCGGGCCGGGCCTCGACCGGTCACCGTGCCGGTGTCGTCCCGCCAGATCTCCACCACGTCGTCGGCCACCAGGCGGTGGCCGCGGCTGACCAGGTCCAGGGCACACTCGCTCTTCCCGGTGCCGCTCTCTCCCAACAGCAGGACGCCGATCCCGTAGACGTCCACCAGCACCCCGTGCAGCGTGGCCTCGGCGCCCGCCTCGGCACGATTCACGTTCACGCCTCCGGCTCGATCAGGCCGTAATGCCCGTCCCGACGCCGGTAGACGACATTCACTTCGTCCGTCCGGGCGTTGCGAAAGACGTAGAAGTTGTGCCCGAGAAGGTCCATCTGCAGGACGGCCTCGTCCACCTCGGCCGGTTTGACGGCAAACCGCTTGGTCTTGACCACCTGCAGATCCTCCACGGCCGGCGGTGCCGGCGCAGCCTCCCACGCTTCCCGGCCGCCGCTCCGGCTCACGTGGGCCGCGATCCGCTCCTTGTAGCGCAGGATCTGTCGCTCCAGCTTCTCGGCCACCAGATCGATGGACGAATACAGGTCGTCGGTGCTCTCTTCCGCACGAATCGTGAGGTCCCGCACTCGCAGGGTCACCTCCGCGATCTGCTGATGCTTCTCCACCGACAGGTACACGGTGCCGGAGACGATGTGCTCGAGATACCGGGTCATCCGCTGGACCTTCTCCTCCGCATAGGCGCGAATCGCGTCGGTGACTTCCAGATTCCTTCCCTTGACGGATAGCTGCATCGTCGGACTCCTTCTGGGCGCTACGAGGGTCTCAGGCGGCGGGACGAATCGCCGGACCGAACCCAACCCCTGAACCCCGATGCCACCCGCGGAACATCGCGACCGGCCGCCGCGCCGCGCCCACCCCTGCCGGCTCAGTAGCGCTTGCGTCGGCTGGACGACGGAATCTTGAGCTGGCCCCGGTATTTCGCCACGGTGCGCCGAGCGATCTCGATGGCGTGCTCTCGTCGCAACAACTCCACAATCCGCTGGTCGGAAAGGGGACGGCCATCGTCCTCCACCGTCAGCAGCTTGTGAATCAAATCCTTGACCTTGAGCGAGGAGACGGTCCCTCCCTGGGTGTCGGGCACCCCCCGGTGGAAGAAGTACTTCAGCTCGAACAGCCCCTGGGGGGTCTGGATATACTTGTTGGTCGTGACGCGGCTGACCGTGGACTCGTGCATGTCGATGTCCTCGGCCACCTCCTTCAGCGTCAGCGGGCGCAAGGCCGTGATCCCCCGCTCCAGGAAATCGCGCTGAAACTTCACCAGGCTGGTGGCGACCTTGTAGAGCGTGCGCTGCCGCTGCTCGATGCTGCGAATCAACCAGAGGGCGGAGCGCATCCGCCCCTCGATGTACTCGCGGACCTCCTTGGCGTTGCCGGTCTTGTCCGCCAGGATGGTGCGATAGTAGGGGCTCACCCGCAGGCGGGGAAGCCCTTCGTCGTTCAGCAGGACCAGGAACTGGTCACCCATCTTGACGATGTGCACGTCCGGCGTGATGTAGCGCGGGTCCTCGGTCCCGAAGGTCCGCCCCGGCTTCGGTTCCAGTGAGGCGATCGACTCCACCGCCTCCTGGATGGCCTTCACGGAGACCTTGAGCTTCTCCGCCAGCGATTCCCAGTTTCGCCGCTCGAGCTCGTGGAGGTGAGAGACAATCAATTTCTTCGCCAGGGGGTGAAGGTCGGGGCGGGTGTCCACTTGGAGCAACAGGCACTCGCAGAGGTCGCGGGCGCCAACCCCCGTGGGTTCCAGACCCTGCACCAGCCGAAGCGCGGCCTCCAGGCGGTCCACCGCGACCCCCGCGCCCTCGGCCAACCCCTCCAGCGGCTCCTTCAGGTACCCCGTCTCTTCCAAGTTTCCGATCAGGAGTGTCCCCAGTTGGAGCATCTCCGGATCCGAGGTGCTGAGGTGGAGCTGAAAGAGGAGATGATCCACCAGGGAGCGGGGCTTCGCCAAATGCAGCTCTGCATCGAACCGCTCGAGTTCCTCCCGCGGGATCTGGGGGCGATAGTCCGAGGCGTCTTGCAGATAGTTGTCCCAATCGAATTCCTCGATGCGATCCGATCTCTCCGCCTCGGGTGCGTCCTCCCGCTCCGGCTCCGGCGCGTCTTGTTCCTGAGACACCCGGGCTTCCTCCACCTCCTCCTGGATTTCCTCCTGGGCCTCCTCCAAGAGCGGGTTCTGCTCCATCTGCTGGCGCAGTTCCTGCACCAACTCCAGCCGCGAGAGCTGCAGGAGGCTGATCGCCTGCTGGAGCATCGGCGTCATGACCATTCGCTGGGTCTGGAGCATCCGAAGTCTGGTATCGAACGCCATGGAACCTCAGTGTCCTTCCGTCATAGCGAGAAGCGTTCTCCGAGGTAGATCTGGCGGGCCCGCTCGTCCGAGGCCAGCTCGGTCGCCGTGCCGGAAACCAAGATCTGACCTTCGTGGATAACATAGGCTCGGTCCACGATCTGCAAGGTCTCCCGCACGTTGTGGTCCGTGATCAGGACCCCGATCCCCCGGTCTTTGAGTTGCCCTATGATACCCTGGATGTCATACACGGCGATCGGGTCGATCCCCGCAAACGGCTCGTCCAGGAGGATGAACGAGGGGTCGGTCGCGAGAGCCCGGGTGATTTCGGCCCGCCGCCGCTCTCCCCCGGACAGCGTGTAGGCTCGGCTCTTGGCCAAGTGGGCGATGTTCAGATCGCGCAACAAGGCCTGAGCCCGATCCGCACGCTCCGCGCCCGGCACGCCCCGCGTCTCCAGAATCGCCAGGATGTTCTCCTCGACCGTGAGCTTCCGGAAGATCGAAGGCTCCTGCGGGAGAAAGCCCATCCCCCGGCGCGCCCGCTGATGGACGGGGAGAAAAGTGATATCCTCGCCGTTCAAGACGACCCGCCCCGCGTCCGGTCGAGTGAGCCCCAGGATCATGTAGAAGGCCGTGGTCTTGCCCGCCCCGTTCGGACCCAGGAGACCCACCACCTCCCCGGCATCCAGCGAGAGGCTCAGTCCTGACACGACCACGCGCTGCTTGTAGGCCTTGACCAGCTCCTCCGTCTGGAGGCTCCGCCCCATCCCGTTTCCCGTTAGCACCGCCCGGCGATCCTCACTTTCGCGGGCCTCCCGTCGGCGACCCCTCCCTGCGCTTCGGATAGAGGATGGCGTTCACCCGCTCCCCCTCGCAGCCCTCCACCCGGCTCTGGTCCTCGCGGAAGAGCAGGGTGATTCGACAGCCGGTGATCACGTCGTTGTCCTGCCAGACCTTGGGGTGTCCGATCAGGACGGCCCGCGACTCGACAGGATAGTACTCGGCCTGCTCCGCCACGCCTCGCCGCTCTCCGTAGGACAACCGCACGTTTCCCACGGCCAAGGCGCGCTCCAGATCCTCCATCCGTTCGTCGAAGAAGAACTCGATCTGGTCCGCCAGGATGCTGATCCCCCGGGACCGGTCGTTGGCCGCCACGTTCCCCCGATAGGTAGCCACGCGGCCCTTCCGGTTCACCTCCAGGGTGTCGGCTGAAATGGTGAGTGGCGACCTGTCTTCCGCCGCGCGCGGCGCCCCGGGAAAAAGGAACAAGATCCCCAGGGCCACTAGGAACCAGCGCACCCGAATCATTGCGGACGACTCCTTCCCGTCAGGGCCTGGGACGGCCCGAACTGCGAGGTGATGTTCTGAAAGATGCGGAACCGCTCCAAGCCGGTCTCCGCTTCCAAGCCCCGCCCCTGAGTCAGAAGCCCTCCCCGGGTGATGGTCACGGACTGATCGGTCAGCAGGCGCCGGGTGGCCGCGATCCACCGGAGGAACTCCGTGCGGAGTTCGGCCCCCTGGTCCGAGCGCGCCACCACGGCCCCCTCCAGCCGGACATCTTTGGTCTTGAGATCCACGGTGGCCCGATTCGCCAAACAGGAGACCTGCCCCTGACGCGAAAAAAAGGTGATCTCGATGGGCCGAGTTACCCGCATCAGGACCGTGAACCCCTCGCGCTCATTAACCTCGGCCTGATCCGCCCGGACCTCCCACACCGTGGCCCCGTCACGGGATTCCAGGATATGAACTCGCTGCAGGACAATTTCCGGGGGGGAGGCACCGGCTCCGGCCGAGTCCGCCGCCGCTGCGAGGACGACGCCCGAGGCGACAAGGATGCTAACCGGAATCGCCGTCTGCCAGAACCACCGGAGAGACCCTAGGACGTTGCTTGTCGTCATTTCGATGATGCTATAGCACACCGACACGCAACCTGTAAAGCGAATCCCCCCACCCCTGAACGCCCTCGGCGTTCTCGACTCGGCTGGCGCCGGCCGCGGCGGCGCTACCCGTGCATCCCCGCACCATTCTTGGCCTTGCCCAAATCAGGAGCGATTTCCGGCGGTCTCGCAAGAGACCACGCCCGGCCTATTGATTTCCTTCTCCGATAGGTCGTCTCTGGTCGGGCGGGAAGGATCGCGTGCGCGTCCGCCCGCATGCGGGGCGAGGCAGCAGATTCTTGCAGGTGGGCGGTCCCCTCGTCAGTGCCCCTCTCGTGGGATCGGCTGACGCTTGGCAAACGAGTCGATTGTCGCCGCCTTCCAGTCCGCAAACCCCGTGAGCGGTGGCGCGGCGCCATCCAACCCGGAGGTGCCCGGGCGCCCGAACTTCGCCCAGGCGGAGCGACTTGCCCCGTCCACCGTGGGAGGATTCACGGCCACGGTTCCCGCCCGCAGGCCATCGATGGCGCGAAACCCCCGCGAAGGGTCGCGGGTGTACACGGGCGCGACCAGGCGGTGTCGAACGGCGTTGGCGAGCGCCAGGGCCTCCTCCAGACCGGAAACGGGAACCACGACCATGGTGGGGCCCGCGACCTCATCGTGCAGAAGGCGCATCTTGGGCGTCACGTCGCCGAAGACCGTCGGGGCATAGAAACACCCTCGCTTGCAGTCCCCCTCCCGCCAGATCTCGCCCCCACAGAGCAGCTTCCCGCCCTCCCGGAGGCCGATCCGTGTTTGTCCGTGAATCCGTTTCAGGTGGGCATCGTTTATGATGGGACCCAGATCGGTGGTCGTCAACATCCCGTCCCCGAACCGCAACGCCTGCACCCGCGCCACCACCCGCTCGGTAAACTCCTTGATGATCTTCCGATGAACCAAGAGCCGCGTCGCTCCCCGCCACCGCTGCCCCGAGATGGCGAGAGCGGCGCGGACGGCTCCATCGAGGGCGGCGTCCGGGTCCGCGTCCTCCAGCACCAGGACCGCGCTCATCTCTCCCAGGTCGAGCGATACCCGCCGCTGCTCCGCCGCGCAGGCTATCGCCGTCTCGCGACCCACCGCCGGCGACCCGGCGAACGAGACGAGCGCCACATCGGGGTGGCGAACCAGAGGCGCGCCCGCCTCTTCGCCAAGCCCGTGCACCAGGTTGAGGGTCCCCGCCGGCAGGCCCGCTTCCAGAAGGATCTCCACCAGACGCGTGGCGATCAGGGGCGCGTCCTCCGCCGGCTTGAACACGACCGTGTTGCCCGCCGCCAGGGCCGGCGCGAGCTGCCACAGCGCACCCGCCAGCGGAAACGCCCAGTGGCTGATGACCGCCGCGACCCCGAGCGGGACCGGGAGCGCCATGGCGAGCGCGTCCGGGTGTTCCCGAGACGCGATCGCGCCTCCGAAGCGACAACCTTCTCCGGCGATATACCGCAGGAGGCTGATGCAGTCATCCAACTCCTGCGACGCCTCGGGTAGCACCTTCCCCATTTCCCGGGTCAGGAGCGCCGCCAGATCCGCCTTGCGGTCCACCAGGATACCCGCTGCCCCGTAGAGGATGTCCGCCCGGCGAGTGGCCGGCATCCGTCCCCAGACGCTGAAGCGCGCCCGAGCCGCCTCGACCGCGCGGTCCACGTCACGATGATCGGAGCGGGGAAAGACTCCCAGGACATCCGACCGGTTGGCCGGATTGATGTTATCGAAGGTGGCGTCGCTCGACGCGTCCGTCCACTTCCCATCGATGTAGTTTCTGAAGCGCTCTGCCATGGTCACGCCCTTTGGATCGAAGCCACGCCCCGAGTCTCGGGTGTCGGAGCGCCGTCCCGAAGATCAAGCCGAAAGAAGCGATCAACTATCGCGAACCCCCAGAGGAAGAGTCACCCGCCCACACGCATACCCGCCGGAGCGACCATCAAAAGGAAAGGCCCACGGACAGCCCATGGGTGATAGAGAAGTTGCAGAGGTGAATCACGGCGGGTATAGGGGGGACATTACCACACGAAGTCTTACATGAACAAGAATCAAAAGGTAACCTTCAACTCGGTCGGATCTTCCGGCTACCTTGATGTCATATCTGATATGCCATTCGTAACTATTCGATTATATTACGAATAATATTTTTATAATTCTTACTTGACGAATCGGTATAACATAAAATAGAGTATAAGTCCCGCTGGGGGGTGCCGCCCCCAGCGTATAGATTTCGAACGGTCTTACTTCTTTTTCTTCGGGGCAGCCTTCTTCACCACCGGCTTCTTCTTCGTCACCACAGGTATCACCTCCCTCCCGTGAGAAGCGTTCGGTCGTCCAGCGCGTAGGGTCATCCTACTTCTTTTTCTTCGGGGCAGCCTTCTTCTTCGCGGCCGGCTTCTTCGTCGCCATCAGAGAGTCACCTCCTTTCCCTTCAGGCTTCCCCAGCACCACCCTACAGCAATGTCAACTGGGGATTTCTCGTCCGTGTCCACTCCACAGTTCGCTCGATGAATCGCTGGGCCTCTTTGATTGCGCCTTCGACTTCGTATCGCGAGACCGGCTGACCGGCATCCTCGATAATTGACTGCCACCGCCGACGCATCCGGTCAAACGCATTCACCAGGGGTCGGGCATCCTCCCCTATGATCGCCCCGACCAGCGTGACAACCGTTCGCTGTTGGTCTCTCCCCCGGGGGCGCAAGCCTTCGGCCGCGATCATCCCCTTCGAGGCCCGCAGCATTCCCTGGTAGGCGATGGCGTAGGCCCACTCCCGATCGATACTGGCATTGGCGCGAGCCGTGACCAGATCCTTGACTGCCCGGGCGATAAGCGCACTGACCTCCGAAAAATTCGGCTTGACATCTTCAACCAGTCCCTTCTCACGAAGGTCCTCATACGCCATCGTCGCGCTCGATGAGTAGAACGTTCCTGCCGCCAAACACCTCGGTCAAAAAGGGATCGGCCTCCGCTCGCCGCCGCTGAAACTCCGCCTCGTCGAAGACCGTGTAGTTGATCTCGCGACCCAGTTTGCCCTCCAGTCGGGTGACCGCCTCGTTCAGTTCCATCAAATCCACACGACCGACGATCAACATTAGAACCGGGCCGGGCCCCTCTCCGGGTGGATGCGAGTTCATCGTATACATCCACGCCTGGCGCAGGCCACCCAAACCGTTCAGGGAACCGGCGATGGACCCCTGGGCGCCCACCGTCTTGGCAATGATCGCCTTCATTTCCGGGTAGATCGCCGCGCTCTTGTTGACGGCGTAGTACCGCAGATTCCCCACCTTCTCGCTCGCCACGAGACCAGCTTTGTCCAAGTTGTCGAGTTCCCGCTTGATTCCGGAGATATCGCGCCCAAGCTCCCGAGCGATCTGACGGACATACAGCCGCCCCTCGGGGTTGGAAAAGAAGAGACGCAGCAGTTCCACGCGCGTCTTGGAGGAGAATATTCTTTCGAGCATCATTAGTCACCATCCGTTGAGACTTATACAACAAGTGTTCCTGCCTTGTCAACAGTTTTTTTCACGAATATTTCACAATCGGAAGAACGCAGCGCATTCACGAGGAGTCCCCATCCCAATACATTGCGAGTCCCACCCTGCGAAAATGTTTCGACCAACCTCATCGATAGCCTGACCCCTTAATACGTAGGTAATTAGCCTGGAGGCAAGGCTTTCGGCAAAAGCCAACCCCCCAGACCAGTGTGGTGACCACATCGTATCCGTTAGCATCAATGCCCTTCCCGCGCCTGCCATAATGCAAGAACAGGGACCAGCTGTCAACGATTGTTGGGACAACCCCATGCTCAAAGAATCACCAATCCCGTGTCGGCTCTCCGAGTCTCCAACGGGCCGCCCCTCCTCCTCCCGAAGTGGTTTGGCATCCCTGAAAGGCGGAAGGCAGGCAAAGCCACAAACGCCGCAACGTCCCCAGATACTGGGACGCCACAGCGATGCGGTGTGGACCACTGCTCCTCGCGCTCGTCCTGATCTTCGTCGGCAGGTCCTGGACGACCGCGCGGAGGGCATGTGGCAGGTAGGCTGCGGTGAATTCGACGGTGTGTGCGGTCAGGCGCGCCTGTCGCGCGGTGGCGATAGGGTCAATGCGATGAGGCCGGCGATCCCCGGCAGGAGCACGAGCAGCCACACGCTCGTCTGGAGTCCGAACAGGTCGGCCAGCAAACCGGACAGTCCCACGCCGACGCCCCCGGCGCCAAACGAAAGTCCGAGGGTGAGACCCGACGCCACGCCCAGATGGTGTGGGAGAAGTTCCTGGGCGAAGACCACAGTCACCGAGAACGAGGCCAGGAGACTGATTCCTGCGATCGCCAGGAACAGCCAGCTGAACGGACCCGAGAGCAGCATCGCAATCGCCATGAAGAAGGGAAAGCTGACCAGCGAGGCAACGATCACCTGCTGGCGACCGATTCGATCAGACAGATGTCCTCCCAGCATGCCACCCAGGGCCCCGAAGAACAGGAAGACGAAGAGGGCTCGCCCCGCCAGCGAGAGCGACACCCCTTGTTCATGGAGCAACAACGGAATGAAGACCACCAGACCGGAGTATCCCCAGGACCGAAGCGTGATGATCGCGCAGAGCCTGCTCAGACGCCCCCAGGGGATTGGAGCGCGGGCCTGGGGCTCGTGCGCGCCGTGGACGGGCGCGGGGGAAGCGAACTCGCCCCGCCAGACGTACATCGCCGCAGCCATCAGCAGGCCGGGAATGATGACCAGGACGGTACCCTGCAGGCCGAGCCACGTCATCAGCCAGGCAGCCACCACCGGGCCGATCGCGAAGCCCAGGTTCCCCCCGGCGGAGAAGAACGACATCCCGAATCCGCGCCGGTCCCCCGATGCGTGCGTCACGGCGATGGAGGCGATCGGATGGAACGCCGCGGTCCCCAGCCCCGTGAGCACGAGCACCAGCAGGAGCATCGGATAGCTCGGCACCAGCCCCACGACGCTCATGAAGAGCCCCGTCCAGGCGATGCCGCCGGACATGAACCAGCGCGTGGGACAGCGGTCGGAGATCCAGCCGAAGCCCGGCTGGATGACCGAGGAGGACACGTTCAGCAGCGCGGCCGCCATGACGACCTGCCCATAACTCAGATGGAGGCGATCCACGAGCAACGCGAGCACCACGGGGAGGATGTTTTGCGACCCATCGACGATCGTGTGGCTGAGGCAGGCCAGGGCGATGCTCAGTTTACGCACCGCTCACCACCCCAGCGCAAGACGGGCTGTCGTGAGGAGGACCACCGCGACCAGCGCGGGCAGGAGGTTTGCCACGGGGAGACGCTTGACATCCAGCAGCAAGAAGCCGATGGCGATGATCAGGAGGCCGCCCGTGGCGGTGAGCTCGTTCAGCACCTCGGGCCACAACAGGAACGCCAGCTTCGCGCCGAGGAGCGTGAGCGCCCCCTGCAGGACGAGGACGGTCAGGGCGGCGAAACTCACCCCGATTCCCAGGCTGGAGGCGAAGGCCACCGATGCCGCCCCGTCGAGCAACGATTTTGCATAGAGGAGATCGGTGTTCCCGCTGATCCCTTCCTGGATCGAGCCCACGATGGTCATGGGCCCCACGCAGAAGACGAGACTGGCTGTGACGTATCCGGTCACGAAGGTGCCGGCGCCCGACCGGGCCCAGGACTTCAACCATTCCCCCACCCGCTCCAGCGCCCCCTCGATGTCCAGGAGTTCTCCCGCCAGACCCCCAAGGACCATGCTGGCGATCACCACCAGAATGTTTTGCACCTTCAGCGTCATCTGCACGCCGATCAGGAGCGTGCAGAGACCCAGCCCCGTCGTGATGATCCGCTGGCCGCGCTCGGACAGCCGACTGCCCGCCGCCAGCCCGATCCCGCTTCCCGCCAGGATCGCCACCGCATTGATGATCGTCCCGCGCACGATTCCTCCCGATCGATTCCAGGCCAGAAACAACAACGGGGCC
>JAPLLC010000183.1 GCA_026387775.1 Candidatus Methylomirabilota bacterium | reverse complement strand
TCGATCTCCATCCGGAGCATGCTGGCCGCCTCGTCCACCAGGTCGATCGCCTTGTCGGGAAGAAACCGATCGGTGATATACCGGTTGGACAGGGTGGCCGCGGCTACCAGGGCCGCGTCCCGGATCCGGACCCCGTGATGGACCTCGTAGCGCTCCCGCAGCCCTCGCAGAATCGAAATGGTGTCTTCCACGCTCGGCTGGCGCACGACGATGGGCTGGAACCGCCGCTCCAGGGCCGCGTCCTTCTCGATCCGCTTCCGATACTCGTCCAGCGTCGTGGCGCCGACACAGCGAAGCTCGCCGCGGGCCAGCGCCGGCTTCAGCATGTTACTGGCGTCCACGGCCCCTTCGGCCGCGCCCGCTCCCACCAGGGTATGGAGCTCGTCGATGAAGAGGATGATTCTCCCCTCCGCCTCGGTCACCTCTCGGAGCAGCGCCTTGAGCCGGTCCTCGAACTCCCCCCGATACTTGGTCCCGGCCACCAGGGCGCCGAGATCCAAGGCGACGACCTTCTTCTCCTTCAGGGACTCAGGCACGTCCCCGCGGACGATTCGCTCCGCCAACCCCTCCACGATGGCCGTCTTGCCGACCCCCGGCTCCCCGATCAGGACGGGGTTGTTCTTTGTCCGCCGGGATAGCACCTGAATCACCCGCCGGATCTCCTCGTCTCGGCCGATCACCGGGTCCAGTTTTCCCTTCTGCGCCAGATCGGTCAGGTCGCGGGTGTAGCGCTGCAGCGCCTGATACTTCTCTTCGGGATTCGGATCGGTGATCCGCTGCCCTCCTCGTACGGTCTGCAGGGCGGAATAGACGGCATCCTTGGTGATGCCGGCCGCCTGGAGGGCATGACTGGCCGGCCCCGAGGACTCGTCAAGGACGCCGAGCAGCAAGTGCTCCGCGCCGATATATTCATCCTTGAGGCGCCCCGCCTCGTCCTGCGCACGCTTGAAGACCTCGTTGAGGCGCGGCGTCATGTAGATCTGGGTCGGCCCGTAGACCTTCGGCAGCTTCCCCATCTCCTGGCGCAATCCCGCGGCGATCTGCCCCGGACTGGCGCCAATCTTCTGCAAGACGGGAATGAGAATGCCATCGCTCTGCTCGACCAACGCCAAGAGGAGGTGCTCGATGTCCACAGCTTGATGCTGCATCTCCTCCGCCGTCTTCTGGGCAGCCTGAATCACTTCCTGGGCCTTGAACGTGAACTGGTCGAATTTCATGGGCGCCATCCTCCATCATCCACATAGGAGTTCAAAGATAGCTTATACATTTAGTAATATAAAACCTGAGCCGTCATATGTCAATCCACCCCTTCCCACTTCCGCAATCTCGACCTACGTCGAATCCGGCAAATTCCTTTCCGCCATCTCGCCCGCGTCCCCCTACCTCATCGCACCGAAGGTCCGTCCCGCCACAGGAATTCGTGTAAATCCGCTCCGCTCGCCCCCCCCAAGACTTGTGAAATATGGAGCAAATCTGAGACAGAAATTCCCACCAGGATCCCCATTAGCCCCGCTGTGCGCCGATTTACCGACCTGCGCCGGCCTAAGTGTTAAACAGCCCGATCCCTCCTCCGTCAAGCCCCTGTCGCGTTTCAGGGAACTCTTCTCAGATTCTACGCGCACTTCGACCAAAATAGCACCGGAATTGCACGTTAAACTTCTCCAGTCGATTGTGACATTATTCACAGGGGTGTCCTCCACGCCGGGTAGCCATCACCCGAGACAGAGACCCCCAACCGGGAGATCGGCATGGAGTCTGCCACCATCACGCAAAATGCTAGGACCGCGGCCCCGGGTGCCGCCAGCGGTCTGGCGGCCGACGCTCGACTGAAGCATCTTGCCGCTACCATGAAGCGCCACCAGTATCAACCAGACGCGCTCATCGAGGTGCTTCACACGGCGCAGGAGCTTTTCGGGTATCTCGACCCGGAGTTGCTGGTCTTTGTCGCAAATGGCTTGAAGCTTCCCCCGAGTCGGGTGTATGGTGTCGCAACTTTCTATCACTTCTTCTCTCTGAAGCCCAAGGGCAAGCACTCATGTGTCGTCTGCATGGGGACTGCCTGCTATGTGAAAGGGGCGGCCACTCTCGTCAAGAAGGTCGAGGATTACGCCGGCATCCGGGCCGGAGAGACGCGGGCCGACGGCAGCATGTCCCTGATCCAGGCGCGCTGCATCGGCGCCTGCGGCATCGCCCCCGCGGTCGTTCTCGACGGGGTGGTGGTTGGCCATCAGACATCCGAGAGCGTCGTGAATCACGTGAAAGGATGGCTCGATAATGGATCTGACCGAACTGCTTGAGATTGGCGAGAAGCAGCGGCGGAGTCAGAAGGGGATTTCCCTCCGCGTCTGCGTCGCCGCCGGCTGCCTCTCGTCAAACGCCCAGGCCGTCAAGCAGAGTCTCGATGATGCCGTCGCCGCCGCCGGGCTCACCGACAGTGTTGCCGTCGTCGGGGTGGGCTGTCTCGGCCTGTGCAGCGGTGGACCCTTGGTGGCCGTGGTTCCCGAAAACATCCTCTATGAAAAAGTGACTCCGGCCGACGCCCCATCCATCGTCGCCGCCCTGACCGGCCGCGGCGTCGCCACCGCCAGCCAGGCGGATTTCCGTCACCCCTTCTTCACCCGCCAGGTGCCGATCGTCCTGGAGAACAGCGGGAAGATCGACCCCGAGCAGATCGAGGACTACGTCGCCGCCAACGGGTACCAGCCGCTCTACCACGCCCTGCGGGAGCTGAAGCCGGCCGACGTAGTGGACACCATCACCAAGAGCGGTTTGCGGGGGCGCGGCGGTGCGGGATACCCCACCGGGCTCAAATGGGGCCTCGTCGCCAAGGTGAAGAGCGAGCGGAAGTTCATCGTCTGCAACGCCGACGAGGGGGACCCGGGCGCCTTCATGGATCGCAGCGTCCTGGAAAGCGACCCCCACCGCGTGCTGGAAGGCATGGCCATCGCCGCCTATGCGGTCGGAGCCACCCAGGGGTTCATCTACGTCCGGGGCGAGTACCCCCTGGCGATCAGCCGCTTGCAGACCGCCATCCGCCAGGCGCGGAAGCTGGGGCTGCTTGGGAGCCAGATTTTCGAGTCACCCTTTGACTTCCGCATCGACCTGCGCATCGGCGCGGGGGCTTTCGTGTGCGGCGAAGAGACCGCACTGATGGGCTCCATCGAGGGGAAACGCGGCACGCCGCGTCCCCGCCCGCCCTACCCCGCCGAGCACGGCTTGTGGGGATTCCCCACCCTGATCAACAACGTGGAGACCTTCGCCAACATCCCGGCCATCATCCGGAACGGGGCCGATTGGTTCGCCAAGATCGGGACCGAGAAGAGCAAGGGCACCAAAGTCTTCGCGCTGGCCGGAAAGATCAAGAACACCGGGCTGATCGAGGTCCCCATGGGCACGCCGCTGCGCACCATCATCGAGGAGATGGGCGGCGGCGTGCCGGACGGCGGCGCCGTGAAGGCGGTGCAGACCGGCGGTCCCTCGGGCGGGTGTATCCCGGCCGAGGCCCTGGACACCCCGGTGGACTACGAGTCGCTGGCCAGCCTGGGCTCCATCATGGGCTCCGGCGGTATGATCGTGATGGACCAGCAGAACAACATGGTGGACGTGGCCCACTTTTTCATGGAGTTCTGCATGGACGAGTCCTGCGGCAAATGCGTCCCCTGCCGCGCCGGGACGGCCCAGATCCACCACCTGCTGTCCAAGGTCCGCGAAGGCCGAGCGGTGGCGGAGGATCTGGACACGCTGGACAGGCTCTGCACCATGGTCAAGCAGACCAGCCTGTGCGGACTCGGGCAATCCGCCCCGAACCCGGTGTTGAGCACACTGCGGTATTTCCGGCCCGAGTACGAGGCCTTCCTGGCAAAGCCCGAGGCGTCGTCCGAGGCGGCCTGATACGGGCGAGGGGTGGTTGCCCTCGCCTTTCACCCATGTTCACTCGTTCGCGAGGTCGGCGATCATGGCTGTAAAGACACTCACGATTGACGGACAATTGGTCAGCGCCCACGAGGATCAGACGATCCTCGAGGCCGCCAAGGAGGCCGGGATCTTCATTCCCGCCCTGTGCCGCCTGGAAGGGGTCTCGACCGTGGGGGCATGCCGGATCTGTCTGGTCGAACTCGGAGGCGGGAACCGGCTGTTGCCCGCCTGCGTCACCAAGGTGGCCGAAGGGATGGAGATCCGCACCAGCACCGACCGGATCCGGGAGTACCGGCGGATGATCCTGGAACTCCTCTTTGCCGAGCGGAACCACGTCTGCTCGGTCTGCGTGGCGAACGGCCACTGTGAACTGCAGGATCTTGCGATTGCCGTGGGGATGGATCATTCGCGGTTCGACTACGTCTCTCCCCTGCACCAGGTGGACGTCACCCACGAGCGGTTCGGCATCGACCACAACCGCTGCATCCTGTGTGCCCGCTGCGTCCGGGTCTGCGACGAGATCGAGGGGGCCCACACCTGGGACATGGCGGGCCGCGGCGCGCAGACAAAGGTCATCACCGATCTGAATCAGCCCTGGGGCCAGGCCAAGAGCTGCACTGCCTGCGGCAAGTGTGTCCAGGCCTGCCCCACCGGGGCGATCTTCCGCCGCGGGGTCACCGTCGCCGAGATGGAGCGGGATCGCTGGCGGCTGGAGTTCATCGTCACGGCCCGGGAGAAACATCAATGGATCCGATAAGACTGGCCACCGTCTGGCTGGGTGGCTGCTCGGGCTGCCACATGTCGTTTCTGGACCTGGACGAGTGGCTCATCACCCTGGCGGAGCAGGTCCGACTGGTCTACAGCCCGATCGCGGACATCAAGGAATACCCTGAAGGGGTGGACGTGGCCTTGGTCGAGGGGGCGGTGGCGAACGACGAGCATCTGCATCTCATCCGGCGAGTCCGCCAACGGACGAAGCACCTCGTCTCGTTCGGGGATTGTGCCGTCACGGGCAACGTCACCGCCATGCGGAACCCCCTGGGCACGGCGGAACCCGTCCTCCGGCGAGCCTATCTGGAGGGGGCGGATATTGCCGCCCGGATCCCTGCCGAGCCGGGCATCCTCCCCGTCCTCTTGGATCGAGTGCTGCCCGTCCATGAGGTTGTACATGTGGACACCTTCCTGTCCGGCTGCCCGCCGCCGGCCGACCGGATCCGGAGCGTCCTGGAGCAGGTCCTGGCGGGGAAGCAGCCCGTATTGGCGGGCCGTGATTTGAAAGCGGGGTAAATGCCGCCCTGCCTGGAGCGGGAATCGGCGCCGACGACTCACGCATACACGGAGACGAATTTTTCCATGGCTCAACGGATTGTCATCGATCCAGTCACGCGCATCGAAGGCCACGCCAAGATCACCATCTATCTCGACGACGCCGGACAGGTGACCGACGCCAAGTTCCACGTCACCGAATTCCGCGGGTTCGAGCGTTTCTGTGAGGGCCGCCCGCTTTACGAGATGCCCGGAATCACCGCCCGGGTCTGCGGGATCTGCCCGGTGAGCCACCTCCTGGCCTCGGCCAAGGCGGGCGACCAGATCCTGGCGGTCAGCATCCCCCCCGCCGCGGAGAAGCTCCGCCGGCTGATGAACCTGGGGCAGATCCTCCAGTCCCACGCCTTGAGCTTTTTCCATCTGAGCGCGCCCGACTTCTTGCTGGGCTTCGACAGCGACCCGGCCACCCGCAACATCTTCGGCCTGGTCGCCGCCGAGCCGGAGTTGGCCCGGGCCGGCATCCGCCTGCGCCAGTTCGGGCAGGAGATCATCGCACATCTCGGCGGGCAAAAGATCCATCCGGCGTGGGCCGTGCCCGGCGGCGTCCGGTCGGCGCTCTCCCAGGAATCGCACGCCCAGATCCGGACTCGCATCCCCGAGGCGCGCGCCACGATTTTAGACACGCTGGGCCGGTTCAAACGGATGTTGCCCTCCCTTGAAAAGGAGGCGCATATCTTCGGAAACTTCCCCAGTCTCTTCATGGGCTTGGTCGGACCGGACGGGGCGTGGGAGCATTACGACGGCCATCTCCGCTTCGTGGACAGCGCCGGAAACGTCATCGCCGATCGGCTGGAGGCTCGCCGCTATCAGGAGTTCATCGGCGAGGCGGTGGAGTCGGACTCCTATCTGAAATCGCCGTTCTATCGGCCGCTCGGCTACCCCGACGGGATGTACCGCGTCGGACCGCTGGCGCGCCTGAACGTCTGCTCGCAGATCGGCACGCCCTTGGCGGACCAGGAACTGCGCGCGTTCCGCGACCGCGCCAACGGCACCGCGACCTCGTCGTTTCGCTATCACCACGCGCGGCTGGTCGAGATCCTGGCAACCGTCGAGAAGATCGAGCGCGCCCTGGACGACCCCGACCTCATGTCGGACCGGCTGCGCGCCGACGCAGGAATCAATCAGCTCGAGGCCGTCGGCGTGAGCGAGGCCCCGCGCGGCACCCTCTTCCATCACTACCACGTGGACAAGTATGGCCTCGTCCAGAAAGTGAACTTAATTATCGCCACCGGTCAGAATAATCTCGCCATGAACCGGACCGTGGCGCAGATCGCGCGGCACTACATCCAAGGACCTCACATCCCCGAGGGGATGCTGAACCGGGTCGAGGCCGGTATCCGAGCCTACGACCCCTGTTTGAGCTGCTCCACGCACGCCGCCGGCGCCATGACGCTCCAGGTAACCCTGGTGGCATCCGACGGCAGCGTCCTCGACGAGGCCCGGCGCTCCTGACGGAGGACGCCGGGCGGAGAGGGATTATGCGCCCGGGCTCGATCCTGGTGATCGGTTACGGCAACGACCTCCGCGGCGACGACGCGGCAGGCCGGTGCGCCGCCGCTCGGATTGCCGCCTGGGAACTCCCCGCAGTCCGCGTCCTCTCGCTTCACCAGCTCACCCCCGAACTGGCCGATCCGTTGGCCGCCGCGGATCGAGCCATCTTCCTCGACGCTCACCCGGCCGCCGACGACCCTGCGGTCCGCGTGCGTCCGATCTCTCCGGTGCCCCAGACCAGTTGCCTGGGCCACACCTCGGATCCCCAGACACTCCTCGCTTTTACCCAGACTGCCTTCGGCCGATCGCCGGAGGCCTGGTGGATAACCATTCCCGCCGCCGACTTCGCACTCGGCAAGCCGCTCTCCCGCTTCACCGAGCGCGGCATCGCGGATGCCCTGGCGGCGATTCGACCCCTACTCGACTCTCGGATTTCACAGGATGCTGAAACACTCGTTTTCGCCCAGGCTGCTCAAAAAGGTCCAGATGCAAGGCGGCGCGCACAGGGCCGAGTGAGGCGTACTTCAGGTACGCCGCAACGAGTGCCCCAGCGTGCCAACGCCGCAGATGGGCCTTTTTCAGCAGACTGCTAAAGGAGGGACACGGGATGCCCCACACGCTGACCACCTGCACGTTCTGCGGTGTGGGCTGTGGGATCTACCTGGAGAGCGCCGGGACCCACCTCACCGGCGCCTACCCCAGCATGACCCATCCCACCAACCAGGGGCGGATCTGCGTGCGGGGCTGGCACGTGAACGAGGTCGCCAGTGCCCCCGATCGCCTCCTCACCCCGCTGCTCCGCAAGAACGGGTCCCTGCAGGAAGCCACCTGGGAGGAGGCCCTCGGCTATGCGGCCGATCGCCTGCAACAGATCCAGGCGCAGGCCGGCCCCAACGCCATCGGCTTCGTCAACTCTCCGCGCGGCTCCAACGAAGAGAGCTACCTCCTCCAGAAGTTCGCCCGCGCCCTCATCGGCACCAACAACGTGGACCACGGGCTCGGGGTGTACCGCAACAACAGCATCGACGTCCTGCTGGCCATGCTGGGCGTCCCGGCCAGCACCAACTCCGTCGCCGAGCTCGACACGAGCGACGCCATCATCGTGAACGGCGTGGACCTGGGGTTGCAGCTCCCGACCATCGGCGGCCGAGTCATGCGGGCCAAGCTGAAGGGCGCGAAGCTCATCGTCATCGACCCGCGACGGCATCGACTGGCCGAGCACGCCGACTGCTTTCTTCAGCTGCGTCCCGGCAGCGACGCGGCCCTCTACGGGGCCATGGCCAAGGTCATCGTGGATCGGGGGCTGTTCGACGCGCGCTTCCTCAAGGCCCACTGCAGGAACGTCGAGGCCTTCCTGGAGGCGGTCCACGCCTACGACGTTCTCTGGGCGGCCGACGCCTGCGGCATCGCGCCGGAACTGATCGAAGAGGCCGCCGTCACCTACGGTCGCGCCCCTGCCGCCGCCATCCTCTTCTCGACCGGTGTGGAGGCCAGCGGCGCCGAGGCGATCCAGGCCCTGGTCAATCTGGCCCTGCTCACCGGCAACATCGGGAAGGCGGGGGCGGGCGTGTTCGCGCTCACGGAGCACAACAACCTCCAAGGGGTCTGCGACATGGGGATGCTGCCCAACCGGCTGCCCGGCTACGTGCCGGTGGCGGACACCGCCGGGCGCCGCTCCTTCGAGGTGCTCTGGGGAGCGCCCCTTCCCGTCAAGCCCGGCCAGGGGGCGGAGCAACTGCTCGGCCGCCAGGGGAAGGGCGCCGTGCGCGCCCTGTGGCTTTGCCGACACGACCCGGTCATGGCGGCTTCTGCCGACGCTACGGCCGTCCTTCGGCAGCTCGACCTGGTCATCGTCCAGCACCCCTTCCTCACCGAGACGGCCAAGTGCGCCCACGTCGTCCTGCCCGTGGCGGCGTTCGGGGAGGAGCAGGTCACCTTCACGAATACGGAGCGTCGTATCCAGCTCGTCGGCAAGGCCGTGGACCCGCCCCCCGAACTCGCGCCTGCCTGGCGGCAGATCGTCCGGATGGCGAACCGCCTGGGGGCGGGATGGGACTATGCCTCCGCCGCCGACGTTATGCGAGAGATCGGCCGGGCGGTCCCCTTCTATGGGGCCGCGACCTACGACAACCTGGCGCGGGATTACGGCCGCCAGTGGCCGTGCGGCACGGACAAGCCACTGGGAACCCGCTTCCTCTACGAGGAGGGTATCGTCGGGCAACCCTTCAGCCTGGTCCCCATCCCGCGGCCCAGCCGACCCCCCTGCGCGTCCGATGACTACCCCTTCACGCTCAGCTTCGGCCACTCGCTCTACTATTGGCACCAGAACGTCCTGATCCAGCACAGCGAGACCCTGAAGCGGGAATACCAGATCCTCCTTCTCGACTACCCCGAAGGGTTCGTGGACATCAACGCGGACGACGCGAAGCGGCTCGAGTTCCGGGACGGGGCCAAGGTGCGCCTGGTCGGGGTCGCCGGCGCCGCCGTCACCTGGGCTCGCGTCACCCGCGAAGTGAAATCGGGCATGATCTTCGTCCCCTACTTCCTCCGCGAGGTCCGGGAGCAGCTCCTGGGTGAGGCGGCCACCTCGCCGCGAAGCGGCCGCGTGCCGGTCTGCGTCCGGCTGGAAAGGGTCTGACGATGCGGGCACGGATTACCGACAAGGCCAACCTGCTGACGCTGGTGGACCTCCTGCGCGAGGAGCACGAGGTCATCGCCCCCTTCTACGGCCGGGGGCGCGACACCTGCTTCGATACGGTCACCGACGCCAACCGCCATCTGGTCCAGGTGCACATCCCCAACCCCTACTATCCGCCCAAGCGGTACGTCCTTCCGCATATCGAGCGGCTCCTTCAGATCCACCTGAATGACCATCCGAGCATCCAGGCGACTTGTGAGGCCCCGCGGCGGGCCATCTTCGGGATCCGCTCCTGCGACACCGCCGGCATCTACCACCTGGACCGCTTCTATCTGGGCCGCGACTTCAAGGACACCTACTACGAGCAGCACCGCCGGAACCTGTTCCTGGTGAACGTGGTCTGCACCGACCCGGACCTCGACATCGACGACGATTGCTTCTGTATGTGCGCCGACACCGGTCCGGCCGCCCGCGATCACTTCGACCTGCAGCTCATGGATCTGGGGGACTAGTTCCTGGTGGTCGCCGGCACCGACAAGGGCGAGGCCCTCTTCACCCACCCCATGTTCCGCAAGGGCACGCCGACCCACCTGGCCCGCCGACGGCAGATCCTGGACGACGTGCGCAAGCGCTTCAAGCTGGCGACGAGTTGGTACTGGTCGACCGTGCACTACATCACCTCCGAGCAGGTCAGCGACGCCACCTGGGAACAGATCGGGAACCGCTGTCTGGAGTGCGGAGGCTGCAGCTACATGTGCCCGACCTGTACCTGCTTCACCGTGACGGAGCGCCAGGTGGGGCCGGCCGATTTCGAGCGCGTGCGGATCTGGGACGCCTGCGCCCTGGGCGGGTTCACCCGGATGGCCGGGGGCTTCAACCCCCGCCGGGCCGCCCACGACCGGCGCAACCGACGCTTCTTCCGAAAGCTGGCCCACTACTTTATCCAGCGCGAATTGTCGGTGGCCTGCGTCGGCTGCGGCCGCTGCGTCGAGGTCTGCCACGGGGACATCGGCATGCCCAACGTTGTGGAGATCGTGCGCCGTACCACGGCGGAGAGCGAGCGACATGAGCCAGCCGCATCCTGAGAACGTCTATCTCCCCAAGATCGCGATCATGGACCGCGTGGTGGAGGAGATCGCGGACGTCAAGACCTTCTACTGGCATTTTGAGGATCCGGCCGAGCAGGCGGCCTTCCGGAAGTTCCTCCCCGGCCAGTTTGCCCAGGTGTCGGTCTTCGGCGCGGGGGAATTCCCGGCATCGCTTCCGCCGAGCCCCACCGAGGAAGAGCTGTTCTTCACCGTCCGCCGGGTGGGGAGCGTCACCGCCGCCCTCCATCAACTTCAGCCCGGAGACAAATTCGCGGTGCGGGGCCCGTATGGAAACGGGTTCCCGATGAATCAGTATTTCGGCCAGAATCTGCTGTTCGTGGCCGGCGGCATCGGGTTGATCCCCCTCCGCTCCTGTCTCAACTACGCCCTGGACAATCGGGACCGCTACGGAAAGATCCAGCTCTTCTATGGGGCGCGGGGCCTCAAGGACCTCATGTACCTCGGGGCGCTGCGCGAATGGGAGATGACCCGCGGCTTCGAGTGCTATCTCACCGTGGATCGGGGCGACGACCAGTGGACCGGCCACGTCGGCGTCGTGGGCAGCCTGTTCCGCAAGCCCGGAGTCACGGTCCCCGTCGAGAACACCACGGCCTTCGTCTGCGGCCCGCCCATCATGTTCCGGTTCGTGATCCGGGACTTGTTGGGAATGGGTTTTCAGGACACGAACATCGTCTCCACCCTGGAGCGGTACATGAAGTGCGGCGTGGGCAAGTGCGGGCACTGCTGCATCGGCCTGGCCTACGTCTGCGCCGACGGCCCGGTCTTCACCTACGAGCAGATCAAGCGACTCGGAGAGGATATCTGATGGCCTCCTCACTGCGTCAGCGGTTGCAGGCGTGCCTCACCGCCCGGGTCTGCCTGGTCGGCATCGGAAACCCTGACCGTGGCGATGACGGGTTCGGGGCGCGGCTGGCGGAAGCCGTGCGTACCCTCGGGTACCCCGACGTGATCGTGGCCGAGCGGACGCCAGAGCGTTACATGACACAGCTCAGCCGAGGAGACTTCCAGACAGTCCTGTTCCTGGATGCGGTGGAGATGGGCGCGGCGCCCGGTGGCGTCGTCCTCTTGGAAGGGCGCGAGATCGTGGCGCGCTACCCACAGGTCTCCACCCACAAGCTGTCGCTGGGGGCGCTGGCCCGATTGATCGAGACGGAAGGCCCGACGCGCGTCTTCCTCCTCGGCGTCCAGCCTCAACCCCTGGACAACGCCTCCGGCCTGTCGGAGCCGGTGCGAACGACGCTGGAGGTCCTGCGCGACCTCTTGGCCGAGATCCTGCCGGCCGGAACCAAACCCCTGGCTGTCTGTGGGGAGCGACCATGACTGCTGCTACCGTCATGATTGCCGCCTTCGTCGTTCTGCTGGGCGGCGCCTTGCTGGTAATCCCGGTATCCCGGAACCGGTTGCTGGCCGGCCAGGTGGCCTGTGGCGCCACGGCGCTTTCCAGCCTCCTGGCCATCGGCGCGGCCGTGAGCGTCCTGGCCTCGGGCCCGGGAAAGGCGGTCACCGTCTGGGCCTTGCCGCAGTACGCCTCGGCGCTGCGAATCTATGTGGACGGCCTCAGCGCCGTCTTCCTGCTTCTCATCGCCGTGGTCTCGGCCCTCTCCGCCCTCTATTCCATCCAGTACATGGAGCACTACCCGGACTACGGCCTGTACCGGTACTACCCCTACTTCCTGCTCTTCGTCGCCGGCATGTACGGGATCGTGATCGTGACCGACATGATGGCCGGATTCTTCCTGCTCTGGCAGCTCATGACGATCTCCTCGTACTTCCTGGTCCGTTTCGAATACAAGAACCTTGCGAACGTCCGCGCCGCCAACCGGTATCTCATCGCCATGGAGGCTGCCTGCGCCTTCATCCTCCTCGGCGCTGGGCTCCTGGCCCATGGGCCGATCATCCTGGGGGGCGAGACGCTGATGCGCTACGACTTCGACGCCATCAGCCACGGGATGCCGGCCCTCCTTCAGACGGGGGGTAGCCTGGCCGCCGCGGGCATGCTTTGCTTCCTGATCGGGTTCGGAATCAAGGCCGGCGTATGGCCCTTTGGCCAGTGGTGGCTGCCCGCCGCCCACCCCGCCGCCCCGTCCCCGGTGAGCGCCCTGCTGTCCGGCGTCATGATCAAGACGGGCATCTACGGCCTGATGCGCTCTTTCCTCTGGCTGATTCCGGCCGAGGCGGCGGACGCGTACCCCAGCGAGATCTGGGGTCTCGTGATTGCGGTCCTGGCGACGGCCACTCTCTTCATCGGCACCACGCAGGCCCTGGGGCAGGATGAGTCCAAGCGCCTCCTCGCCTTCAGCAGCATCGGCCAGGTGGGGTATATCCTTCTCCCCCTGGGCGCGTGTCTCACGCTGATCAAGCCGGGGCGGACCGAGGATGCGGTGCTGTTGCTGGCCACGATCGGCTTCTCCGCATCCCTCTTCCACACGCTGAACCACGGGCTGTTCAAGAGCCTGCTCTTCCTGAACGCCGGTTCGCTCCTCTATGCCACGGAGACGCAGGATCTGAACCAGATGGGCGGCCTGATCAAGTATCTGCCGGCCACGGCGGTGACGGCGCTTATCGGCGCGTTCTCCATTGCAGGCGTCCCCCTGTTCAACGGCTTTGCCAGCAAGTGGAGCATCTTCATCACAACGATCCTGGGGAGCCGGTACGCCCCCTATCTCGCGGTGTGCGCCGTCCTGGCCATGCTGACCAGCGTCCTGACCCTGGCGCTCTTCCTCAAGTTCTTCGGAACGAGCTTCCTCTCCCGCGTGAGCCGCCGCGTGGCCGAACGGGCGGCGACCGGCCACATTGCGGAGGTCGGCTGGGCCATGCTGGCACCTCAGATCGTCCTGGCCGCCCTGTGTGTGACCCTGGGCCTCGCCCCGCACCTCGCCTACCAGCTCATCCACCGCGCCCTGGCAACCAGTCAGCAAGGGCTTGGCGTAGTCCTGGCCAAGCTCCCGCCGCTTCCAGCCGCCGGGCTCACCGGCATCGAGGGGCCGGCCGGATTGGCGGTCCTTGCGCCTCTTGTTGTCGCGCTGGTCTTTGGCGCCCTGCTCCTCCTCGCCGCAGGGATCTCTCTGCTGGGCGGGGCGCTGCGGAGGAGCGCCGAGCCGTGGCTCTGCGGCTACGCGGTCGAGTCGGATCAGATGCGCTACGGCGCGCGCAACCTGTACCGCGAGGTCGTCCGCTATCTTCCATGGGTTGGCAGGACGCCGACAGGATCCGGTGGCAATGGGGCCGCGCGGCCCGCGAAGTCGCTCCCACAGAGAGCCGACATTCATTCCTCGCACCTCGGGGCCTAACCATGTCAGCACACGTCGTGTTGAAACAGATCGCGGACCACTTCACACCGGTCATCCAGCGAACGGACGTGCCGGACGAGGGCCGGCTGTTCCTGTACGTAGAGCCGCAGGCACTTCGAGAGATGTGTCGGTACATCTTCCGCGATCTGGATGCGCGCTACGTCGTCGGCATCGGCCTGGACGATCGCCCCGTCTCCGGCAAGTTTCTGGTGGCTCACGACTTCGCCTTCGACAAAGAGCATGTTCTCTGCAGCATCATGACCTACCTGACCGGCACTCCGCCGCGTGTGGACAGCATCTCCGACCTCGTGCCGGCCGCCAACTGGTCCGAGCGCGAGTTCCGCGACCTGGTGGGGATCGAGCCGGTGGGCCACCCGTACCCCAAGCGTCTGATCCTGCCGGACGGCTGGCCCGACGACGTCCATCCGCTGCGCCGCGATTATCCCTGGGACGCCGTCCCGCCCGACTACGACGAGAATCGGACCTTTGACTTCGACAACCCCCCCGACGGCTGCGTGGTCGTGCCCTTCGGCCCCTTCCACCCGACCCTGGATGAGCCGGCCCACTTTCGCCTCTACGTGGATGGTGAGGTTGTGCGCGGCTGCGAATACCGCGGCTTCATGGTCCATCGGGCCATCGAAAAGCTCGGCGACTCCGTCCTCACGTATAACGAGATCCCCATGGCAGCGGAGCGGATCTGCGGCATCTGCGGTTGCGTGCACAACGTGGCCTACGCACAAGCCGTAGAACAAGCGGCGGCCCTGACGGTTCCGCCGCGCGCCCGCTACATCCGGACGATCATGCTGGAGATCGAGCGGCTCCACAGCCATCTCCTTTGGGTCGGCCTCGGCTGCCACGTCCTGGGCTTTGACACCCTCTTCATGCAGTCCTTCCGCATCCGCGAGCCCATCATGTGGATCGCCGAGAAGATCAGCGGCAACCGGAAGACCTACGCCCTGTGCGTCATCGGTGGCGTCCGCTGGAACATCACCCCGGCGCTCCGAACCGAGCTCATGGGGGTCCTGGCCACACTGGAAAAGGAATGGCGCGCCGTGGCGGACGCCGTGGCCGGAGACCGGAACATCCAGAAGCGGACGCGCGGCGTGGGGGTTGCGGACGCGACCCTGGTGAAGGAGGCCGGACTGATCGGCCCTATGGCCAGGGCCGCGGGTGTGAACATTGACGCCCGGCGCGATCATCCGTATGCAGCCTACGGCGACGTGGAGTTCAGCGTCATCACCCAGCGAGGCGGCGACGTGTGGGCCCGCCTCCTGGTCCGGACTCTGGAGGTCTTCGAGTCGATCAGGATCATCCGGCAGTGTCTGGACCATCTCCCGGAAGGTCCGCTTCAGGCCCCCATCCAGGACGAACTCCCCGTGGGCCGGGTCGGTCTGTCATCCGTCGAGGCGCCTCGCGGCGAGTCGCACCACTTTGTGATCACCGGAGAAAACAACCGGCCGCGGCGCTGGCGGGTCCGCGCCCCCACCTACCAGAATCTCCAGGGCGTTCCCGCCATGATCAAGGACCAGCAGATTGCCGACATGACGATCTCGTTGGCGAGCATCGATCCGTGCTTCTCCTGCACGGATCGAATGGAGATCGTGGATCTGCGCTCCGGCGCGCACCGCGTCTACTCGCAAGAGGAACTCCTAGAGCTCGCGCGCGGCGGGACCCGCACGCCATGAGGATGCACGGCGATGGAGACTAGCCTGGCGGTCCGGTTCCTCTCCGGGGGCATGAACATCGTTCTGGTCCTGGCGCTGGCGCCCCTCTTTGAAGGGATCCTGCGCAAGGTGACGGCCAAGGTGCAATCGCGCCAGGGGCCGCCGATCTGGCAGCCGTACTATGACCTCCTGAAGCTCTTGGGCAAGGAGGACATCGAGTCCGGCGAGAGTCCCGCCATGCAGCGGTTCGCCTCCTGGCTCTCCCTGGCGGCCATCCTGACCTTGGCCGTCCTGGTTCCCATGGGGACGAGTCCGCCCTTGGCGGGAGCGGCCGACGCCTATCTTCTGATCTCCCTCCTCACTCTCTGTGGTGTCTCGACCATGTTGGCCGGCCTTGCCGCCGGCTCGACCTATTCCCTCGTGGGGATGAGCCGCGAGATGATGTCCCTCATGACGCTGGAGCCGCTCCGGATGCGGTCCTCAACGGATCAGCCTACGTCCAGGCCGGTCTCCCGCTGGCGGGAATCCTGATGCTCGGTGTCGCGATTTTCGCTTTCCAGGCCCTCATCGGGCGACTGCCCTTCGACATTGCCGAGGCAGAAACAGAGCTGATGGAAGGCTCCATGGTGGAGTACTCCGGCCCGAAACTGGCCCTCTTCAAGTTCACCCACATGGCCAAGCTGATGGTCTACGGATCGCTGCTGGTCTCGATCTTCGCCCCGTGGGGGAGCGGCCTGCCGGCACCACTGAATCTGTTTGCCCTCCTCGCAAAACTGCTTCTGCTCGTCCTGGTGGTGACCTTGGTGGCCGCCACGCATGCCCGGTACCGGATCGATCAGGCCATCCGGTATTACGGGGGACTCCTGGGACTCTCGCTGGTGGCCTTGCTTCTGGCGCTGTATGGCTATTGAGGGATGGGGGCAGGCGACATGTCGCTCCGAAGTAAGCTGAAAGAGGCCGTGATCTGCTTGCAGGCCGGACGCGTTACCCTGCCGTATCCGCACCAGCCGTCCGCCCCGCCGGCAGGCTTCCGCGGACGCCCGATCTTCAACATCGCCAAGTGCATCGGGTGCGCGGGCTGCGCCAACAACTGTCCGGCCCGGGAGATCCTCGTCCACGACATCTGCCAGGAGATCCGGATCATCCAGTACGTCGGCCGCCGCTGCACCTACTGCGGCCGCTGCGCGGACGTATGTCCCGAGAAGGCCATCACCATGAGCACCGAGTTCGAGAACGCGACCAACGACATCGGGGATATGCAGCAGCGGTTGGAGCTGTTCATGGGCACCTGCCAGCGCTGCGGGCGCTGCTTCAAGGAGCCCGGTCCGATGGAGCAGCTGATGATGAAGGGCTACCGTCTGGACCTGTTGGAGCAGGAGCGCTGGGTGTACGACGCCAAGGCATATCTGGACCGCGAGCCGACGGTGCGGGACATCGAGATCGAACTGGGCTAATAGGAATACTGTTCACATAGCGTCGAGTACTGACGAGAGCGTCCGAGCAAATCCCTCCCAACCCCCCTTTGCGAAAGGGGGGCGAGGGGGGATTTCACCCGGCTGACGGCCTAAGTGAACAGCATTGGGGCTAACAGGGAGGCAGGCCGTGCTGAGAGAGCTGTGTCGCAAGATGTTTCCGCGGTCGCTCTGGGTCTACCACGCCAACAGCGGCGGGTGTAACGGCTGCGACATCGAAGTGCTGAACGTCCTCACGCCGTACTATGACGTGGAGCGCTTCGGTATCCGGCTGGTCGGTTCCCCCCGCCACGCGGACGTGATGCTGTGCCAGGGGCCCGCCATGCGCTCCACCGCCAAGGCCCTGCGTCGCGCCTATGACGCCATGGCGGCGCCCAAGCTCGTCTTCGCCATCGGCTCCTGCGCCTGCGGCGGCGGTCTCTGGTACGACACCTACAGCGTTCTGGGACCCGTGGAGAAGGTGGTCCCCGTCAACTTCTACATCCCCGGCTGCCCACCCCGCCCCGAGGCCATCTTGTACGGCATCGCGGTTGCCGTCGGCCTGGTGGACAAGAAGGTCTCCCCCGTGAAACTCAAGCAACTGGAGTTCCCCATTCCCCGCTACCATCCGGAGGACCTCCGCACCGAGGGCGAGATGGTGGTCTATCAGAAGCAGGAGCGGGTTTAGGCGCGGGCGCTCCAGCAATTCCACCCCTGCATCGTATTCCCCTTTGCGCAACATCACCTCAGGATTTTGCTTGTCTTTCGCGTGCCGCAGAGTATAGGTTGCATGCGCATGCGAGGAGTTGCCCAAGTCTGTCATGGGCCGGGCACTCTGAGGGGGAGGCGACGGTGAAGGGCTTATCGGCACAGCGTCATCGGGCCGCGATGCCAACGCAATCCCCCGGACGGGATGGTTTTCTCCTGCACCCCCGTCTCCCGAAGCACCGCAATCTATCCCTCGGGCCACCGCGGCTGCGGGTCCAGCGGCGCCACCCCCCGGTCGAGCCGTTTGAGGCATATCATCCCTCCTCCACTCGCATGCTACGCGTCACGCTCTCACCGGAAATACGGCCTGTCAAGCGGTGTCGTGACGAATAGGCATAATACTATGTTCAGCGCACAGCGGTGGCACCAAGTGAACGGAGGGCTACAACCGGTAGAATCGCGTGTCGGAGGCCCCGACCTCCTCGCAACGTAAGACAGAGGACGCACCGATGACAGTAGAGGCGACCGTGGCGGCGTTCGTCCGATCGGTCAAGCCCCAGGCGATGTGTGACGACTGCATCGCCAAAAGACTGCGGCTCGGCTCAGGAAGCAACCGGGTCATGGCGCGCAATGCGACCGCCGGGCTGAGTCAGACGAAGGACTTCACCCGGGCGAAGGGTGTATGCTCCAAGTGCGGCAAGCAAAAGCTCGTCACTCACGCAAACTAGCAAGGGCACGCAATGCTCGGGCATGATGCTTGGCGAGGAAGCCTGAGGGCTGCGCTTGCCGTCACCTCGACAGGGCGCCGAACTCCGCGCTTCAGCGGTCCGCGGCTCGCGTTACTCGCCCCGGCCGCTGAGCGCGACCGTTAGACCAAGATGTTCAGTAGTATAAAAGGCTGGTTCGGCGAGAAGATGACCACATTTGGGATGTGCCTTTCTCTGGATGAGACGGTTTATCGAAGAATCGACAACGTCATAATCCCCGCTCCCAGTGGCACGACCCAGATCGACCACGTACTTGTTTCGGTCTTTGGCATTTTCGTGATCGAAACGAAGAACATCAACGGTTGGATATTTGGTGCACCTGACCAGGATCGATGGACTCAGATCTTGCATGGAAACAAGTATCATTTTCAAAACCCCTTGAAACAGAACTACCGACACACAAAGTGTCTTTCCGAGTACCTTCATCTCGACACTCGCCTGTTGCATTCGGTTGTGTTCTTTATCGGAGAGTGCGAGTTCAAAACGCAAATGCCCGACAATGTCCTGACCCGTGGTCTTTCGGGTTTCATCAAGGAGTTCCGAGAACGCTGCCTCACTGAGGAAAAGGTGCAACGAGCTACTGACACGTTGCGCACGCTGAAAGAATCATCCACAATTTCCAAAACTGATCATATGGACTCACTCCGGGCACGCCATGAGTCCGCAACTCAATGTCCCCGGTGTGGCGCGAACCTTGTTCAACGGACAGCAAAAAAAGGGAGATCCGCTGGACAAGCATTCCTGGGGTGTAGCAAATACCCACAATGCAAATACGTCAGAGGGGTCTAACCGCTTGCACCCACCGGCGGTCGCGAAGTGAGTCCAGCGCGCGCCACGGGTGAAGCTGCGCGTTGACGATCATGAGTAACTCGTGCATTGCGCAGCATAGTCACAGGCTTGCGTAGAGCCGCCACGGGACGGAGTATATGTAGTCAACTTGAAGGCCCACGAGAGACACCCGTGCCAAAAAATAGGTACACGCAGGCAATAGCGAACTGGCCGGCGGAAGAACGCCCACGAGAGAAGTTACTTTTGAAAGGCCCAGAATCGCTCACAAATGCCGAACTCCTGGCAATATTCCTTAGAATAGGCGTAAAGGGCAAAAGCGCTATTGACCTGGCGCAGGAGCTACTTTCCCGCTTCAGCTCACTTCGAGGACTCTACGCGGCCCCGATAGAGGAATTGCAGACCGTACTGGGCATCGGTCAAGCCAAGATCGCTCAGTTCAAGGCGGTAATTGAGATGAGCAAGCGGTATCTCGCTGAAGGTTTCCAGAACCGACGCTACGTCGAGTCATCGGACGACGTTCTGAAGTTCCTCTATCAGGAGATGCGTGACCTAGACCAGGAGGTTTTCAAGATTGTCCTATTAAACGGGCAGAACCACATCTTGAAAATCGTGGAGGTGACCAAGGGATCGCTTACGGCCGCCCAGATTTATCCGCGAGAAGTCGTCAAACTCGCGCTCCGATACTCTGCTGCAGCCCTCGTCTTCGTTCATAACCACCCGTCTGGTGTGGTAGAGCCTAGCGAGAATGACAAGAGGATTACACGGGATCTTGTTTTTGCATGTCTGTTGATCGGCATGAAGGTACACGACCATATTATCATCGGAGACAATAATAAATTCAGCTTCGCGGATGCAGGGCTGATTGAACAATACGCCAAAGAGCTTGATGCGAGGAACAGTCCATGACGAAGATACCAAAGTTCGAGAAGGTGGAAGAAGTCGAGGGCCGAGAAGGACAGATCCAGGATTTCGTCTCGGGTCACTGGGTCAAAGCTGGCCCGGAAGAAGTTGAAGCTGTCCAGATCTTCACCCGACGATTGGTAGAGGACTACGGGTACGCCAAGAGCCAGATTCAGACCCGCCCCCAATACCGGGTCCGCATCCGCCCGTCGGACGAGGAGAAGTCCTACCCCGTCGATATCGCCGTGTTCAACTCGGCCAAAAGAACTGAGGACGAGTTGTTCATGGTAGTGGAGTGCAAGAAGAAGGAGCGAAAGGACGGCGAGCACCAACTACGGCTCTACATGGACATGTCCGCCGCCGAAGTGGGCGTGTGGTTCAACGGCGACGCGCACCTATATCTCCATAAGGTCCACCACAAGGGTGGAAAGCGCACCTACGAGACGCTTCCCAACATCCCCCGCAAGGGCCAGCGGATCGAGGACATCGGGCTCTACAAGAGGAAGGACCTCAAGAAGCCATCGAACCTCAAGGCCGTGTTCCGCGATCTGCGGAACCACCTGGCCGGTATGACCACCGGGATCACGCGGGACGAAGCGCTCGCCCAGGAGATCATCAACGTCTTGTTCTGCAAGATTCTCGACGAACAGGAGACGAACCCCGACGACACGGTTTCTTTTCGCGCTGGCGTAAACGAATCGCCCAAGGAAGTCAAGAAGCGTATCAATGCCATGTTCGAGCGCGTAAAGGACGCGGCCTACGGTGACGTATTCGAGCCCAGCGACACGATTAAACTCGACCCCGACAGCCTAACTTACGTTGTTGGTGAACTCCAGAACTACACCATCATGGAGGCCGACCGCGACGCCATCGGCGACGCCTTCGAGGTGTTCATAGGCCCGGCTCTGCGCGGTTCGGAGGGGCAGTTTTTCACGCCCCGCAACGTCGTGGAGATGATGGTCAAGATCGTGGACCCCAAGCCGGGTGAGCGGATCATCGACCCGGCGTGCGGCTCGGGCGGCTTTTTGATTACAGCGCTGGCGCACGTCTGGGGGCAGTTGCGCGACGAGGCCAAACGGAAGGGCTGGTCCGAGCGCCAGTTGGCCAAACGGGAGTTCGAGGTGGCCACCGACTGCTTCCGGGGTATCGACAAGGACCAGTTCTTGTCGAAGGTCTGCAAGGCGTACATGGCGCTCATCGGCGATGGGCGCGGTGGGGTGTTCTGTCAAAACACACTGGCGCCGCTGTCGTCATGGCCCGATGTGATGAAGCAAAAGGTCAAGCCGGGCGGGTTTGATGTGGTGTTTACCAATCCCCCCTTTGGCAAGAAGATCGTGGTCAAAGGCGAGCCGATCCTGTCTCAGTTCGACCTGGGTTACAAGTGGAAGTACGACAAGACGGCGAAGCAATGGGAACGTACGTCGATCTTGCGAGACAGGCATCGTGCTCCCCGAGAGCATCTTCGGAAACCCCTCTCATCAGTTCATCATCTCTTGGCTTGCGCAGCGGTTGCAGATCACAGCAATCGCGAGCATGCCTGAAGCGTTGTTCAAGACCAGCGGAAAGGGCGGGACCCATACCAAGGTGTGCATCCTGGTCGGCACGAAGAAGCAGCCTGACAAGCGCTTTGACATCTTTATGGGCGAGGCGAAATGGTGTGGGCATGATTCGCGCGGCAACCCAACCTATCGCAAGGACGAATCTGGCGAGAGCCGACTACTGGACGAAGTGCCCGAGATCGCCCTGCGTTATGCGGCGTGGCACGCGGAAGGCGTGAAATTCTTAGAGGACCACCGGGGGTTTATTCTCCCCAGCGATAATGTGGCTCACAGCATCTTTGTTCCTCGCTACTACAACCCAGAAATAGAGGCGGAGATCAAGCGCTTATCCCAAGAATACGAGTTCGTCACCGTCGGCGAACTTGTCAAGAAACACGCCGTCTCTTTGGCGACGGGTATCGAGATCGGCAAGATGGCATACGGTACCGGCTCGATCCCATTCATTCGCACTTCCGACATTTCAAACTGGGAGATCAAAGCGGACTTCAAGCACGGAGTCAGCGACGTGATCTACGAGAGCGTGAAAAGCAAGATCGACGTTCAGGCTGGGGATATTTTGGTCGTCAAGGACGGCACATATCTCATTGGCTCCTCGGCGATGGTGACGGAATCCGACCTGCCAATGCTGTTCCAAAGCCACATCTACCGTGTTCGCGTGGTTAAAGAGGATGTTATCGACCCGTGGCTGTTATTCGCGCTGCTCAACACCCCGATTGTACGACTTCAAGTCAGGGCCAAGCAGTTCACGCAAGACATCATTGACACTCTGGGGAAGCGAATCCTTGAGATAGCCCTTCCGATTCCTCGCGACAAGAGACGGGCCGCGCAGGTATCGGCGGACTGCAAGCGGATCATCGAAATGCGGATCAAATTGCGCGGCGAGGCCAGCATGCTCGTGGCCTCCATCGGGCCCGCCGATGCCGAGTAGCGTAGCGTGCCGGGAGATATCACTGGCGGTTCGAACGAAAGAATGCGCCGTCTAACCGGTTGCAGCGGACGGTGCTGCGCTCCGCCGCTGAACCGGAGCGTTATGCGTTCTATAGGAAACTGATGTGCACGAACGTGAGAAACTGAGAGAAGCAAACTACTTTCTAGAGCGAATGGAAGCATCGGTGGATACGCCAGATGCATTTCTATACGAACTAAGCGCGTTTCTTTCTGCCGCGAGATCCGTGCTCCAATACGCATACGACGAAACCGGAGCAAGACTCGATGGACGCCAGTGGTATGAGAAAAAGGTGTCCGGTAATGTGGTGCTGAAATTCTTCAAAGACAAAAGAGACGTAAATATTCATTCGGAGCCGGTAAGACTATCGAGAGAAATTGCAGTTTCAGACACAGCTCATATCGGTATTTCGGAGTCGATTCGAATAGAAATCCAAAGATCAGATGGAACCGTGGAAATTCGAGAGCATAAGGAAGCACCTCATCCACATGAGCCGCAGGAGGAAATTGCTGAGACAAACATTCGTTACGTGTTCGGGGACTGGAGTGGACATGAAGATGTAATCGACTTGTCACGCCAATACCTAACCGCATTGGAAAGCTTTGTGGCGGAAGGATCGCGCAATGGAATTATCTCAGGCTAAAGGAACGCATAACAACGCGTTCAACTCGGACGTGCAAAAGCGCCGCTTCGCTCTGCTTTTGCACGCTGGTTAACGCGAGCGTTAGGCCGTCTGCGCATGCAGGTCGTGCAGAAACAGGATCAGCGTTCCGTGATCCTCACAGAAGGAACCGTTCATGTACCTGAGCGCGTTTATCCATCGTGACGCCCTCTTCGAGATCGCCGAGCGGTGGTTTTGTGGACGGTTGGAGCCGGGGGACGCCCGCCAGTTGACCGAGCTGCTCATCAGCGACGGCTTCGTCGCGGCGGAGACCATTCGGTCGGTGGCGCGACGCCTCCTGACGATCCTCCATTCAACACTACCAGAAGATCGTCGTCGCGCTGAATGAGACGATCCGCCTCATGGCCGAGATTGACCAGGTGATCGAAACCCAAGGGGGCTGGCCCGTTGCGTTTTTCGGGAACAAGATATAGGAATGGTGAACCATCACATGGAACACTACGGCGCGAAGCCGCGCCGAAGTTCATGCGCGCCGTTCGCCCATGAGGAAAAATGAAATACAACATTGAGTTCAAACCACGGGCGGTTAATGACATTGCGACCTTTCCTTCCAGAATTCAGGCCCGCATCCTTGCAAGGATCGAAGAGATGAGCAATACTCTAAGCGGAGATGTTAAACGCCTTACCGATTCGACACCTGAGTATCGCTTGCGCGTTGGGGAGTACAGGGTTTTGTTTAAGAAGGAAGGAAAGAAAGAGTACGCCGTTCTGCCCTATGAGGAATTCCTGAAGATCCAATAGGAACCCCGTAACTACGAAGACCTTCGTTGCCTTAGAGAAGCCAAAGAAGCCGAGAAGACTGCTCCGACCATTGGCATTGATGAACTCAAGAAACAGATAGGAGGGCAAACAAGTCGTTGTAGCCGACATGGGAAAACGCGCGGCTGAACATTCCGTTAGCCCGGCCATTCCAGCGTGAGGCTTTGCGGGTGTGGTCCGAGAGGTCAAATGGCTCTCGAGTTCGAATGGGATGCATCCAAGGCCAAGATCAATCTGACCAGGCACGGGATTGTGTTCGAGGAAGGGCTCACGGTATTCCGTGATCCTTTGGCCAAAATCTTCGACGATCCGGACCACTCGAGCGCGGAAACGCGGGAGGTCATCATCGGGCACTCCACAAGCCAGCGCCTGTTGGTGGTAGGCTTCACCGAGCATGCCGGACGGATTCGACTCATCAACGCGCGAGCGGCCACGGCGCGTGAGCGTCACGACTATGAGCAAAGCCAAACCTAGAAGTCAGCAGCCCGCAGAGGTGCGCGAAATGCGACCAGAGTATCGGTTCGACTACACGCAGGCGCGTCCGAACCGGTTCGCCGCGCGAATGGGCAAGGAAACCGTCACAGTGGTCCTCGATCCGGATGTTGCAGCCGTGTTCAAGACGGCGGAGTCCGTCAATGATCTGCTTCGTTCCGTCATCGCGGCGCTACCGGTCGAGGCTCGGACTGGCACGGTTTCGAAGACGCGGAAACGGGTGGGCTAACACGCGCCCGCAGCCGGCAGCGCGCGGTGCGATCGCGAAGCGCCGCGGCTGAGGCGCATCTCGTTGGCTGTGAGGAAGTCTTGCATGGATCTTTTTGACGAACTAAAGAGGCTGATCGCGAGACTCAACGAAGAGCATAATAGATGAAGATTGACATGAGTTCATCTGCTATTACACTTCGACTGAGACAAGTCAGTCAACTGAGGCGTGTTTGCCTGGCGTTGGCAAGATCCACTACAGGTTTGAGAATACGACAGAGGTATGCAACCAACAAATCGGTCCAGCGAACCTCGCTTGCACTCGGCCGCTGACCTCAGCGCTCCGGAAACCTGACAGAAGGAACCGTTTATGTACCTGAGCGCGTTTATCCATCGTGACGCCCTCTTTGAGATCGCCGAGCGGTGGTTTTGTGGACGGTTGGACCCGGGGGACGCCCGCCAGTTGACCGAGCTCCTCATCAGCGACGGCTTCGTCGCGGCGGAGACCATCCGGTCGGTGGCGCGACGCCTCCTGACGTTCCTCCATGGCACCCCGTTCAGCGAGGAGCGCGTTCGAACCAAGGGGGAGCTCCGCGACGCGCTGTGTCGCGGCAACGGAGAGCACACCCAGCGCGCGGCCGAGCTGCTCGCCCGCTATCAAGAAAAACCCGACTACTATTACCGCGAGGTCCCCGTTAACGGGGTCATGTGTCTCGACGAGGCTCAGCGGGTCTGCGGTATGTACCGCCTCAAGCGGCCGCGCCGCATCGCCGAGAAGGCACAACGGAAGCTCGCCCGCTGGCTCTTCGCGGCCGTCCAGACCCGCGCCCGCGCCATGGCGGAAACGCGCGCCCGAGAGCGCGGCATCCCGCTCGTCCACCTTCTCACCCCGCTGTCGGAGATGAGCGACGAGTTCATCGCCGCCGAAGAGGAGATCGCCCGGGAGATCCGGACCGGAGCGTTCCAGTTCGACCGGGCCGCCCTCACGATCCGCGATGTAGCGGGCATCAAGCTCGTAGGTCCTGATGACGCCCTCGCAGAGCTTGAAGTGGCCCTGCACGAGGTACCGAGCATGCGGGTGGTGGATCGTCAAGCCTTCGAAGGGCGCTACCGAGCCACTTCCCTGGTCCTCGAGGTCCCCTGGGACGCCGAGGCGGTCTGCCGGGCGTACGAGGAGGATCGCGCCTGGGAGCGGTATCGGGGGCGCGGAGTCGACGATGCATGTCTGCGTCTGGGGCTCGCACCGCTCCTGGCGGGCGCCGCGTCGACACTCACCGTCGAGGTCATGCTGACCACGTTCTCCGACCTGGTGGAGTCCGAACTCGGACGGGGATTGCACGAGCAGCGGATCATCGCACAGCGGGACAACCGCGAGTACACTGGGTATCTGCCGATGAACGTCGAATTCTTGGTGGAATACCTGTTTGCCGTGGCCTTCAGTCCGAAGATCGAGCTGAGCGGGCTCCCCATCAAGCTCTGGGGCCGCTACCTGCCCGACACTCTCAGCTCGCACATTCGGCGTCTATACGGGCTGCCCGACCCCGACCTCCTCGACTGATCCCCCGCCCGCCGCCGGTTCGCATTCACCGCACGCCTTACAGACGTACGCAGCCACGCCGCTTCGAACCAGGAACGCCTGATCGAGGGGATACCTATCCGGCCAGGGCACGCATCCGTCGACCCTGGCCGGGCTCGATCGATCCGGATTCACAAGGCAGCGACGAGGCGTTTTCCGTATTCCTCGCAGGACTTCAGGTCGGCTTCGGTCGGAACAAGCTGCACCCGCATGGGCTCTTCCGGCACCCGGAACTTCAGCCCCTTCATCCGCTCGGCGATCATCAGCGGCCCCTCGCCGCTCCAGCCAAACGCTCCAAAGGACGCCCCCAGCTTATCTTTGAGCTTGATGGTGGTCATCGAGCTGAGCAGGCTCCACGCATGCTCCAGCGCATCGCCGTTGATCGTGCACGTCCCTACCACGATGCCCTCCGCCGCCTCCATGTCGTCGAGCATCGCTCGGTAATCGACCTTGGTGAGATCCAGGACGTCTGCGTCCGCCCCCGCGGCCCGGATTCCCCGCCCGATGGCCTGGGCCATCCGCTCGGTGTTGCCGTAGGAGCTCACGTAGAAGACAAGCAGTCGCTTCTTGCTGCCTCTCGGCGGCTCGGCGCTCCACGCCCGGTACATCTCGAGATACCGGCCGACGTCGCTGCGCAGGATAGGGCCGTGGACCGGGCAGACGATCTTGATCGGCAGTGACTCGATCTTGGCCAGGGCCTGGCGGACATACTCCTTGAACGGCCGCATGATTACCTGGAAGTAGTACTGAAACGCCTCGTCATAGTTCACGATGAGGTCGTTGAAGAGCCGAGGATCGCAGTAGTGCGCGCCCAGGAAGTCGCCCGAGAACAGGACCTGATCCTCCTCCAGATAGGTGAACATGGTATCCGGCCAGTGGAGAAACGGCGCCGAGATGAACCGAAGCGTCCTGCCGCCCAGGTCGATTCGATCGCCATCCCCCACAACCATGGGCTTGACATCCCTGTTCAGGATGGCCCGCACGAGATTCTTGCCCGGTTTGGTCACGACCACCTGCGCATTCGGCGCGACGTCAAGAACATCGCCCAGCGCGCCGGAATGATCAGGCTCCAGGTGGTTGCACACCATGTAGTTGATCTTCTTGGGATCGATCGCGGGGCGCAACGTGTCCAGGAACGTCTCTGCGAAGATACCCTTGCTCGCATCGACCAGCGCGACCTTGTCCCGACCGCGCACCAGGTACGAGTTGTACGTGGTGCCGTGCTGCGCCTGCATGATCACGTCGAATACACGAAGTTGGGTGTCGAGCACTCCCACCCACTGAATGCCGGGGATCACCTCGACGGGCTGCATGGGCTACGCCTCCACGAACAGGTTCTTGCCCGCGCCACACTTCGGGCACGTCCAGTTGTTCGGCAAGTCGTCGAAAGGTGTGCCAGGCGGAATGCCACGACCGGGATCCCCCTTGGCAGGATCGTAGGTGTACTCGCACATCCCGCACTCGTACTTTTCCATCGTCTGTTCCCCTTTCGAAATAATCACGCGTGGAAATCTCTCCCTAGCACGCTGCTGAGAACTCACGTCCCGGCAGGCTGCTCAAAAAGGTCCAGATGCAAGGCGGAATGCGGAAGGCCGAGTGAGGCGTACTCCAGGTACGCCGCAACGAGTGCCTGAGCGTTCCAACGCCGCAGATGGACCTTTTTCAGCAGCCTGCTAGATCGGGCGGAGCATGCCCGAGAGGACAAATGGTGTCAAGCCCAGAATCGGAACAGCATCCGCGTCGCGAGGAAGAAGAGCAGCAGCGCGAAGGCCTGCTTGAGGCGCTTGGTCGGCAGGCTATGTGCCATTCTGGCGCCAAGCGGCGCGGTGAGCACGCTCGCCAGGGTGACGCCTGCGAGTGCCGGCAGGTAGACGTAACCCAGACTCCCCAGCGGCAGGCCGCCCTCGGCGAGACCACTCGCCACGTAGCCGACGGTGCCGGCGAGTGCTATCGGGAAGCCGATCGCCGAAGCAGTACCCACCGCCTGGATCGGCGGCACATTGCAGAAGACCATGAACGGAATGGTCATCGCCGCGCCGCCGATGGCCATGAGCGAGGACAGTCCGCTGATCACCGCCCCGACCGTGAACATCCCCAGCGGGCCAGGCAGATCGCGCGTCGCTTTCGGCGTGTGGCCGCGCAGCATGTTTGCCCCGACCGCATACACGAGCAACGCGAAGAAGAGCGCAAGCCCGCGCGTCGAGACGGAGCCCGCGGCAAGCGAACCAGCAAGCCCACCGGCGAGGATGCCGGGCGTGATCTGCTTCAAGATCCGCCAGCGCACCGCGCCACGGACGTGATGCGCCCGCACGCTCGAGACCGAGGTGAAAAGGATCGTCGCCATCGAGGTGCCCACCGCCAGATGCAGGATCTGGCTGCGCGCTATGCCCTGCGCATCGAGCAGGCTCGCGAGCAATGGCACCATGATCGCCCCGCCGCCGATGCCGAGCATGCCGGCGAGCACGCCCACGAACGCGCCGATTGCGCCGCAGCCAAGCCACCACTCGATGCCGTTCATACGGATGACCCGCGTGTCCCGGTGAGGCGCGCAATCAGCGCCAGCTTGCAGACGACACGCCCGATCATGCCCGCGTCAGCGGGCGGTAGCGGATCCGGTGCGGCCGCTCGGCGGCGGCGCCGAGACGGCGTCTTCGATCGGCATCGTACTCGCTCCAGTTCCCCTCGAACCAGTACACCTTACTGTCCCCTTCGAACGCCAGGATGTGGGTCGCGACGCGGTCGAGAAACCAGCGGTCATGGGAGATGACGAGGAGGCACCCGGCGTACCGGTCGATGGCGTCCTCTAGGGCGCGCATGGTGTTGACGTCCAGATCGTTCGTCGGCTCATCCAGCAGGATGACGTTCGCCTCGCCGCGCAACATCCGCGCCAGGTGCAACCGGTTCCGCGCGCCCCCCGAGAGCGACCCGACCTTCTTCTGCTGGTCGGGACCGAGGAAATTGAAGCGCGCCGCATAGGCGCGCGAATTGACCAGCGCCTTCCCGAGCGCGATCTGGTCCTGTCCGCCCGAGATCGACTCCCACACGCTCTTCGCCGGGTCGAGGTCGCTCCGGGCCTGGTCGAGGTAGGCCAGCACCACCGTCTGGCCGAGGGTGAGCGTGCCCTTGTCGGGCGTCTCCTCGCCGGTGATCATGCGAAACAGCGTGGTCTTCCCCGCCCCGTTCGGCCCGACGATTCCCACCACCGCCCCCGGCGGGATGGTGAAGCTCATCTCTTCGAGGAGCGCGCGCTCGCCGTATCCCTTGGCGACCCCCTCCGCGCGGATGACCGCGTCGCCCAGCCGCGGCCCGGGCGGAATGAAGATCTCCAGCTCCCGCGCCAGTTGCTCGTGCTCCTGCTGGAGAAGCGTCTCGTAGGCGCTGACGCGGGCCTTCCCCTTGGCGTGGCGTCCCTTTGGCGACATCCGGATCCACTCGAGCTCGCGTCCGAGCGTCCGCTGGCGATCGCTTTCCGTCTTCTCCTCCCGCTGGAGCCGCTCCTGTTTCTGCGCCAGCCACGACGAGTAGTTCCCTTTCCACGGGATCCCATATCCGCGGTCGAGCTCCAGGATCCACCCCGCCACGTTGTCGAGGAAGTAGCGGTCGTGTGTGACCGCGATGACCGTCCCCTCGTACTGCCGCAGATGCTGCTCGAGCCACGCCACCGACTCGGCGTCGAGGTGGTTCGTCGGCTCGTCGAGCAAGAGGATGTCGGGTGTGATCAGCAGCAGGCGGCAGAGCGCCACGCGGCGGAGCTCCCCGCCGGAGAGGACCTTCACCGGGGTATCCCCCGGCGGGCAGCGCAGGGCGTCCATGGCGAGATCGAGCCGGCTGTCGAGATCCCACGCGCCGGTCGCGTCGAGCTTGTCCTGCACCTTCCCCTGCTTTTCGAGCAGCGCGTTCATCTCGTCGTCGGACATCGGCTCGGCGAACTTGCCGCTGATCGCCTCGAACTCCTTCAACAGATCGACGGTCTCCTGCACCCCCTCGCGCACCACCTCGATGACGGTCTTGGCGGGGTCGAGCTTCGGCTCCTGCTCGAGGAACCCGATGGTGTACCCCGGCGAGCAGTGCGTCTCGCCGATGAACTCCTTCTCGACCCCGGCCATGATCCGGAGCAGCGTGCTCTTCCCGGACCCGTTGAGGCCGAGGACGCCGATCTTCGCCCCGTAGAAATACGACAGCGAGATGTCCTTGAGCACCTGCTTGGTGCCGTGCACCTTCCCCACACCGACCATCGAGTAGATGATCTTGTTCGGTTCGACGGGCTTTGCCATCCTTGTCTCCCTTGCGAAATGACGAATTCAAGCCGGTGATTCAACCCGGCAATACGGGTGTGAAATTCATGCAACCGTTCAGCCAGTGTCGTGGGTCGGAAGTCGGTCGCCCGCTCGCCGGGGCCACCAGGGCCTCCCTCCGACGCCTATCCCCCGTCGATGCCGGCTCGCCCTTACCCCGGGTCGGTCCGCTCGGGGAGCGGACCTCCGTGCCGGGGACGAGGGCGCCCGCGAGGGCAGCGCTCCGGGAGACCCTGGTGGCCCCTGCTCTTGTAGCTGGACAATTGCCTGTTCGTCAACTGCCCCCCGTCGCTGCAGCGGCCGGTTCAGGGGGCGTCGGCATCGGCTGCCAGGATCGCGGCGCCGCGGGCGAACTCGTCCTCCGGTCCCAAGAGGCTCACGACCAGGAACGCCTCGGCCGGAAAGTCGAAGAAGAAGCCGGGATGGACCCGTAGGCCGTGCCGCGTGAGCAGCCGCAGCACTCGCTCCTCCTCGCCCGGGTGGCGGGGCACGCGCACTACCGCCGACCACCCGCCGTCGGTCGGAAGCAGTGTGGCCGCGCTTCCACGGAGCGCCTGCGCCAGCCTGGCGCGATTTCCCGCGAGCCGCGCCATCAGCGGCGGGCGGATCACGCCGCGCAGCGCGAGCAAGCGCGGCAAGGCGAGCTGCACCAGGGTGTTCACCGAAAGATAGGTGTCGGTCACGACCTCCAGACGCGCCAGCGCATCGTCGAGCAGGTCGGCGGGGCCGCTCGCCGCGATCCAGGCCGCCTTCATCTGCGGCAGCAGGCAGCTCTTCGAGAGTCCGCCCAGCACAAAGACGAGCGCCTCGTCCCGGCCGGCGAGCGAGCGCACGCGCGAGGGGGCGTCGGTGAAGACGTGGTCGGCGAAGACCTCGTCCGCGATCACGGCCAGGCCGCGCCTGCCGCAGAGGGCGAGCAGCCGGTCCGCCTCGTCCTTCCGAAGCATCGCGCCCGTGGGGTTGTTGGGGCTGACGACGAGGACGGCGCGCGTCCGATCGTCCATCCGCTCCTCCAACCCGTCAAGATCGATCAGCCAGTCACCCTCCTCCCAGACAGAGGGGTAGGACACGGTCTCCAGATCCTCCAACCCCGCGAGGTAATCGAAGAGCGGGTAGCTCGGCACAGGGAAGAGGATACGGTCGCCGGGATCGCCCAGGAGCTTGAACAGCAAGGCGTAGGCCTCGCTGGTGCTCGCGGTCAGCACGACGTGCTCCGGCGGGACGGCCCCGCCATGGTACGCCGATACCGCCCTCCGCGCCGCGGCGTCTCCGAACGGGGTCGGCTCGTAGCGCAGGACGCGGGCGTCGGCCAGGGCCGCGCGGATCTCCGCCTCCGGCATCGGCAGGCCGACCCTCGTCGGGTTGGTCTCGGTGAGATCGAGCACCGGGCCTCCCGATCGACGACGCTCCTCCAGCGCCGCGGCGATACGGTTTGGCGCAATGCTCCATGCGGTGCGGCGCGAGAACACCGGGGCCACCTCCGCTCGTCAGTCGAGATCGTAGATGAGTAGCATGCAGCGCACCGGGCCGTTCCAGAGAGGGCGGCGCGACGCCGGACGCAAGCCGAAGGCACTCTCGAACTCGGGCCCGCCGGCCAGCACCGCGATCCGGTGGCCGTGCAGCCCGCGCCAGGCCTGCCCAAGCTGCCAGAAGAAGGTCTTGAGCTGCCTGCGCCCGCCGCCGTCGAGGCGCCTCCCCCACGGCGGGTTGACGACGACGAACCCCGCCGGGTCGACTTGCTGCACCGTGATCGGCAACCCCGCCCGCTTGACATTGACCTGCGCTGCCCGGATCGCCTCGGGGTCGCGGTCGCGGGCGATGACCGGAGGGGCGCCGCGCCGCACTCCCCGGCGCGCCTCGTCGCGCATGCGGCGCAGCTCGGCGCGCAGGGTCTCGTCGAAGGAGGCCCAGCGCTCGATGCCAAGCTTGCGGTGAACCCCCGGGGCGTGGTTCTGGGCGATCAGCGCGGCCTCGACGGCGATCGTGCCCGACCCGCACATGGGGTCGATCAACGGTCGCGTCCCGTCGGAGCCGCAGGCGCGCAGCATGGCGGCGGCGAGTGTCTCCTTGAGGGTCGCCTCGGTCTGGGCGAGCCGCCAGCCGCGCTTGAAGAGCGGCTCGCCGGCAAGATCGATGGAGAGACTCGCGCGATCGCCGGCGAGATGCGCCACGATGCGCACATCGGGGTCGTCGGCATCCACGTTGGGGCGTGCCCCGCGCCGCTCGCGCAGGGCATCCACCACCGCATCCTTCACCTTGAGCGCGGTGAAGTGCGTGTGGCCGAGCGCCTCGGTGCGCCCCACCGCCTCGACCGCGAAGGTGCGCGTAGGGTCGAGGTGCTCCTCCCAGCGGACGTCGAGGGCCCCGGCGTAGAGCGCCTCGGCGTTCGCCGCCGGAAACTCGGCGAGCGGCAGCAGCACCCGCATGGCGATGCGCGACCAGAGACACGCGCGCATCGCATCGGCGATCCCGCCCGCGAAGCGCACGCCGCCGCGGCCGCTGCGCACTCCGCGCAGACCAAGCGCGCGCAGCTCGTCGGCGAGCAGATCCTCGGTGCCCGCGGAGGCGGTGGCGAAAAAGGGAATCACGCGCGCTCCGATTCTTTAGACTTCGGTCGATTCGACTTCGCCAGATTCACGGACTTCTCCTGTTGGTTCCTCCGAGAGACCGCGACTCTGCCGCAACCTCGCCGTACACGTCAAGGAAAATCCCCCATGGGGGACGTGACATCCTATGTCTCCTGACGGTCTGCGAGGGGCGGGAGAGAAGTCGGCGGGCGGGCCCTCATGGAAGATCGCCACCCCCTCGCCCTCCTCCGCACCCCCACGGGAGAGCGGGGGTCCGGAGCGGCGCGGTGGCGCTGGGCACGGGTGGTAGTAATCGCCTAGTTCTGTCTTGGGATTGCCACCGCGCCGCTCTGCCGCGGAAGCGGCTGAGTACCGGGGGGTTTCATCTGATAACTCCAGAAGACGATCACATCCCTTTCCCGGAGAGCGGTGTTGAGCCCAGGAAATCGATGAGATAGTTCGACTGTGCCCGAAAGTCTCTCCCCCGGGTTCAGCGTAAGCTCTCCAGGGCCGGGATCATCGATAGGCTGGATCTCCTCAAGACGCGTCCGGGACGGGTCCAACCTAATTGCCACAAGAACAAGGTTCCGTCGAATTGACCAGGGGAGGGAATCCCGAAAGATAGTAAGGGGCTTCTCCCCAGAGTATTCGAGGTGAATTTGCAGGTGCCACACACCGGACGTATCCTGCAGAGGGGAGACATCAAGCTTCAGATCGGATGTTTCTCCGACTGTGACACAACCGGCCAAAGCAAGGATGGCTATTGCGTTCATGAGTATTGCCGGCCGACAAACCATGGTCATACTCCTTGGCTAACCTCAACTATGGCGTAGTCCCCGGAAGCCATCAACGCTTTCCTATCCTACTGCGTAATCTGCTTTATGCGCTTCTTGATGACTGGGCCGCAATCTCCCGGACAGTTCTCAAGCTTCTCGTTCAAGCACTCGACCTCGGCATCCGCGGCTCTGTCTTCGGTGGCTTCCAATTCGGGTCCGGGAAATCCAATACCCATACCCCGTGGCTGCCCTTTAAAAGGGTACCGGATACCTTTTGCTCTCCAAGTGCCTGAATTTGCAGAGGCACGGCAACGATTCTGTGGCGGCCACGCCGTGGGGTGTATCGGGCGACAAAGGTCGCCGTAATAGGGGGCCAAGAACAGCAAGTTAGTTTCGCAGGAGTCGAGGCACGCGCAGCCTGTCGTACTTGGCCGGGTCCCCCATTACAGGACTCGCACTCCGGCTCTTTGGACTTCGAGCGATTCGATTTCGGCAGATTCACGGACTTCTCCTGATTGCTCTTCCGAGAGAGCGCGACTCTGCCGCAACCTCGCCTCACACGTCAAGGAAAATCCCTATCGGCGGGCCGGCCATGCTATCCAACGGCTTCAACAAATCTCCGACGCTGGAGCGAGAGCTTTCCCATCGGGCATCGTCGCACAGGCGATCCCCGAACGATCCCCGCGCTTGACACGGGGCCCCCTGCGGTGTACAAGGCATCCTCCCGAGTGGCGGCCGAGCGGAGTGCGCAACGCCGCTCCTTTGTTTCGCGTCCGCGTCGAAGAGGTTCCACGGGTGTCATAGACGTCCGCCAAACATCTGCTGTACCGTTGGTCCCGCGGGATAGCGGGTCCTGCGCCGTTCGATCTACCCTGTTCCGACAAACTACGGAGTGTGATTCCCATGAACGAGAGATTCCTGGAGACGATCGCGACCGAACTCCACCTCCAGCCCCGGCAGGTGGAGGCCACGGTCCAACTGCTCGACGAAGGCGGCACCATCCCCTTCATCGCGCGATACCGCAAGGAGCTGACCGACTCGCTGGACGAGGTGGCCGTCACGAGCATCCGCGACCGGCTGGAACAGCTCGAGGCCCTGGCCGCACGGCGGGAGGCGATCGTCAAGTCGCTGGAGGAGCGGAGCCTCTTGACCGACGATCTCGCGGCGGCACTCGAGGCCGCCCAGACCCTCGCGATGCTGGAGGACATCTACCAGCCCTACCGGCCCAAGCGCCGCACGCGGGCCATGATCGCCCGAGAGAAGGGTCTGGAGCCGCTGGCGGACCTCCTCTGGGGACAGGACCCGGGGCTCGATCCGCCGCAGACGGCCGAAACCTTTGTCGACGCCGAGAAGGGGGTGGAGTCTGTCGAGCAGGCCCTGGCCGGCGCGCGGGATATCCTTGCCGAGCGGGTCAGCGACGACACGGCCGCACGCACGACCATCCGCGCGCTGTTCGCATCCAAGGGCGTCCTGCGGTCGTGGGTTGCCAAGGACAAGGAAGCCGAGGGGGCAAAGTTCAAGGACTACTTCGACTGGAACGAGCCCGCCGTCAAGGCTCCCTCGCATCGCATCCTCGCCATCCGCCGCGGGGAGACGGAGGGATTCCTCTACAGCCGCCTGATGCCGCCGGAGGAGGAGGCCGTCGCCCTGCTCAAGGGCATGTTCGTCACAAACGCTTCTCCGGCGGCGAACCAGGTGACCCTCGCCGTCGAGGACGGATACAAGCGCTTGCTGGAGCCGTCGCTGGAGACCGAGGCGCGGATGGAGGCGAAGCAGCGGGCCGACGCGGAAGCGATCCGCGTCTTCGCCTCGAACCTGCGCGAGCTGCTGCTCGCCCCGCCGCTGGGGAGCAAGAACGTGCTGGGCATCGACCCCGGATTTCGCACCGGCTGCAAGATCGTCTGCCTCGACCGGCAGGGAAAGCTCCTGCACCACGACGTGATCTTCGTCGAGCAGTCCGACCGCCAGCGCGAGCAGGCGCGCCAGATGGTCCTGGCCCTGTGCGCACGCTTCGAGATCGAGGCGGTGGCCATCGGGAACGGCACCGCCAGTCGCGAGACGGAAGCCTTTGTCCGCTCGCTGGATCTGCCGGCCTCGATCGCCCTGGTCGTTGTCAACGAAAGCGGCGCCTCGGTCTATTCGGCCTCCGAGGCTGCGCGCGAGGAGTTCTCGGACCAGGACATCACCGTCCGCGGCGCGGTCTCGATCGGCCGACGCCTGATGGACCCGCTGGCGGAGCTCGTCAAGATCGACCCCAAGGCTATCGGAGTCGGCCAGTACCAGCATGACGTGGACCAGAAGGCGCTCAAGCGCTCGCTCGACGAGGTGGTCGGTAGCTGCGTCAACGCCGTGGGGGTGGAGGTCAACACCTCCAGCAAGCAGCTCCTGAGCTACGTCTCCGGCCTGAACAGCGTCACCGCGGAGAACCTCATCGCCTATCGCAACCAGAACGGCCCGTTCCGGTCGCGCCGGGAGCTCCTGAAAGTCCCGCGCCTGGGCCCCAAGGCCTTCGAGCAGGCGGCCGGCTTTCTGCGCATCCGCGACGGCCAGAACCCGCTCGACGCCAGCGCCGTGCATCCGGAAAGCTACCCTATCGTGGAGAAGATGGCCGGCGATCTGAACTGCACGGTCGGCGACCTGATGAAGAAACCGGAGCTCCGGACGCAGATCACGCTGGAGCGATACGTTGCCGACACGGTCGGCCTGCCGACACTGAAGGACATCCTGGACGAGCTGGCCAAGCCCGGTCGCGACCCGCGCGAGCGGTTCGAGGCGTTTGCCTTTGCTGAGGGTGTGACGAAGCTCCAGGACCTCACGCCGGGCATGCGACTGCCGGGCATCGTCACCAACGTCACCGCCTTTGGCGCGTTCGTGGACATCGGCGTGCACCAGGATGGGCTGGTGCACATCAGCCAGCTTGCCGATCAATACGTGAAGGATCCTGCGACCGTGGTGAAGGTGCACCAGCGAGTGCAGGTCACCGTGATGGAAGTGGACCTGGATCGCAAGCGCATCGGGCTGTCGATGAAGAGCGCTCCGGAGCCCGGCCCGGCGCGCGCCCCACGCACCGGGCCGGTGGAGGCCGGCCGCCGTCCTGGTCCGTCTGCGCCGCGGCCACAGAGCCCGCCGCGGACATCGGCACCCGACTGGTTCACCTTGGCGCTCAACAAGGCCAAGCAGGAAAGGTCCAATCGCGGAGGGGGCGGAAACGGCTGACGAGTCGGGTTTTTGGACCCTGCTCTCCCCCGTACAACCTCCCCTTCTATCTTGTCCGGTCCGGCTTGATGTGGCAGAGTGGTGGTGGCGGGGTTCGACGTCAGAGGGCTCTACGTGCACGAAGTCAGCCTGATGCAAGACACGGTCATCATCGCCGTCAAGCAGGCCCGGGAAGCCGGGGCTCAGCGCATCCATCGGGTGATGATGCGGGTCGGGGCGCTGTCCGGCGCGGTCCCGGAGACGCTGGAATTCGCCTTCGAGATCGTCGCCAAGGGGACCATGGCCGAGGGAGCCGTGCTGGAAATCGAAAAGGTGCCCGTCCTGTGCTACTGTTCGGCCTGCGCCGAGGAGTTCGAACCGGCCGATCTCGTCTGCGAGTGCACTCGCTGCGCGCGGCCCAGCGTCGAGATCCGGCGCGGCCGCGAGCTGCAACTGACCAGCCTGGAGGTATCCTGACGTGTGTAAGGATTGCGGATGTGGACTACCCGGTGACGTTGCCATCGACGGCGTGCCCGTCGGATCGGAAGGCGCGCATCCGAGGGATGCAGCGGCGCACGCCCATCATCACGAGCATGCACACACGCACTTCCATGACCACGCCCACGGCCACGACCATGAACATCC
>JAPLLC010000143.1 GCA_026387775.1 Candidatus Methylomirabilota bacterium | reverse complement strand
GCCCTTCGCCTCTTCCACGGTGATGACGCCGTCCTTGCCCACCTTCTCCATGGCGTCGGCGATCAGGTCGCCGATCGTCTTGTCGTTATTGGCCGAGATGGTGGCGACCTGGGCGATCTCCTTCTTGCCCTTGGTCGGCTTGGAGATCTTCTTGATCTCTTCGATCACCGCCTCGACCGCCTTGTCGATGCCGCGCTTGAGGGCCATCGGGTTGCTGCCGGCGGTGACGTTCCGCATGCCCTCGCGGATGATGGACTGGGCCAGGACGGTCGCGGTGGTGGTCCCGTCGCCGGCGACGTCCGAGGTCTTGGACGCCACTTCCTTCACCATCTGGGCGCCCATGTTCTCGAAGGGATCCTCCAGCTCGATCTCCTTCGCCACGGTCACGCCGTCCTTGGTGATGGTGGGCGCGCCCCACTTCTTGTCGAGCACGACATTCCGCCCCTTGGGACCAAGCGTCACCTTGACGGCGTTGGCCAACTTGTCCACGCCGCGGAGGATCGCCCGGCGGGCCTCCTCATCGAACTTCAGTTGCTTGGCTGGCATGCTATATCCTCCCTTGTTGTGTTGACCATTCATTTCCTTTGTCCGGTCGCGTCGCAGACGCCACGAGGGCTACTGCAGGATGCCCAGGACATCCTCTTCGCGCATGATCAGGTATTCTTCGTCGACCAGCTTGACCTCGCTCCCCGAATACTTCCCGAAGAGGATCTTGTCGCCCACCTTGACCCCCATGGGCTATGGGCTGGAGCTTCCCGTCATCCGTCACCTTCCCGGGGCCCACGGCGATGACCTCGCCCTCCTGCGGCTTCTCCTTGGCGGTGTCGGGGATGATGATGCCGCCCTTCTTGGTCTCTTTCTCTTCCAGGCGCTTCACCAAGCTGCGGTCTTGCAGTGGCTTGAACTTCTTCATAGCGTGGCACTCCTTTCGGCAGCGGTTAGGGGAATCGGCGGCGCGCCTCCAGCCAGGCTCTGCGATGGCCAGAGGCGATCTTGCCATTCGGAGGTGATCATTCCCTACTCCTCTCGTGATTCCTGGTGCCATCACACTCGTCGCATTACCCTGCCTGCCTGCTGTCGCAGAACGCTTCCGCGGCGGTTTTCGCCTCCGGCTTGCTCTTCCAGGCCCCGCCTAGCACCGGGCGATCCCCCCCGACATCCTTCTCCGCCACGCGGGCCCTGGCCCACCATGCGGCCCCGTCTCGGAGCGTCGTGATCGTGTACTGCTTATACGCGTAGCTTGTTCTCTCCTCGTCCATGATCGCTCTCTTTCCTGACCCCACGGGGGCCTTGTCCCCGGCCCCTCGCAAAACCGAACGACCGAGGACAACCCCCGTGGAGTCTCGGGACCTCGTCCCCTTAGACGCTGGGGGCGCTCACTCTCATGTTCGCGGCCCGCGAGCCTTTGTCTCCCTTTTCAATATCGAACTCCACGGCTTGCCCTTCCGTCAGGGTGTCGAACCCTCCTCCCTGGAAGGCGGACTTGTGGAAGAACAGCTCCACGCCATCCTGTCTCTTGATGAACCCAAAGCCTCGTTCCCGGACCAGCTTCTTGACCGTTCCTGTCGCCATGACTTCTTCTCCTCTCCGGACCTCCGTCCGGAACCTGTTTCGTTCCCAACACCAACCCGCCACAATGATCTTCGTCCGCTTCAAGTCCCCGTGCTCCGAGTCGCCCTCTCAGGGCCGCGTCGCACCCGCCAGCAGGGCGTGTAGCTCGTCCCCTTCGACCACCTCTTTCTCCAGCAGGCGTCGCGCGAGCTGTTCGAGGAAACTCCGCCGGTCCGTGAGGAGGGCGCTGACCTTCACGTGCGCCTCGCCCAGAATGCGGCCGGCCTCGGCGTCGAGGAGCCGCGCCGTCTCCTCGCTGTGCTCGCGCGGCGGAGACAGGCCCGGAAGGAGGCCTGGCCGTCCGCCCCCGTCGAACGTCATCAAGCCGACCTTGTCGCTCATCCCATACTGCCCCACCATGTGCCGTACGAGGTCCGTAGCCCGCTGGAGGTCGTTCTGGGCGCCGGTCGAGACATCGCCAAAGATGATCTCTTCGGCGGTCCGGCCGCCCAGGAGGACACACAGCCGGTTGAACAGCTCCGAGCGGGTCATGAGGTACCGGTCCTCGGTCGGGAGTTGCTGCGTGTAGCCCAAGGCCGCGATCCCCCGCGAGACGATGGAGACCTTCACCACCGGGTCGGTCCCCGGCAGGCACTCCGCCGCCACCGCGTGCCCGGCCTCGTGGGTGGCCACGATCTCTCGCTCCTTCGCGCTCATCACCCGGGTCTTCTTCAGCCCGGCGACCACCCGGTCGATGGCCTCGTCGAAGTCGGCCCGCTCGACCGCCTCCTTGCCTTGGCGGGCAGCCAGGAGGGCGGCCTCGTTCACGATGTTCGCCAGGTCCGCCCCCACGAAACCGAACGTCTTGGCGGCGATCGCCGCCAGATCGACCTCCGGGCTAACCGTCACCCCCTTGGCGTGGACGCGGAGAATGGCCTCGCGCCCCTTCAGGTCGGGTCTGTCCACCAAGACCTGGCGGTCGAATCGGCCAGGCCGGAGGAGGGCGGGGTCGAGGATCTCCGGTCGGTTCGTGGCCGCCATGATGATGACGCCCTTGTTGGTTTCGAACCCATCCATTTCCACGAGGAGCTGGTTGAGGGTCTGCTCCCGCTCGTCGTGGCCTCCCAGGGGGTTCATGCCCCGGGCCTTGCCCAGGGCGTCCAGCTCGTCGATGAAGATGATGCTCGGCGCATGCTGCACCGCCTGGGCGAACAGGTCCCGGACCCGGGCGGCGCCGACCCCGACGAACATCTCGACGAAGTCCGAGCCGCTGAGGCTAAAGAACGGGACCTTGGCCTCGCCGGCCACGGCCTTCGCCAGCAGGGTCTTGCCGGTCCCGGGCACGCCGACCAGCAGGACCCCTTTCGGAATCTTCCCACCCAGCCGCTGGAAGCGTTCCGGCGTCTTCAGGAACTCGACGACCTCGACCAGTTCGGCCTTGGCCTCGTCGATGCCGGCGACGTCGCCGAAGGTCACCCCCGTGTCTTTCTGGACATAGACCTTGGCCTTGCTCTTCCCGAGGGTCATGAGCCCACCCAGGCCGCCGCCGCCCATTTTCTTGAGGGCGAAGCGCCAGATGAGGAAGAAGAACCCCATGGGGAGGACCCAACTCAGCAGCATCGGGATCCAGGTGCTCGTCACCTCCCCCCGGAAGTTCACGTTCGCCTGCTGGAGGTCGTGGACAAGCGTCGGGTCGTCCACCTTGACCGTCATGAACTGGTGGTCGCCCGTCCCGGATTTGATCAGCTCTTCGATCCGTGTCTTGGGGAGCAGACCTTCGACCCCGTCCAGCTTCAGGCGCCCCGTGATGAGCTGCCCCCCGATCGCCACGTCGCTGACCTTGCCTTTCTCCACCAGGGTCTTAAACTCGGCGTACGAGAGCGTGTCGACGCGCGGCGCAAAGACGTAGTTCTGCAACGCCATGAGGAGCAGGAAGACGCCGACGAAATACCAGGCAGACGCAATGTGCTTCTTATCCACGCCACCTTCTCCTCGATGTGAGATCGCCACGCTCGTGGCGTGCTACCGGCCCCCCCGTACGCCGGAGGTTCTTCTGGCGTGCCGGGGAGGCTGGGAACCGCCGTCAGGCGGTCCCCAGGCCCCCCGGGCACTTCGCCCCGACTTACTGGCCGCCGATCGACACGATGAACTTGGCCGATTCCTCTTTGTATGGTGACGGGATGTACACGAGCTCGAGGCGGATCTCCTTCAGCATCTTCGCCTTCAGGGCTTCGGCGGGGAATTCCACGTCCACGGTCTGGGTGGCTTCTTTTCCGGGGTCGAGCATTTCGGAGCCGTACGCGGAGAACTTGAGCGTCGGCTCGGTCCGTGCCGCTTCCAGCTTGATGGGCTGCCCCTGAGCGTCGAGGTACTGGATCTTCCCGCCAACCAGGCGGACGGTCATATCCTTGGAGCTGTTCTTCAGCACGAGCTTTCCCGTGAGCTTCGCCGGGCTGACGATGCGGTCGGAGCCCTTCTCGACCCGCTCCGTGACCTTCATCTCCGTGACCTCGCCCGTGAGAATCCCCGCCTTCACCGTGATCGAAACCGGCGTCACCGTGTAGGACTTATCCTCGATAACCGATGCCGTTGCGGACGGTCCCTGCGAGCAGCCGAGCGTCATCGCCGCCATCGCCGCGCCCAAGATCGCCACACCTGCAAACTTCCCCATTGCCGACTCCTTTTGCAAACGCGAGAGCACTCAGCGCTTGCCTTCGTACCGTTTGCCTCACGTGGAGCGCATGCGCTCCGACTCGTCTCACCGCAGGACCGCTCCTCCTAAGCGCCTCCCTTCTCGCCCCGCTACCGTTGGCGTCCATTCGGTCTTCGCAGGATTTCCGGACGGAGAGTCTGGCGTCCCGTCTCCGGCTTCCCTCCTTTGCCCGCCAGGCTCCGGATACGGCGGATCGCCAGGGCCTGGAATTCAATGTTTGTGAGCAGGTTCCGGTCGCCATCCCGCTTCAGCCCCTCCCCGATGAGGGCTCGGAGCACGATCTGCAGGCTCACCGGAAGCTTGAGCGCCGCCGTCGCCTTCCCCGCCAAGACCCGCGCCCTGTCGAGAATGTCTTGGGGGAGGATGAGCAGGACCCTGGACCCATTCTGGAACATCACGCCGCCTCCCCTGTCTGCCGTTCGAGCCCTCTCACCAACGGCCCGGCCCAAGTTTCCATTACATATCTTATACTTGTTATATAACATATATTACACTATTCGCCAAGTCAAGCGCAAACGACCGCCATCCTCCGGGCTTAGACACCCCGCGGATCGCGGTGCCCTCCTGATGCGAGCCCCACCACTTACTGCGCAGCGCACCGGTGGAGGTGCATTGACTCCGGCGCAGGGCTTCAGTATAGTTCCGAGCGGATCGGCACCTCGCCTCACTCGACGGAGATCAGCCAATGAGTGCGCTCTCCCATCGCGACCGCGTTCTGACCGTTCTCAATCACGCGATACCGGATCGCCTCCCTGTGGATCTCGGCGGCTGCCCGGCCAGCGGGATCAACCTGTACGCCTACAAGCGACTGAAGAAGCACCTCGGCCTGCCGGGTCCGGTGCGGGTCCAGGCCGAGCGGTCCCTCCTGGCCTGGCCAGACGATGCGGTCCTGGAGCGGTTCGACGCGGATCTGCGCCTGATCGTCGCGTACACGGCCGAAGATTCCGGCACCCGGGGAGTGTTCGACGAGGCCGCGTACGAGAAGGAGGCCGAGTACGCGGACGCGTGGGGAGTGGTGCGGCGGCGGCCGCCCCACGGCCACTACTACGTGACCCATGCGCCGTTCGAGAAGGACGACCTCGGCCTCGCCGACCTGGACGCGCATCCCTGGCCCTCTCCCAAGAAGACCGACGCGGCGGGCCTCCGGCGCGAGGCGGAACGGCTCCGCCGGGAGACCGACTGCGCCCTGGTGGTGCACGTGCCCGGGCGGATCTTCTCCATGGGGCAGTTCATGTGCGGCTTCGAGAACTGGCTGGTGCAGCTCAAGGTCAATCCCGAGTTTTGCGAGGCATTTCTCGAACGGACCCTCGAGATCCAACTCGCCATGGCCGAGGAGACTCTGAGAGCCGTCGGGGACGCCGCGGACATCCTGTATCTGGCCGACGACTACGGCATTCAGACCGGCCCCCTGATCTCGCCCGCCCTCTTTCGGCAGATCTTCAAGCCCCGCATGGCCCGCCTGATCCGGTTCCTGCGAGAGCGCTCATCGGCCAAGATCGCGTTTCACAGTTGCGGATCGGTGTATGCGCTCCTCCCGGATTTCATCGAGGTCGGCGTCCAGATCCTGAACCCGGTCCAGGTGGCCGCGGCGGACATGGACACCACCCGTCTCAAGCGGGAGTTCGGCAAGCACTTGGTCTTCTGGGGCGCGATTGACACGCAGCGGGTCCTACCGCAGGGGACGCCGGAGGAGGTCCGGGCCGAGGTTGCTCGCCGCGTGATGGACTTGAGCCCCGGCTATATCCCGGCTTCCGTCCACAACATCCAGGCCGAGGTCCCCGCCGAGAACATCGTGGCGATGTTCGATGCGATTCGGACCCCGCGAGCGTGACACTGTCTCTGAGGCGTATCGACGGCGCACCGGCGGAAGGAGAATAGCCATGCATGGCATCATCAAGGGCCTGTCGGTGGTGGCGGTAGGGATCTCCCTGCTTCTCTCCGCAGACCTCGTCCCGGGCCAGACGCGCCCCCCGTCCCAGGTCGAATGCCAGGTGCTCCGCGAACGGTTGGCCGACCACGCCCGGCTTTCCGAGGGGGTGCGACGTGCCGTCGCCGCCTCGGCGGCCCGCTATCCTGCCCCGACGACAGGAGCGCAACCGGCCGCCCGCACCGCCCAGGATCGCGGGGGCCGCTTGGAGCAGATCACCCGCGAGCGCCAGCAACTCGAGGATCTACGACTCGCCGCCATGGTCCGCTTTGACGTCGCCCGCGCTCTCGATCTCCAGAAGCAGATCGACGTCCTCGACGCAGAGCGGGCGAGACTCGCGCAGCAACCCGCCGGCCCGCCGGCTGCCGCCCCGGCGCCGCCGGCACCGAGCCAAGCGGACCCCACAGGCTTGGCGAATCTCGAACGCCTTCCTTGCAGTGAAATCCCTTCCACCCTCGATGCAGCCAAGAAGACCCGCCGCAAGGAGCTGGGCGCGCGGGAGGAGCTGGGCGCCCTCGTCCCCCTCGTCTCCTTGAAGGGCCAGGACCGGGACCAGATCGCGAAGGAGCTGTCGGCGCAATTCTCCGCCTGGCCCGACGCGGCCCTGGAGATTGGACTCCTTGACCAGAACGGGGACGGGCGCCTGGACGGGTTCGTAGACGTGCCGGTCCGCGACTTCTTCCGCCTGTACCGGCAGCGGTCGGATGGCAGCCTGAGCATCGAGGTCTTCCCTCTCCCGGGACGTGCCACCGAGACGAACTATGACGAGATCACCCGTCGCCTGGATGAGACGGTCGCCCGCCAGATGGCTCGGCAACTGTCCGATCTTCTGTCGGCGCACTCGGTCGGCCCCGTCCGGATCGTGACGCAGACCGCCGACTTCGCGACCGCCTTCGCCCAGTTCCTCGCCGGGAACTTCGCCGACGCCGGCCGCCTCGGGACCGCGGCGGCTCGTGCGGCCGAGTTCCAGAACCTTCGTGGCGAGCCCGCGCGTCTCCTGGAGATTCTTGCCTCGGCGCCCGGCGGCGTTGTGATGCGTCAACTCCTCATCCTGCCTCGCCCGAACAACCAAGAGCAGTGGGATGAGACGATCATCACCGTCTCACCCCGCTCCTACTGGCGATCCGATGTCGAGTTGACCGCGAGCCGCCAAACGCGCACGACCGCCGGGGCCGCAGCCGGAGCGCCAACCGTCACCGGCCCCATCCGGTTCAGCCTGGAGCGCTGACACTCCCACCCGGTCGCGAGGCACCCATGGTATCCCTGGGGATTGTCTCGGGATCGCTTTCTGGGCGATCGGTCTCGCCAATACCGTCCTGATGTTCAACAGGAAGTAGCATATTGTCTGAGTGAAAGGCTGGACAACGGACCCTTGTCGATGCAAACTCCGACGTTCAACGTTGAACGTTGAACGTTTAACGTTCCCAACCCTGGAAAGTCATGCGCCTGATTCTTTTCGACATTGACGGTACCCTGATCTCCGCGCACGGAGTTGGACACCGCTCGTTCGTGAGAGCGATGCAGTCGGTGTTCGGAACCGCCGGGCCACACGACACCTACGACTGGCGGGGCAAGACCGATCCGTGGATCGTCCGCGACCTCATGCGGATGGCGGGAGTTCCAGATAGCGTGCTCGATGCGCGTCTCGGCGAGTGTTTCGAGCGCTACGTCTGCTTCCTCGAAGCCCTGCTCGCAGATGGGCATCCGGTGGATGTCCTGCCTGGCATCGACCGCCTGGTCCGCGCACTGGCTGCCCGAGAGGACGTCCTGGTGGGTCTCTTGACCGGGAACGTGAAGCCGGGAGCCGAGACGAAACTGCGCTCCACGGGGCTGCTGCCCTTCTTTCGGTTGGGCGCCTACGGATCGGACGACGCCGACCGACGCCGCCTTCCCGCCATCGCCCGCGAGCGGGCACGTGCCCTGACGGGGGTCGAGATTCCCTTCGCCAACACCCTCATCATCGGGGACACCCCGCTCGACGTGGACTGCGCCCGGGCCTGCGGCGCCGTGGCTGTGGCGGTTGCCACCGGCCATTATTCTTTGTCAGAGCTCCAGGCGGTCGAGCCGGATCTTGTGTTTCAGGATTTCGGCGACGTGGAGAGAAGCCTGCGGCAATTGCTGACGTTCTCCCCTGGAAGCAGACAGGTCCAAAGCGGCTCCGCGCGAGCCACACAGGAGGGGTCATGAAAGCCATCAGAGTGCATCAGCCCGGCGAGCCAGACGTCCTCAAGTACGAAGATGCCCCCGATCCGACGGCCGGACCGGGACAGGTGCTGGTGCGGATCAAGGCCGCCGGCGTCAACCCCGTGGACACCTATGTCCGGTCCGGCAACTACGCGCAGATCCCGTGGACACCTACGTCCGATCGGGAAAATACGCCCAGATGCCTTCCATGCCGTACATTCCCGGCGGAGATGCGGCGGGCGTGATCGAGGCGGTCGGACAGAACGTCTCCGGCGTGAGCGTGGGGGATCGCGTCTACCTGGGCGGCCAGGGATCGCGGACGTTCAGCGGCTGCTATGCCGAGCTCTTGGCTTGCGACGCGGACCTGGTGCGGCCGCTTCCGGCCTCCCTCAGGTTCTCCCAAGGCGCCGGTGTGGGAACCGTGTATGCGACAGCGGCCCGGGCGCTGCACCAGAAGGCGCGCGCCCTGCCGGGAGAGACCATCCTGGTCCACGGCGCCAGTGGCGGCGTGGGTCTGGCCGCCGTCCAGCTTGCCCGGGCGCACGGGATGCGGATCATCGGAACCGCGGGGTCGGAGCGGGGACGGCAGATCGTCAAGGAGCAGGGAGCCCACCACGTCCTCGACCACACCGCCCCGGATTACCTCAAGGCTCTCATGGACGCGACCAAGGGTCCGGATGTGATCCTGGAGATGCTAGCGAACGTCAACCTCGCCAAGGATCTGACCGTGGTCGCGAAGTTCGGCCGGATCGTGGTGATCGGAAACCGCGGCACCATCGAGATCAACCCGCGCGACGCCATGGGCCGGGACGCTACCGTGATGGGCATCGTCCTCTTCAACGCCTCCGAGCGGGAGCTGAACTCCCTCCACGCCGCCATCGCGGCAGGGCTGTCCACGGGAGTCCTGCGGCCCGTGGTGGGCACGGAGCTTCCCCTGCGCGAGGCGGCCAAGGCCCACGTCCAGGTCCTGGCGCCGGGGGCATATGGAAAGATCGTGCTGATCCCGTAGCAGGATGCGGAGAAAGGCCCATCTGGGTCTATTGAGCAGGCTGGGTGAAAGCGGGTGGTTCAAGATCTAGTTGAAGATCCGCCAGCTTATCCAAGGGTGGGGGGTTTTGCGGACAACAGGAGAAGGCAACGGGGTTGAGCAGGTCATACGGCCAGGAGCCGATCTGCCCAGGCGCGATACCGGTCCAGTACTCGAACTCCGTCGCGACCTCCGCCGCCTTCGCGAAGTTTTCCCCGACGCTGCGGAACTGCCGCCAGCGAGAGCGCTCAACCTGTCGCCGTCGTCCGGTCCGGGGCATCACGACGCCCTTTCGTTCGCCCGAGATCTACCACGATCCCCTCGCAGAGGATATTGGTAACGAGGGGGTCCTTGCGCGCTTGACGCACTCTTACGGCACGCTCGCTCAGGACGATGGGGTTCACGCGGAGTCCCCACTCGGCCCCAAGCGCTGCCCGGACCTCCGCTCCCGCCTGACGCGCTGTCGCTACCTCACGGGGATCGCCCGCAATCAGGAGCAGATCGAGATCGCTTTCGCTCAGTTCCTCCCCCCGGGCGACGCTCCCGAACACCAGCGCCTGTCGGCAGCGACCGGATACCAGGTCGCCGACTCGTCGGAGAATCTTCGGGAAGACCTCCCGTTCGTGCTTGAGCAGCGGGATGAGGAGATCCCGGACGAGGAGGTGTGCCCGATGAAGCTGGAACAGTTGAGTCTGCCCCGACCCCTGCCGGCGCACCAGCCCCAGTTCCTCCAGTCGGCCGAGTGTCACGGCGCAGGTCTGGTGATTGATCCTCGCCAGCCGCGCCACCTGTCGGCCGCTCATCCCCTCCGCCGTATCCAAGAGAGCCCGGAGGACGGCTAGGTGGCTTGGGACGGCAAACACCTGGTCAAGGGGTCGGCGTAATGCCCCCGCTCTGGTTCGCATGGCTGGCTAGTCTAGCCAGACAATTGTCTGGCGCACCAGACACTATCTTTGCTGTGTCTTTCAATGGGGGACCCGGCCAAGAATAGCAAGTTAATCCCGTGCGAGTCGAGGCAAGGGCAGCGTGTTGCGCTTGGCAACGTCCCCGATTATTCGGTACCTATTCATACCCCAGCCGGCTGGCCTCTTGCCGCGAGACGCGGAAGTCTTCGGCGGCCCACACCCGTGACTTGCACGGCAACTGGAGCACCCGCCAGACATGGCGGGTGTAGATCAGGAAGACGAGGGACACGCCAGCGGAGACGGAGAGGGCCACTCCCGCGGCAACGTCGAGCAGTGCCAGGCCACCGGCGGGTGCCCGGAAGGCGTCCACAACCGGGATCAGACCCAGGAAGACACCCATACACGGCGCCAACGCGAACTTGACGGTGTTGAGGATACTCGTCCGGAGGAGGACGATGTCCTCCCGGGCGACCTCCATGTCCAGCCTCCCCCGCCGGTAGATCCCGACCCGGTCCCCCCGGACGCAGAGGGCCGTCCGGGTCACCCGGCGCCGGGTGACCCAGCCGAGGAGACCCAGCCCCGCCAGGAGCGCCGCTAGGCCCACGAGCTGGAAGACGTCCTCCTTCTGCGCGAGGCACCAGCCGCCCGCTACCAGGAGGTACCCGCCCCACACTTCGCACTGCCACCCGAGCTTCTGGACGATGAGATCGCGCGCGGCGAGGTATTCGGCGCGTTCCGGGAACTGCTCCGCTTCTGCCATGGCCACCTCCTCAGCTCGACTGCACGACGTCATCCGTTCCCCCGGGACAGATATGACACATAATG
>JAPLLC010000219.1 GCA_026387775.1 Candidatus Methylomirabilota bacterium | reverse complement strand
GTCGTGGGAGATCTCCTTGATGGCCCGCACCGGATCCTCCAGGACGAGGTCTTTTCGACAGGCCCCGTCCTCGATCATGGCCAGCACGAGGGCGGTGATCCCCACCTTGAGATAGGTGCTCACCTCGGACATGTTCGAGTCACCCACGATCACGTGGAGGCGGCGATACCGCTCCTCGTCGGCGTGGGGCTCGTCGCGGGTGTTGATGATCCCTCGCGAGCTGGTGGTGGCCCCGGAGATCTCCTGGTAGACGTGCTGGGAGCGCTGCGAGATGTAATAGTGATTCCCCGCCCGCGTCTTCAAGACCTTGCCCGCCCCGGTGAAAATCTGCCGCGTGACCAGGAACGGGATGAGCAACTCGGCCAGCTTGTGGAAGTTGATCGTCCGGTCCACGAGGTAGTTCTCGTGGCAGCCGTAGGTGTTTCCGACCGAGTCCGTGTTGTTCTTGAAGAGGTGGATGTCGCAGCCGACGCCGTTGTCGCGGAGCTTCTGCTCGGCGGCGAGCTGAAGCTCCTCGACGATGCGCTCCCCGGCCTTGTCGTACAAGGCCAGGTCCAGGGGGTCGTCGCATTCGGGGGTGGCGTATTCGGGATGACACCCCGTGTCCTGATAGAGGCGCCCGCCGTTGCGCAGGAAGTCGTTGGTGCCCCGCTGCCGCGCCACCACCTTCTCGAACAGGCAGCCCAGCGCGCTCTCCACCGACAGGCTCACCCGCCCGTCGGGGGACGAGGAGAATATGCCGTATTCGGTTTCCAGACCAAAGATGCGCCGCTGCATGGCGATCACGAACCGGGCGGCCGGGCCGCGTCCATCGTCCCCTACTCCACCGCGGAGCCGAGCTCCGCCGGCGGAATCCGCCGGAACTTCCGGCCGGGCCGGGCCCGCTCCAGGACCGCGACCTCCAGGTGCGTCGCCTTCACCTTCTGGCTGGCCGCGGCCTCCAGGGCGCGGGTCGCCTGTTGCAGTGCCGCCTCGAGGCTGAGACCCTCCTGAAATATATCCTTGAGGAAGAGCTTCAATTCCTCCGCCTGCCCGCCGATGCTCGTGTACCCCTTCTCGTCGGCGATGCTCCCGTCGAAGGCGATGCGGTACAGCTCGTTGGCGGCCTGCTCCTCGCCCACCTCCAGCACCAGGATCTCCACCTCCAGCGGCTTTATCTCCATGCTGAAGATGTTCCCGATCACCTGGGAGTAAGCGTTGGCGAGCGACTTCGCCGTCACGTCCTCCCGCCCGTAGGCATATCCCTTCATGTCTGCGTAACGGATCCCTTCCTTGCGGAGGCGCTCGAACTCCCCGTACTTCCCCGCCCCGGCAAAGGCGATCCGGTCATAGAGCTCCGACACCTTGTTCAGGGAGGCGCTGGGGTTCTCCGCCACGACCAGGATACCCCCGGCGTACTCCAGCGCGACGATCGACTTCCCCTTGGCGATCCCTTTGCGGGCGTACTCCGCCTTGTCCTGCATCATCTGTTCGGGGGAGACGTAATAGGGTAGCGGCATGGTCGCGTCCTTGTGACTGAGTGGTCAGCGTGGGGAACGGATCCGGCCCGCGGGCGCGGAGATCAACCCGCCGTCTTGCGGCTCTGCGCGATCGCCTCACAGGAGCCAGCCACGCGCGCCTCGGGCACGTCCTGGATCCCGATCCGGGTCACCAGCTTGACGGTGGGAAAGATCCCGCGCACGAAATCCGGGTCGTAGAGCGCCTCCAGGGCGGTCCGCACCGCCTCGTCCTCGGGGAGGCCGGACCGATAGATCTTCTTCAAGCTGGAGCGGGCGTCCTTCCCCCCGGAGCCGATCGAGTGGTACTCCGTTTCTTCGTAGCGACCGCCGGCGACATCGTACTTGAAGATGCGGCCCTCAGCCTGCTTCAAATCGTACCCCGCAAAGATCGGCACCACCACCAGCCCCTGCATCGCCAGGGGCAGGTTCGCCCGCACCATTTGCGCCAAGCGGTTGGCCTTCCCCTCCAGGCTCAGGTGCATTCCCTCGATCTTCTCGTAATGGGCCAGCTCCGTCTGGAACAGGCGGACCATTTCGATGCAGGGGCCCGCCGCACCGGCGATGGCCACCGCCGAGTACTCGTCCGCGGCGTAGACTTTCTCGATCCGCCGCGAGGCCACCTGATACCCCTCGGTGGCCTGGCGATCCCCGGCGATCACCACCCCCGCCTGGTACTTCAGGGCCATCACCGTGGTGCCCACCGGAACCCCCGGCATCCCCTCGCCGCCCTCGCGTCCCACGGCGCCGAACTGGGGCAAGAGCCCCGGCTCCCGTTCCCGCACCAGATCGAAGAAGCTGGATCCCGCAGCATGCCGATCGAAAAAGAAGTCCACGAGTCTCGCGCCTCCCTGGCTAACAGGCTGCTGAAGAACTCATTCTCGCCCAGGCTGCTCAAAAAGGTCCAGATGCAAGGCGGCGCACCCATCCTTTGGATGGGTACCCGGGGCCGAGTGAGGCGTACTATTGGTACGCCGCAGCGAGTGCCCGAGCAAGCGGGGTACCCAGCCGCATGCTGGGTCCCCGCAGATGGGCCTTCTTCAGCAGCCTGCGAACTGCCCGTCTACCCAGCCAGCCGCTCCATGAGTTCTGCCGCAGTGCCCGATCGCTCCAGGATCTCGCCCACCAGCTTCCGCGTCCCCCGCGCCGGATCCGCCATGGGGAGACGCTTCACCGCCGCCTCTCCGGTGTCCATCAGGATGGAGCTCCAGCTCGCCCCGGATATTTGATCCGGGAACTTGCGGAGACAGGTCCCGCGGAAATACGCCCGGGTGTCGGTGGGGGGCACGGTCATGGCCCGGCGGATCTCGTCGTCACCGAGCAGCCGCTCCACATATCCTTCGCGCTCCAGCCGGTAGTAGAGCCCCTTCTCCGGCCGGAGGTCGTGGTACTGCAGGTCCAGCATGCTGATGCGCTGGTCGTCGAAGCCGATCCCCTTCCGGGTCGTGTAGGCCTGGAGGAGCTCCCGCTTGATGACCCAGTCGACCTCCCGGCCGCAGGCGGCGGGGTCGGCGGCGAGCTGATCCAGGACCCGCTCCCAGCGCGCGAGCAGGTCGGCGACCTGGGGGACCGGTTCCAGCGTGGCGTAGTAGGCGTGGGCCAGCTCGAGGTACTCCCGCTGCAGCTCGATGGCCGAGCGCTCCGTCCCCTGCCGCAGGCGGACCGTGCGGGTGCAGCTGGTGTCGTGGGAGATCTCCTTGATGGCCCGCACCGGATCCTCCAGGACGAGGTCTTTTCGACAGGCCCCGTCCTCGATCATGGCCAGCACGAG
>JAPLLC010000023.1:8380-31033 GCA_026387775.1 Candidatus Methylomirabilota bacterium | reverse complement strand
GCCGGTCCTCCTCGATTCTCCCCGGCGAGCAGCGCCCACGAGCCCCCTCCAGCCATCGGACCGGCCAAACGCGCCCCTGGAGCAGGAGAAGACCGGCGCATGGCGCCGCTCCGTGCGTCTACCCGCCCAGATCGGACGCCGGGTAGTGATTTGACACGCCCCGGAGTTCTTTATATACTCGGCCCCGAATCGAACGGACGATCGTCTCCGCGAACGCGGCGAGGCGGCGCGTCCGCTGTCATGATTCCATCCAGACACTCTCACGGAGGAGTAGCGCGCTATGGCAACATTCAACATCAAACCCGCGGAACAGTGCAAATGGGATGGGGTGGCGCTGGGCGAGGTGATGATCCGCCTCGATCCGGTGGACGTACCCTTCGAGCGGGCTCGCACCTGCCGGATCTGGCACGGCGGCGGCGAGGTGAACGTGGCGGAGGGTATGGCCTACGTCTTCCGCCTGCGCTCCACCGTCCTCACGGCGATGGTGGACGACGGCTTCGGCCGCAACATCGAGTGCCAGTTCAAGGAAGCCGGCGTGGACACCAGCCACGTCATCTGGTTCACCCCGGGCGGCAAGGGTGGGAAGTACGTCACCGACAAGAAGGGGACGCTCATGAACGGGATCAACGCCACCTTCCGGGGCAAGGGCGTGGTCCCCTCCAAGACCGAGTATTACCGGGCCCACTCGCCGGTCCGCGAGATCGGGGCGGAGGATTACGACTTCGACGCCCTCTTCGGGAAGGAAGGGGCCCGCTGGGCTCACACCGGGGGCATCTATAGCCTGCTCTCCCCCAAGACGGCGGAGACGGCCATCCAGTACCTGAAGACGGCGGGCAAGTACGGCACGATGCGCTCGACCGATCTCAACTATCGGGCCAACGTTGAGCCGAACAAGGACCGGGCGCGCGAGATCAACAAAAAGATCGTCCCCCACGTGGAATTCCTGGTGGGGAACCAGAGCGACTTCGACGATGCGCTGGGCTACACGGTGGACGTGCCGTCGAACGCCACCATGGAGCAGTTCCTGGAGTGCTACGTCACCCTGCTCCGCAAGGTGGCCAAGGATTATCCGAACCTGAAGCTGATCGGGACGCAGCTTCGCGGCGCCCACTCGGCGGATCGGATCGACTGGGGCGCGGTCCTGTACGACGTGGCCGAGGACAAACTCTACCAGGCCGCCATCCGTCGCAACATCGAGATCGCCGATCGGACGGGCGGCGGCGACTCCTTCGCGTCCGCCATCATCTCCGCCCTGCTCAAGGGCAAACCGCTGGAGGAGGCGGTGGAGTGGGGCGCGGCCCACGGCATCTTGGTGCAGGAGACCCCCGGCGACACCACCATGGTGACCCAGGCCATGGTCGAGGCCGAGGTCAAGCGCGGCAAGAAGGGGGGCGGCGTCAGCGCCCTTCGGTAGGAGGCCGGCATCCCGCAGCCGCCGACTCCGGAGAGCGGGCAGTGTTCCACACTCATCTAATGGACTATCCACGAGGAGGGCATCATGCCAGAGAGTTATGCGCGAGACCCCAAGCGGGTCGAAAAGACCCTGCGGGAAAAGGGGGTCGTGGTGGTCATGGGCCGCGACCACGCCAAGACGCCGCAGGACGTCATCAATACGGTCCGGGGAATCTACGAGGCGGGCCTCATCGCCGAGGTCACCTTCCGGATCCCCGAAGAGGTGCTGAAAGAGGCCATGTCCGAGCTGCGCAAGCGGCGCGCGGAGGCCCAGCGCTCCCATCCGGGCAATCCCATGCTGCTCGGCGTGGGGAGCGTCATCAATCCGCGGGAGCTCGAGGCCGCCATCGAGATGGGCTTCGACATGATCGTGGGCCCCGACAGCGGCATGGGCGGCTGCCGTGAGCGCATCGACTTCGTCAAGATCGTCCGGGCCGCCAAGTGCTTCGGCGTGCCGGGAGCCTTCTCCCCCTCCGAGTTCGCCTATTTCCTGGAGCGGGAGGACGGCCTGGAGCCGGACGGGATCAAGATCTTCAACGCCTCCGTCTATGGCCCGAGCGGCATCGGCGCCCTCCTCGCCCCGTACCAGCGCGAGCGGCACACCGGCAAGCTGGTCATGCCCACGGGCGGCGTGAATCTGAAGACCGCCGCCGGCTTCCAGGAGCAGATCAGCAAGCGCGGCTTCTGCCCCATCCTGGGAATGTCCGCCCCCCTGGAGCTGGTGACCGAGCGGAAGAAGATCGGCGACCCGGACACGATTCGCGAGTCGCTGGCCAAGTTCAAGGCAGAGTACGCGCCCTACAAGCCGGCGTAGCCAGACCAGGATTTCGAATGAACCCACGAAGCCGGACGGCGCCGGATTGCCGCCGGCTTCGTTGTTTTCTCCTCGCTTCCGGGGAATGAGGCACACATGAATGGCGTTGACCGGTTCTTTCGCGTGCTGAAACAGCAACCGGTGGATCGCGCTCCTGTCGTGGGCGTGACGAGTGTCGTCACCGTCGACCTGATGCGGCAGATGGGAACCCGCTGGCCGGATGCGCACCATGACCCCGAGCAGATGGTCCGCGCCGGTGCGGCCGCCCATCTCGTCTGCGGTCTGGAGTCCGTCAAGGTCCCGTTCGATATGGCTGTGGAGGCAGGCGCCTTGGGGGCGGAGATCGACTACGGAACGGACACGGCGCTTCCCAAGATACGGGCTCCGCGCTTTGCGACGCCGGACGAGTTTGTGTTCGGAGAGGACCTCCTGGCCCGGGGCCGCTTTCCGGTTGTCCTGGAGGCCATCCGCATCGCGAGGCGGCAGTACGGCGACACGGTCCCGGTCATCTCGTCGGTGCTGGGACCGTTCACGATCTCAGGCTGTCTCTTTGGCGTCGAAACGCTGCTGGTCTGGATGATCGAGGAGCCGGAGAAGGCGCACGCGGCCATGGCCACGGCCACCGAACTCGTCTCCGGGTACATCCGGGCGCAGTACGCGGCCGGCTCCCATGTCGTGCAGGTGGGGGAACCCACGGCCTCCGGCGACCTCATCTCGCCGGCGCAGTACCTCGAGTTCGTGGCGCCGTCCCACCGGCGGCTGGTGGCGAGCACGGACCGCCCACTGATCACCCACATCTGCGGCAACATCACCCGGCAGCTCCCCCACCTGGTCGCGGCCGGTTTCCGGGGCGTCAGCTTCGATGCCAAGACGGACGCCCAGGCGGCCCGCACCCATCTCAAGGGACGGGCGGCCCTGATCGGCTACGTTTCCACCTCGCTCCTGCTCGACGGCTCTCCTGCCGAGGTGGGCGCGGCGGCCCGGCAGTGTCTCGCGGCGGGCGTGGACGCGCTCAACGCCGGCTGCGCCGTGGCCCCCGACACCCCCCTGGACAACATCCGCGCCATGATCGCGGCGGCCCAGGAGCACTCGGGAAACTAGGCACGGCGACTCCGAACGAAGAACGCCCCCGGAGATCCCGGGGGCGTTCCCATCCCAGACGTTTCACCGCAAAGCTCGCAAAGACCGCAAAGCGAACCAGGATCTGCAGCTCTATGGTTCCGAGACTCTGCAGTTCTGTCCTAATGGGTCGGTCTTCGCGCCCTTTGCGTGCTTTGCGGTTCAACTGCAGCGTTCGGGCTTATTGCGGCTGCGGATCTTTACCAGCGCCCGTACTTGGCGAACACCTCGGCCATGGTCTTGCCGGCACGCAGTTCCTCCTTCATGCTCCGCTCGGCCCGGAAGCACTCCTCCGCCGCCAGCAGCACCTCCTCCACCAGCGGCCGCGGGACGACCACGACGCCGTCGATGTCCCCCAGCACCAGATCGCCCGGCCGGACCTCCACGCCGTGGAAAAGGATGGGGCGGCCGACGTGCACGGGGCGCCAGCGGCCCACGGACGAGACCGGCCAGAAGCCGGTGCCGAAGATCTGGAAGCCCGCCTGCATGGTCATCTCGGCGTCGCGAATCGGCCCGTCCACCACCACCCCGCGGCAGCCGTTGTTGCGGGCCGCCAGGGCCATGAACTCTCCCCAGGCCGCACAGACCTTCTCCTTGCCCGGGTCGAAGACGACCATGGACTCCGCCGGGATCGCGCCCAGGAACGTCAGGATCTCTGGGCGGCAGTCGTAGCCCACGTCCGCGCATGCCTCGCCGAGGGCGGGAAAGGCGAAGCCGGCCGCCCGCCGATCGGGAAAGAGGGGGCGCAGGGCCGGCCCCAGGCACTGCTTCCGGAACCCCTTCTCGTCGAGGATGTCGGCCACGGCACCGGTGTACAGCTTCTCGTAGCGCTCGCAGATCTCTCGCGGATTCATCGGGTCGCCTCCTTGGGTATGATGGGTAGAAGTGGAATGTGCACACTTTCGCATACCACGTATCCCTGGACGTGGCAACGCTTTTCCCCCTTCCCGGGGACAGCCGAGAAGCAGATGCCGACCAACCTCCGTACGGGGAGAATGGTCAGAGGTACAGGACGTCGAAGGGACCAAGGCCGGCGGGGTGCCGCCTGACCACGCGACCCAAGGCCGCGGCGATCCTGGCGATCTCGAAGCCTTGCAGACTCGGTGAACAGAGCACGATCCCTGCGTGCGGCTCCTGGCGGGCAATGGCGTCCCTGGCCAGCACAACGAAGTGCCGGATATTCCGAGTCACCAGGGCCCGCCCCTCTGCTGCCGCGTGACGGAGCTGCTCTCGGTCGGAAAGCTGCACGTTTCCCGTCTCGTGGGCGCTCACCGCATCCACGCCGGCCTCGCGGAGCCGCCGTGCGATCTGTGGGGAGAGGTCTTCGTCCAGATAGAGCTTCATGCCGGTCGGATCAGCCCCACCAGCTCCGCAGCGGGTGCGGCGTCTTCGGCGATCTCGGCGTCGATCTCCACCGCATACTTCTCGTAGTATAGCAGTGCGGCCCGGATCTGCGCGGCCGAGAGCTGCGGGAAGGCTTTTCGCATCTTCGCCTCGTCCCGTCCGGCCGCGAGATAGTCCCGGACCACCTCCCACACGCCCAGCCCCGTCCCGGCGATCTTCGCCTCCCGCCCGGCCGGCTCGTCCGCGAAATATATCCCGGGGCAGGCCCGCATCCGAAGCGCCTCGTCGAGCAAGGCGTGCGTCACCTCCGAGAAGGTGCGCCGCGACTTGCGCGCCATTCGATCGATATCGGCCCGCAGCCGGGCGTTCAGCCGCAGTGTCGTCGTCGGGGTCGCCATGGTCCTCCTCCTCGCGTGTTCTTTGTGCGCCACTGTAGCACATCGTGTTACACATGTCACGCGCCCCTGGCGACCAGCGTTACCGGCGGCGCCAGCCCTCTCGCAGAAAGCCATCCCCGTCGCAGATTCTTCCCCACTGCGGAATCCCCTTAACTGCGGATACCCGGCTCACCAAATACATTGGTCGTATGACTAGGAATACTGGTCAGCCATGCCGGGAGGAGCTGTTTTTTCTCTGAGTCGTGTTTTGTACAACTTTGTTGGAAAATAACCTCAACCCCTCCCGGATTTCGGTCGATATTCCCCCTGGGAGTAGGATATCGGCTGGCATCGATTGACGGCTGCGTCGAGTATGTGCCCGGACGGTCCTAGGATCTGGAAGCCGCGACTGCCCGCAGACAATAGGCCGCATTCATGCGGACATACAGAGATTATGCAACCTTGTTACTGCCACACGGGGTGTGTAGGCACTGCAACCAGGTGAGATAGGGAGTGTCCACCGATGGTCACAACTTCCACCACACGATGTTTCCGTGAAGCAATCTGTGATCCGGATCCACAGCGTGCGGTCCGCTGCATAGTGGATGGGGTGGACACCGATGCGCCCGCCCTGACTGTCCTCTTCGTCGACTCTCAGTACGATCTTGACGGGTTGGCGGCAGAGTTACGCAGGCAACTCCATGGACCCGTTCTGGCCTGCACCACGGCCGGACACCAGGTCGCAGAGCGAGGCCTTATCGACCACGGGATGGTCGCGGCGGCGATTGCGACGGACCGGCTCACGGCCATGATCGAGCCGATCCACGGCATTTCGCAATTCGGCGTGACTCAAGCCCAGGAAGTGGCGACCCGGCTGGCGCTCGACGCGCCGGCGCGCGGGCCAGGGACGCGGTTCGGGGTGATCCTGATCGACGGCATGAGTTTCGCCGAAGAGCGCGTGATGGCGCTGCTGTTCGGCGCCAGCAACAGTCTGCCCATTGTCGGCGGATCATCCGCCGACGGCGAGCGCTTTCAGAAACCGTATGTTTTCGACGGCGAACGCTTCGTGAGCGACGCGGCCGTGTTCGCGCGCGTGGATACGACGCTGCCGTGCCGCACGTTTGGATTCCAGAACTTCACGCCGCGCGAGGGCCGGCTGGTGGTGACCCGCGCGGTGACCGAGAAGCGGCAGATCCTGGAGCTGAACGGCCAGCCCGCGCGGCGCGCATACTGCGAGGCGATCGGCCACCAGGATCTGGACAGCCAGATCGTGTCGCAACATCCGCTGCTCCTGCGGTGGGACGGCCGATTCTACGCGCGCGCGATCCGGGGCTGGGACGACGACCGAATCGGCGAGGCAGAGGATCTGGTGGGCACGACCGAACGGCAGTACGGGGGGCTACAGGCAGAGCTGGGCGGCGTCGAGCCCTTGGTCATCGTCGCGTTCCATTGTTACCAGCGGCGCTTGGAGATCACACGCACACAACAACGGGAACGGTACCGCCGAGCGGTAGCGAAGCATCCGCTGATCGGGTTCTGCACGTACGGCGAGCAATACAACGGCTTGCACATGAACCAGACGACGACGGGCTTTGCCCTGGGCAGGTGAGCAGGTCATGACGTCGGAATCGCATGGGCACGATGAACTGCAGCGGCTCAGCGCAGAAAACGCGCGTCTGCAGCGCCTCACCGAAACGCTGATGGACCGCGTCGAGCAGACAACCAGCTCGGCGAACAGCCCGTTCGGTTTCTTTCAGATCAACGCCGCTCTATCCGAACAACTCGCGCGGCAGCAGGCGGCTCTGCGCGACAGCCAGCAAACCTTGCAGGCCATCTTCCTTGCGGCGCCGGTCGGCCTGCTGCTGTTCGGCGACGACCTGCTTCTCCGGAGTGTCAACGAGTATGCGGCCGGCATGCTCGGTCAGACTGCCCGGGAGGTGGTCGGGCAGTCGTTTGGGTCGGCCATTCGCTGTACGAACGCGTGCAAGACGGACGAGCGTTGCGGACAAATGCCGGGCTGCACGAAGTGCGCCTTGCGCCGCCTGCTGGAGGACACACGCCAGTCCGGTCGGGCGCAGTGCGAGCACCAACTGGTGCTGGCGGCGGGAGCCGGCGCCCCCGGCAGCAGCGTCTGGCTCAGCCTGAAGGCCGAGCGGGTGATGATCGCCGGCAACCGGCACCTGCTGCTCTCGCTGGAGAATATCAGCACGAAGAAGCTGGCGGAGCAGCAGCTCCGTGAGGCCAAGGAAGCGGCGGAGGAGGCCAGCCGGCTCAAGTCGCGCTTTCTGTCGAACGTGTCTCACGAGATCCGAACCCCCCTCAATGGAATCATGGGGTTTGCCGAGGCGATCCTGAGCAGCACCACACTCGAAGCCGCCAGGCAGCAATCCCAGGTGATCTTCCGCGAGTCGAATGTGCTGCTGAGGCTGGTCAACGACCTGCTCGATCTCGTCAAGATCGAGTCCGGCAAACTGGTGCTGGAGCGGGTGCCCGTGGACCTGGGCCGGATTCTGCGGGAATTGAGCCAGTCTGCCGGTATGCAGGCGCGGGCCAAGGGCTTGGGTTTCGTCGCCACGATCGCAGTCGACGTGCCCGGCCGCATCCTGTCGGACCCCTTGCGGCTGCGGCAGATCCTGCTCAACCTCGTCTCGAACGCGCTCAAGTTCACCGAACACGGCGAGGTGCGCGTCTCGGTCGAGCGGGTCCCCGACGACAGCCGGCCAAGTGTGCGAGTATCCGTCCGGGATACCGGCATCGGCGTACCCGCAGACAAACAGCAAGCCATCTTCGAGACCTTCACCCAGGCGGATGTGAGCACGACGCGCAAATATGGTGGATCAGGGCTGGGCTTGGCAATCGTGCGTCAACTGGTCGGTCTTCTGGGGGGCGAAATCGGCCTGGAGAGCGCGCTCGGTCAGGGCAGCACATTCTGGTTCGTGGTGCCGGCCGAACCCGCGCCGGGGGATGTTGTGGCCGCGACTGTAGCGGAATCCGCTGTTGCCGCACCTGCGGGCCCCGTGCGTCACGGGCATATCCTGTTCGCGGAGGATTATCCGACGAACCAAGAGATCGCCCGTCTGTTTCTCGAGGGGGCGGGACACCAGGTCTCGGTGGTGTCGAACGGCCGTGAGGCCGTGGAAGCGTGCGCCCGTACGGCCTTCGATTTGATCCTAATGGACCTGCACATGCCCGTCATGGACGGGCAGACCGCGGCGGCGCAGATCCGCCAGGGCGGGACGCCGAACGCTGCCGTGCCCATCGTGGCGCTCACCGCCAGCGCCGACGCGGAAACGCGGGCGGCATGCCCGCAGTATGGGATCAGCGGCGTGCTCACCAAGCCCATCCGACGGGAGGCGCTGCTGACAACGGTCCAGCACTGGCTCGGCCAAGGGCTGTCGGTCAATTCGGGTTCCGGGCAGCCGGCACCGGATGCCCATACGGTACAACCGCGTGAACAGGCACCGCCGATCGACCTGGACGTCGCGACTCGTGAGTTTGGCGGACGCGAGATCGTGACCCGCCTGACGACGCAGTTCCTGGAGCATGCCGACACGCAGGTCGCCGCTCTACGGACGGCAATGGAGTCGGTGGACCGCGAGGCTCTGCGCCAAACCGCACACGCGATCAAAGGCGCCGCCGCCACGCTCGAGGCCGCTCCGTTGGCTCAGAGAGCCGCGGAAGTCGAGACGGCCAGCGCCTCAGCGCAGCAGGCGGATCTCCGGTCTCTGCTGCAGTCGCTGGAAATGGAGTTGCAGCGCCTAGGCCGGTACGCAGTGGACCAAATGGGCTTAGGAGCCGTTACGAAATAACTTGTCCATTCATTGGAATTTCGTTACGGCTCCTTATGCCGTTTTCGGAATTTCTCCGGTCAAGTTATTCCTTGACAACGGCTTGCCTGGAGGACGCTGAACATGCGCAGCCTGGTAATCGACGACGAGTCCGTGGCGCTATTCAAGATGGTTACGATGCTCGAGCCTTTCGGGCAGTGCGACGCCGCAACGACCAGCCATAAGGCGCTGGATCTATTCTGCAGAGCCCTGGAGGAGGCCTGCCCGTACGCTCTGGTAACGATCGACATCAACCTGCCCGACATAAGCGGCATCAAGCTTTTGGGGCGCCTCCAGGAGGAAGAGGAACGACGCAACGCTCCGCGTGCCAGAAAACTCATGGTCACTGCGGAGAGCACGAAGTCGAACGTGCTGGCCGCCGCAAGCGGGAGATGTGACGGCTTTCTGGCCAAGCCGGTGCGCCGGGCGGTGCTCAGCGAGAAGCTGGTGCATCTAGGTTTGCTGGCAGCCCGTTGATTTATTGAGTCTCGGTGTTGATTGTTGCCGCACTGGATGCGGGTTCGCGATACAAGAATAAAAGGGTGCCGGACACCTTGAGAGATACAACTCCTCGATCTTCCCGGAGAGGGGTTTCAATTGCTCGGCCACAAGGGGTGCGCGGGCCGACCACCCTGAAGCCGTATCCCCCCACGTAACCCCGCCCCTGGTGGTCAGCCGAGAAATCGAGTCATCCCCTCGCGGATTCCAGAAGTGAAGCCCTCTTCGGTGTCCGGTACCTTCTTCGCACTATCCGGAGGGCCACCACGATGATGGTCTATGGTGCCAGCCAGCAACTGATTGCCCCGCAGGTCGTAATCGTATACCCTCGGGACGCTTCACCGGGGACGCCATCCCTCATTCTCTTGACAAGGAGCCTCCCGTGCCCTATCAGCCTGCCGCGAATCGCTACCAGGCCATGGTCTATCGCCGCTGCGGCCGCAGCGGCCTGTTGCTCCCCGCCATCTCGCTGGGCCTCTGGAACAGCTTCGGGGAGGGCGCGTCCATCGAGAGCGTTCGCGGGCTGATCTTCCGCGCCTTCGACCTCGGCATCACCCATTTCGATCTGGCCAACAACTACGGACCGCCCCCGGGCGCGGCGGAAGAAAGCTTGGGTCGGGTCCTGACGACCGACCTGGCAGCGCACCGGGACGAGGTGATCATCTCGACCAAGGCCGGCTATCCCATGTGGCCGGGGCCGTATGGGGAATGGGGATCCCGCAAGTATCTGCTCGCCAGTCTGGATCAGAGCCTGCGCAGGCTGCGCACGGACTATGTGGACATCTTTTACTCGCATCGCTTCGACCCCGACACGCCGCTCGAGGAGACGATGGGCGCGTTGGTGAGCGCCGTGCAGCGCGGGAAGGCCCTCTATGTGGGGGTGTCCTCCTACTCCGCCCGCAAGACCGCGGAGGCGGCGGCGATCTTGCGCGGCATGGGGGTCCCCTGCGTGCTCCATCAACCCTCCTATTCGATGCTGAACCGCTGGATCGAGGAAGAGCTCTTGGAGGTCCTCGGCCAGGAAGGAATCGGCTGCATCGCGTTTTCCCCGCTGGCGCAAGGGATGCTCACCGACAAGTACCTGCGGGGGATCCCGGAGGGGTCGCGCGCGGCGCGGAAGAACAGCCTGCTCAATCGCGAGTTCCTGTCGGAGGAGAACCTGGCCAAGGTGCAGGCATTGAATGCCATTGCCGCCCGGCGCGGGCAGACCCTCGCCCAGATGGCGCTGGCCTGGTGTCTCCGCGATCCCCGGGTGACCTCGGTCCTGAGCGGCGCGAGCGCGCCCGAGCAGATTGCCCAGAATGTGGCGGCGCTCGGGCACCTGGACTTCCACGCCGAGGAGCTTGCCGAGATCGACCGGTATGCGACCGAGTCCGGGGTCAACCGCTGGTCCCGCTCCAGCCAGGCCGGTTGAGAATCCAGTGTTGTGTGGCTGGCGGGCGGGTCGCCCGCCGCTGAGGCGCTTTTCGTTGGGTGGACCACGGGATGAGCGCGAGCGGCTCGGGAGGAGAGAGGATGGCGGAGTCGTTCGAGGCGTATCGGGAGCGCGGCCGGCAGACCCTCACCGACTTCGTGGCCATGGAAGCAGCACACGATCTGAATCATCAGCTTCAGATTCAAGGGCTATTGCGAGACTAGGCTGGCTGCGACAAAGTACGTTGCCACGTTCGTCACGTTGCAGGGGACTCCCCTTCCTCGCCAGCCACGTTTCGATAGCTCCAGGACCAAGCGGAGGCGGGCGGGAATCCGCTTGACCCCGGGCAAGGCCCGGGAGTACGTTTCCGACGGTAAGCCGTTGCCAAAGAATAATTTGACCGGAGACATTCCGGACACGGCATAAGGAGCCGTAACGAAATTCCAATGAATGGACAAGTTATTTCGTAACGGCTCCTAACCCACCACCCGATCCGCACAGAATCGGTGTCCCGCGGGGGCGCCCATTTCACCACGGCCCCCGGGCCACCGTAGCTCCTTTGTTCCATCATCGTTATCGCAAGCTCCGTGGGGGTGCAGTCGCCCTCAGTCAATCCTTCGCTTCCTCGCTGGCGGGACCTGCCGAGGTCTCAGTCGATGGATCGAGAGGACGGCCCTTCGCAGTGTGCGGCTGCTCCGCCCAGCCGGGTGTACCGGCCCACCATGCAGGGCTAAGCCTCTCGCGCAGAGCGGAACTGGCTGCTCGCAAGGCGACAAGAGTGCCAGAGCGTCCCGTATTCAGCAGTCCCGTATTCAGCAGCCGCCACCGCCGGCGCCAACTCATCCGAGAGCTTCTCTTCTGGAGGGGCCTACCTGGTTTCGGTCCACCCGACTTCCCCGCAGCCAGCCTGAGCCGGAGCCCAGCACATCGGGTACGTGCTGCCTTCCTTCTGGATTGAGGACGGCTCCTGAAAACCGTTGTCCCGCCTCGCGGAATTTAGTACAAGCTAGTGACAACCCTTTCATCCGAGGAGCGTGAGACATGTTTGACTTGAAAGGCAGGATCGCGATCGTGACCGGAGCGGCCCGGGGCATAGGCTTCGCGTCCGCGGAGAAGCTGGCGGAGAATGGAGCCTCCGTCGTGCTCGGCGACGTCAACGAGCCGCTCGTCCAGGAGGCCGCGGGACGACTCAAGGCGAAGGGGTATGAGGCCCTGGCCGTGAGGATGGATGTCGGCCGGAACGACAGCATCCGCGAGGCGATCGCGGCCGCGGTCAAGGCGTTCGACGGGATCGACATCGTCGTGAACAACGCCGGCATCCTCAGCGCCTTGAGCATCGAGGAGATGACGCGGGAGGAGTGGGACAAGGTCCTCAACGTCAATCTGGGCGGCACCTTCTTCGTGATCCAGGCGGCCCTTCCCTTTCTCAAGAAGAGCCGGAACCCGCGCATCATCAATATCTCCTCCCTCACCGGCAGGAACGGCGGCTTCGAGGGCTCCATGTGCTACGCCGCCTCCAAGGGCGGGGTCATCTCCATCACCCGCGGCATGGCGAGACGGCTCGCGCCGTTCAACATCACCGTGAATGCCGTGTGCCCGGGCCCGACGGAGACCGAGATCCTCAAGGGCTATACGCCCGAAGCCCAGGAGCGGCAGCGGAACGTCAGCCTGCTCCGTCGCCTCGGCCAGCCCGAGGAAATCGCGGCCGCCGTCTGCTACCTTGCCTCGACCGAGGCGGCGTTCGTCACCGGCGCAATGCTCGACGTGAACGGCGGGGCCTACATGGGCTAGCCCCCTCGGGGCCTCATCAAGCGGCAACGTCTCGTGCGGTTGACCTGCCTCCCCCGTGGTCACTATCCTGCCGGAAGTGAACCTGGAGGCCATGAGCCTGTCCTTGGTGCGGCCCCGCATACGCGAGCTGCGACGCGCTGGCTTCTGCCGCTTGACACTCGGGCAGCATCGGGCGTAGGCTCCGCGCCAGTGCACCTCCCCGCGACGACAGACGGAGGAGGCCCCCATTGGAATCCGCCAGGGATAACGCTCCGGCCCCAAATCCTGCCATTGGTGTAGTCAACTCGCCAGGACTCACGAGTGCGCCGCTCCACGCCCCGCAGCATCACGTGGTACAAGCTCCTCGGCGCATCCAAGCGGTCTTGGGGCGGCATAACAGCGCTGAAGCTAGCCCAACGTGCGCAACGTGGCAACGTCCCCCATCACTTGGGCCAGTTAGTGGCTCGCGCTGCATCCCAACGCCAGATCGCTCGAAATGAACGGTGCCCGTGTGGCTCTGGAAGGAAGTTCAAAGTGTGCCATGGCAGGTGAGGGAATGCACGCGACAGGGGCAATCAGATGACGAAGGCAAGATCAAAAGCGGTCGTCATGGCTTCAGATGGCGCGGGCGGTGTGGCGCAGTTCCAGGACAGGCGGTTTGAAAATGTGCGCAAGTGGCCGGGCGCGAACGTCCCTGCGGAGCTGGCGGATACCTGGCTGAAATATCTATCGGCACAATGCGAGCAACGCGGATGGCGGTGCAGCGCTTTCGCGCAAATGGACAGGAGAGAGAATAGCGGTAGCATCACCATTCACACGGGCGGTCCGGACGAGCCGCAATTGGCGATCGTGTGGGAGCGCAAGCGTGGCGGTCCCATCAGCGTGCGCTATCGATCAGCTGGCGTGGCTGATTTCCCTCTCGCCGAGGCGGAGAAGCTCTTCGAGATGGTGAGCGAACTCTGCCGGTTAGGCGTCAAAGAGAGTGTATATTGTCGTGGTCAACTCATCTATGAAGGCTTGCCTTGGCGCGGGGAATTCTGGCTTGACGATAGACTGCGCCTCGGCCCGCCAACTCGCCAAGACGAAATGCTGCTCGGTTCGCGCGTGATCCTCGTTGACGCCGAGGTCCCTGGTATCGACGCAAAGGATGCTTTCTCGAACTTCGCGGTGAAGCTGCGTGAATTGGCAGTCTTCCTCAGTGTGTTCATAAGGAAGGAGGTCCGAGTTCCAAGAAATTGTCAGCGTCAGTGGACATTCACGGCACGTCCGGATGGCCAGCCTGAGTGCGAGCTGCGGTTCGTCGGCTACTGGGAGCCCGATCGCCCCACTGCCATGCCCACCCGCGGGATAATCCCCACTGTGCCGCTGAAGTCTGTTCACCGACCAGATTTCTCTTTCCCAGGAATCGTCGTCGGAACTGATACCGAGCAGTGGCTGCCGGCCGATATTGCCGATTTGTGGCATGCATTTGTCGGGCTTACCCCTGATTGCCGGCTGCAGTTCTTGCAGGTAGGTAGCATGTGGCAAACAGCCCTTTCCCTCGGCGCCGAGAACCAAACGGCCCGCTTCGCTTGGACAGTTGCTGCCTGTGAAGCGCTGAAGCCGCACGGCGCGCAGTACAGGAACCACAACGTCTACCATGTAATCGACGCGCTACTCGGCACGCCGGTCGCCGATCTACTCAAAGAACAATGGTTCCAGCCGCAGAACGTCCGCAATGCGTATTTCCACAGCGGCGAGTTCCGCGGCTCAGAATTCGTTCCTCATGAGTGGATCTCGAGTTATCAAGACCCGACCTTCGATAAGGCGGCACGGGCATTGGCGCAACTCGCTCCCGCGGCTATCCTCGAGTGGCTCATGCGAGGCGGCACGCTCACCATGCCACCGCTCGACCCCAGAACGACTGCGCGCCGTTGGGTGAAGGAGCATGGCGGCGTGCTCCTGTGGGTCTTTGGCGTTGGGCTCGGCGCCGGCATCATCGTTGACCGTGCCTGGCGCCGTTTGACCCGACCATAGTGAGAGGGGACGTGAGAGGGGACGTAGGTGCAGTGAGAGGGGACGTAGGTGCAGAGACAACTTGTTGATCTCGCGTACGATAGGCTCCTCACCGCGCATCTAGGACCAAAGGCATTCAGACATTCGAAAAGCGCTTTAAAACCTACCCCATGATGCGATTCCCCCCATCGTATGACCTTCTGTCCTGTAGGGAAATTCCATCTTGACATCTATATTGAGCGATGATAGGTAGTAAAACTACACTCACCCCACAATTCCCTCAAGGCGAGATGAGCAGGATAAGCGGCAAGAGGGCGGACGGCGGGCAGGCGGGGCGCGGGAGCGTGTTGCGGGCGCTCCGGGCCAAGAGCGATGAGCTGCACGCCGCCGAGCGGCGCGTGGCGGAGTATGTTCTGGCCGCACCGGACAAGGTTATCTACCAGTCCATCAGCGAGCTGGCGGAGAACGCCGGGACCAGCGAGCCCACGGTGATCCGCTTCTGCCGGGCGCTGGGATTCAAGGGATATCACGACCTGAAGATCCACCTGGCCCAGGATCTGGTTCCCGAGGTGAAGAACATCCACGAGGACGTGGGCCCCAAGGACGACGCCGCCACGCTCAGCCGCAAGGTCCTGACCGCCAACGCCCTGGCCATCCAGGATAGCCTGGAGACGCTGGAGCCGGCTCTGGTGGAGCAGGCGATCCGCCTGCTCGCCCGGGCGTCCCGCATCGAGTTCATCGGCTTTGGCGGCTCGGCCTCCGTGGCCATGGACGCCTATCACAAGTTCTTCCGCATCGGCATCCCGTGCGGCTGGCAGGACGATCCACACATGCAGGCCATGTCCGCGGCCCTGATGACGCCGCGCTGCGTTGTGGTGGCCATCTCCCACTCCGGCTCCAGCAAGGACATCATGGAGACGCTGGAAATCGCCAAGGGGGCGGGTGCCGCCACCATCGCGATCGTGAGTCACCGCAAGTCGCCGGTAGCGGCCCTCGCGGATGTGGCGCTCTGCGTCCACACACGCGAGACGGGGTTCAAGCCGGAGCCGATGTCCTCCCGTATCGCGCATCTGTCGGTGATCGACGTGTTGGCGGTTGGTGTGGCGCTCAAGAAACGCCAGAGCTTCGTGGCCAGCGTACAGAAGACGCGAGAGGCGCTGGTCAATAAACGCTACTAGTCCGCATTATTCGCGAACAATGGCGTAAGCCGTTGTCAAAGAATAACTTGATCGGAGAAATTCCGGAACGGCATAAGTAGCCGTAACGAAATCACAACAAATGGCCATGTTATTTCGTAACGGCTCCTAAGCACTGCGGTTCGAATGACCCATGACAAATGTCCAATGACCAATAGTGGAACGCGCCTCCGTCGCGCTGATAATTCGAGGACGGGAAACTTCCCCCGGCATTAGTCATTGGGATTTGGTCATTAGTCACTTGAGGAGGTCTTCATGCCCGAGAGTCGATTCGAACGATGGTTTCTCGCGGCCAACCGGGCGGTCATCTTCAGCATGATGGCCGTGATGACCACGCTGGTCTTCGTCAACGTCGTCGCCAGGTACGCGTTCAACTTCTCGATCATCTGGGCAGAGGAGGTCTCCCAGTACCTGATGATCTGGATCGCCTATCTGGGGGCCGGCCTCGCCCTGCGCGAGGGGCGCCACGTGGCCCTCGAGATGCTGCACGACCGCCTGCCCGTTGCGCTGGGCCGCAAGGTGAGGATGGTGGTTGGGGGCCTCGTGCTGGCATTTCTCGGGGCGGTGACGGTTCTCGGCTTCCAGTTCGCCGTCTTCGTCTGGAACCAGGAGACCCCCGTCCTGAACATCTCCCTCGGCATCCCGTCTCTGGCGATCCCCATCGGCACCCTCCTCTTCGCCGTGCACCTCTTGCTCATGTTCCGCAACTATGCGGACAGGCGGTTCCAGCCCGGATACGTCCTGGAGGATCTCTCGGGGGAGGGGGTATAGGCCATGGGGATCACACTCGTCGTCACCTTCCTCCTCGGCATGGCGATCGGCTTCCCCGTCTCCATCAGCATGGGCGGCTCGGGCTTCCTGGCCCTGCTGATGGACGGCAAGCTGTCGCTCCTCACCGTGCCCCAGCGGTTCTTCAACGGGATCAACTCCTTCCCTTTGATGGCGGTCCCGTTCTTCATCCTGGCGGCCGATCTCATGAGTGCGAGCGGGATCACCCTGTCGCTGCTCCGCTTCACCAGCAACATGGTGGGGCACATCCGCGGCGGCCTGGGCCACGTGAACGTGCTGACCCTCATGCTGTTCGCCGGGATCAGCGGATCGGCCCTGGCCGACGCCGCCGGCCCCGGCGCCCTGATCATGCGGATGATGAAGAGGGCGGGCTACGACGAGTACTACTCCGCCGCCCTGACCGCCTCCACGGCCATCATGGGCCCCATCATCCCGCCCAGCATCATCATGGTCATCTACGCCATCACCGACAGCAAGGTGACCATCGCGGGGCTGTTCCTGGCCGGCGTCCTGCCCGGCGTCCTCATGGCCCTCGCGCTGGCCGCTCTCAACCACATCACCGCCATCCGCCGCAACTACCTCTTCCGGTCGCCGCTGGCCACCTGGGGGGAGCGCCTGCGGAGCGCCTGGCGGGCGGTCCCGGCGCTGCTCATGCCGGTGATCATCATCGGCGGGATCCTGGGCGGCATCTTCACCGCCACCGAGGCCTCGGCGGTGGCGGTCTTCTACGCCCTGTTCGTCGGATTCTTCGTCACCAGGAAGCTGACCCTGCGGAATCTGCCCAGGGTCGTGGTCCAGAGCGCCCTGGTCACCTCGGCCGCGCTCCTCATCGTCTCCATGGCGTCTCTCTTCGCCAACATCCTCACCGTCGTCCAGGTCCCCCAGACGGTCGCCGCCTACATCATGGGCATCAGCCGGGATCCTACCATCGTGATGACGATCGTGGCGGTCTTCGTCCTGATCTGCGGCATGTTCATCGACACGCTGCCCGCGGTCATCATTCTGGTCCCGGTGCTGGCCCCCCTGGCGGATCAGGTCGGCATCAACCCCCTGCACTTCGCCATGGCCTTCGTGCTCAACATCACGATCGGCATGGTCACGCCCCCGGTGGGCGGCGTCCTCTTCATCCTCACGACCGTGGGCCAGTTGAGCTTCGAAAAGCTCTCACGAGCCATCCTGCCCATGGTGGCCGCGCTTCTGGTGGTGCTGGCGATGGTCATGTACATCCCGGCGATCAGCTTGACCTTGCCCAGACTGTTCGGGTTCAGTCGTTAACCCTCACGGGAGAAGGAGGAAGTGTCATGAAGTGGAGATGTGGGGTTCTCGTCGCCCTGGCCGTCGTGTTGCTGGCCCTCCCGACGGCCGGCCTGGCCCAGCAAAAGGTCCTCAGGTATGCCCACTTCCAGCCCGCCCGGCCCGACCAGCCGAAGCATGCCGCCGCGCTCGCCTTCAAGGAGCACGTCGAGAAGGCGACCAACAACTCCATCAAGGTCGAGATCTTCCCGGCCGGCCAGTTCGGGAACGACGCCGACACCATGTCGGGACTGCGGCTCGGCACGCTGGACATGGCCGTGGCCCACGACGGCGCCATCGCCGTGATCTACAAGCCCGTCGGCGTCCTCGGCATCCCGTTCCTCTACGAGAACCACGAGCATGCCTGGCGGGTGTACGACAGCCCCTGGCTGAAGGAGTTCTCCGACGACATGATCAAGAAGACCGGGGTCCGGGTGATGTCGTTCGCCGACAACGGCGTGCGCCACTTCACCAACAGCAAGCGGCCCATCCACATCCCTGAGGACATGAAGGGGCTCAAGATGCGCGTCATGCCCAGCCCCGTGTTCCAGACGCTCGTCACCGCCCTCGGCGCCAGCCCCTCGGCGATCCCCTGGGCGGAGCTGCCGACGGCCCTGCAGCAGAAGGTCGTGGACGGGCAGGAGAACGGCGTGACCAACATCCTGGCCGCCAGCCTGTATCAGTATCAGAAGTACATCACCCTGGACGGCCACGTCTGGAGCGTCCATGGTTACACGATCAACGAGAAGTACTACCAGGGCCTTTCGGCCGTCGAGCGGAAGGCGGTGGAGGAGGGCACGCAGAAGGCCACGGCCATCCACCGCAAGATGACGAGCGATCAGGACAAGGACGCCAAGCAGATCCTCACGAAGCTCGGCATGGAGGTCACGGAGATCACACCCGCCGAGCTGGCGCAATTCCGCAAGCTGGCGCAGCCGCCGGTCAAGGCCTGGGCGGAGAAGGAGATCGGCAAGGAGTACGTGGACAGCCTGTTCAAGGCCATCGAAGCAACGCGGAAGTGATTAACCCCTGACCGCGCAGAGACAATAACCATCGGGAGAGCCTCCCCCGGCCCGGGACCGTGACGGGACGTTGGGCCCGGGGAGGTCTCCAGCTTCACTGACAGAATTGGAGATCTAGCTCATGAAAGCCCACGGAGTCATCGTCGCGCTGCACACCCCGCTCACCCCCGCCGGGGAGATCCACGAGGAGGCCCTCCGCGATCACCTGGAGTGGATGGTCCAGTCCGGCGTTCACGGCATCTTCCCCTGCGGAACCATGGGGGAGGGCATCGCCCTCTCCGACGCCCAGCGCAGGCTGGTCACCGAGATCACCGTGGACCAGGTGAAGGGCCGGATCTTCGTGATGCCGCAGGTCACCACCAACAACACCGCCGCCGGCATCGAGCTGTCCCGACACGCCAAGGCCGCGGGGGCCGATGCCATCTCGGTCATCGCCCCCTACTTCTACCCCTCGGATGGACCGGGCCTGGACACCTTCTTCGGCGAGATCGCGGGGTCCGTGCCCGACATGCCGGTGTACCTCTATAACAATCCCGGCCGCTCGGCGTCGGGGATCTCCTCGTCCCTGGTCGGCAAGCTGGCCGGACGCGTCAAGAACATCGCCGGGATCAAGGACTCCAGCCGGGACATGATCCTGTTCCAGGAGTACGTCGAGGTGGGCGGCGACGGCTTCGCCTGCATCATCGGGACGGACGGGCTGGTGTTCCCCGCCATGATGGTGGGCGGCGTGGGAGTGGTATCCGCCGTGGCGAACCCGTTCCCGGAGCTGATGGTGGCCCTCTACGACGCCGTCATGGCGAAGCAGTACGAGCGGGCGCGTAAGCTTCAGCTCCTCGTCAACCAGCTCCGCGGGGTGTTGAAGATCGGCCCCTATCTGGCCGGCTACAAAGAAGTCATGCGGCTGCGCGGCCGGAAGTTTCCCCTGGACATGAAGGCCCCGCTACGCTCGCTCAACGAGAAGGAGACGGCGGAGATCCAGGCGGCATTCGCGTCGCTGCCGAAGGAAGTCTTCAATCCCTCGCTCGTAGGCTGCTGAAAACGGCCCATCTGCGGCGTTGGACCGCTTGAGCACTCGCTGCGGCGTACCTGGAGTACGCCTCACTCGGCTCTACGCGTTCCGCCTTGCATCTGGACCGTTTTGAGCAGCCTGCCAAGAAATGAGTATTCAGCGGGCTGCTAGGGTCGTCTGTCCGCCGGAGGGAACGCAGTGGCTGAACGCGGGGTGGTGTTGGCCGTGGACATCGGGACGTCGGCGACGAAGGCCGTGCTCTTCGACGGCCAGGGCCGCATCCTGTCCCTGGCCCGGCAGGCCTACCCCATGCTTACCCCGCAGGCGGACTGGGCGGAGCAGGACCCGGAGACGGTCTACCCGGCCGTGCTGGCGGCCGTGCGGGAGGCGTACGGGGGCCGTCCTGCGGGCGTGCGGGTCGACGCCGTGGCCTTCAGCTCCCAGTGGTACAGCATCATGCCCGTGGGCGGCGACGACCGGCCGCTCAGTCCCTATCTCACATGGTCCGATCGGCGCAGCGCGGCGATCGCCGACAGACTCCGGCGCTCCCCCCACGCCCGGGCCCTCTACGAGGCCACAGGCTGTCCGCTGGACGCCATCTATCCGCTGGCCAAGATCGGCTGGCTGCAAGGCCAGCCGTTCGCGCCCCGGGCTGTCCGCTACGTCTCCATCAAAGAATATGTGTTCCGCCGGCTCTTCGGCGAATACATCGTGGACTGGTCCATGGCCTCCGCCTCCGGGCTCTTCGACATGCGCCAGCGGCGCTGGCACGGCGGGGCGCTGGCGGCGGCGGGAATCCGGGAGGAGCAGCTCTCGCCGCCCGTCTCGCCGCGGACGGTCCTCACCCGCTGGCGGCCGGAGGCGCTGGCGGAGACGGGCCTGCCGCAGGGAATGCCGTGCGTCATCGGGGCCGGGGACGGGGTCCTGGCCAGCCTCGGGGTGGGGGCCATCGGCCCAGGCGTGGCGGCGGTCAACGTGGGAACGAGCGCGGCCTGCCGCTGCCTGGTTCCCGAGCCCACGGTCGACCCGCAGGGACGGCTCTGGACCTACGCCCTGGATGAGTCCTGGTGGGTCACCGGCGGGATCGTGAGCAGCGGCGCCATCGTGTACGACTGGTTCCTGCGGACGCTGGGGCCGGAGGCGGCGAGCCTGGAGCGCCTCCATGCAGCGGTGAACGACCTGGCGGCGGCCGTGCCCGCGGGGGCGGAGGGGCTGATCTTCCTGCCGTATCTCTCCGGCGAGCAGTGTCCGATCTGGGATCCCGAGACGACGGGGGGGCTCCACGGCCTCACGCTGCGGCACACGCGGGGGCACGTGGCCCGGGCGGTGCTCGAGGGGATCACGGCCTCCGTCGCGCGGATCGTCGAGACCCTCCGGGAGCGCTTCGGGGCGATCGAGGAGATTCGGGTCACGGGAGGCCTCGTCGGCTCCGCCGCGTGGCTTCGGATCGCGGCGGACATGTTCGGGGCCCGCATCCAGGTTCCCGAGAGTCCCGAAGGCTCGGCCCTGGGGGCGGCGGTGATGGCGTGGGTGGCGCTGGGGATGGCCCCGGACTACGGCGTCGCCCGGGAGGTCGCGCGGGCCAGCGGTGTCGTGGCGCCGGATGCGGAGGGGTGCCGGGTCTATCGGGCATACCTGGAGAGGGCGGCGCGCCTGGTCGCCGCCGTCAAGTCGGTCCGGGGATAGACGGAAGGGGAGTCGGTTTTCTGGGGTCGTGGGTGGGGCATACACAACGAAGTGGAGGTGCAGCCATGCGGAAGCGGAGTTCGATCGTCGCGGTGGTGGCCGTCCTCGGGTTGGCGGCCGCCTGCCTCCTGGCCCTCGGCGCCGGCGAGGCGCTGGCGGGGGAGACCTACAAGCTGAAGATCGCAAACTGGTACGCCCCGAACCATCCGGTCAACATCGCCCTGAAGGAGAAGTTCCTCCCGGCGATCAAAGAGGGGACCGGCGGCAAGGTCGAGGGATTCCTCTACGACAGCAGCCAGCTCGGCGGCGAGCGGGAGTTCACGGAAGGGGTGCGGATCGGCACCATCGAGATGGCCATCACGGGCGGGATCCTCACGGCCTCCTACCCGAAGATCGGCATTCTGGAATTGCCTTACGTCTTCCGGGATTACGACCACGTCCAGAAGACGCTGAACGGACCGATCGGCGACGAGTTCGTGGCCGAGTACCAGAAGGCCGGCGTCCGGGTCCTGGGCTGGATGGCGAACGGATTCCGGGTGATCTCCAACTCCAAGCGGCCCATCAACTCGCTCAAGGACATCCCGGGGATGCGGCTGCGCATGCCCGAGAACAAGGTGTACGTGGAGACTGGCAAGGCGCTGGGCTTCAACGTCGTGACCATGGGCATGCCCGAGGTGTTCAACGCGCTCAAGCAGGGGGTCATGGACGGGCAGGAGAATCCATTCTCCACGCTGTGGGCCTCCGGCTGGTGGGAGGTGCAGAAGTACGTGACGGTGAGCTACCACCTCTTCAGCTACAACGGGGTCTCGATCAACGACAAGCTCTATCAGAGCATGCCCAAGGCATACCAGGATGTCCTGGCCAAGGCGGCGCAGGAGACCGCGGCCTACGAGTTCAAGCTCTTGCAGGATGACGAGAAGGATGTGATGAAGAAGCTGCAGGAGAAGGGGCTGCAGATCAGCTCCCCCGATCGCAAGCCGTTCGAGGAGGCCACCAAGGTCGTGCGGGACAACTACGCCAAGGGGTACGCCCCGGCCACCGAGATCAT